>NZ_JBDZDR010000004.1:0-439776 GCF_040049255.1 Mesorhizobium sp. KR2-14 | reverse complement strand
CGATCCGCTGCAGATCACGCTCGCTCATCGCAACCAGTCCCATCCGCAACCCCCACGTCTCAAACGCGGGGAGTGTGACATTCTTACTTTGCAGATTCAGGACATTCTAACTTTGCGGCTACAAATAAAAGTCACATAAGATAGATTATGGAACTCACAAGTTCATGAACCCGGCCAAGAGAGGCCAAGGCGCGATGTCAGGAACACCAGAGTCGGCCTCCGGGCTACAGCATCATCTTCGACGCGAACCTCGTGGCGTTCCCGCCACATGAGCTTACGCGGCCAGGTCGGCCGTTCTAGCGCGTGCGGCAGCGAACAAGGCCGTGGGCTCGGAGGAAAACACGGCGTCATGCGCGCCGGCCGCTGCCCAGACCAGATCGAAGGACAGCAGCGTCTCATCGGCGAAGGCCGGGATCTCGATCAAATGCCCCAATGGCGAGACGCCGCCGATGGCAAAACCGGTCTGCTCGCGGATGTGACGCGGGTCGGCGCGCTTGAGCGCTTCCGAAACGAGTTCCGCAGCTTTGGAAAGATCGAGCTGATTGGGTCCCGAAACCAGGAACAGGTAGAGCTTTCCGCTGCTTTCGCCTTGAAAAACCAGTGATTTCACGATCTGTGCGGGCGAACAGCCGCATTGTTCCGCAGCTTCTTCGGCGGTACGCGTGGAGGCTCCCATGCGACGAATTTCGATCTCGAGCCCGGCGGCCGCCGCAGCTTCCATCACGCGATCGATACTGCCAGCCATAGTTGAGCCTCCACCTCGTTCACATTGATTTCAAAGGGATTTCGATGATCATGCCATCATAGGCCGGTTCGACGTTCTCCGGCGTCTGGTCGGTGACGGTGGCGTAGTCCAGCGGCACGTGCATATGCGTCAGCACAGCCCGCTTGGGCCTCAGCCGATCGATCCATTCCAGAGCTTCATTGAGCGAAAGATGGCTCGGGTGGGGTCGATATTGCAGAGCATCGATTACCAGCACGTCGAGGTCCTGCATCAGTTCGGCCGTCGCCGGCGGAAAGTGGCTGACGTCGGAGCAATAGGCCATCGGTCCCACACGAAAGCCGAGCGAGATGATGTCGCCATGTATCTGCGGCAGCGGCATGAAGGTGAGGGTGCCCCCCTCTCCTTCAATCGACACCGGGTCCGAATGCTCGATCTCATGCGCCCGCAGGATCGGCGGATAGGAGCTGCCGAGCGGCGTTTCGAAACAATAGCCGAACGCCTCGTACAGGCGGTTCAGGGTCGGCTGGTCGGCATAGATGTCCACAAGCTGGCGCTGTTCCAGCACGAATCCACGCAGGTCATCGATGCCATGGATATGGTCGGCGTGCGGATGCGTATAGACGACCGCATCGATCCGCTTCACGCCCGCCATCAGCATCTGCTCGCGGAAATCCGGGCCGGTGTCGATCACAACCCGCGTGACGGCACCGCTGGCGGAGACACGCTCGACCATGGCGGCGGCGCGGCGGCGCCGGTTCCTTGGGTTCTGCGGATCGCAATCGCCCCAATCGCCCGTGATCCGCGGCGTTCCCGGCGATGAGCCGCAGCCAAGGATGGTGAGGCGAAGCAGGTCCGTCATGCCTCAGGCGCCCTGCGCCGGTCGTGGCATCTTGCTGAAGAGGCGGAAGAAATTGTCAGTCGTGATTGCGGCGATCTCTTCCTCGCCAAGGCCCAGCGTTTCCCCCAGCACCTTGGCGGTGTGCGCGACATAGGCGGGTTCGTTGCGCTTGCCTCGATACGGCACCGGCGCCAGATAGGGTGCGTCCGTCTCGACCAACAGCCTGTCACGAGGCACCTCCGCCGCGATCGCGCGCAATTCCTCCGACTTCTTGAACGTCACTATACCGGAAAACGAGACATAACCTCCGAGCCGCACGCCCGCTTGGGCAAGCATTCGTCCCGACGAGAAGCAGTGCAGCACGAAGGGGAAAGCCCCCTTCCCGCTTTCTTCCTCCAGGATTGCGATCATGTCGTCGTCGGCGTCGCGCGAATGGATGACCAGCGGCAGACCGGTGCGGCGGGCCGCATCGATGTGGGCTCGGAAGCTCTGCGCCTGCGCATCGCGCGGCGCCTTGTCGTAAAAATAGTCGAGCCCGGCCTCGCCGATCGCCACCACCTTCGGATGTGCTGCCAGCTTTACGAGATCGTCCGCCGTGACGTCGATCTCTTCGCCGGCATTGTGCGGATGCGTGCCGACAGAACAGTACACCGGGTCGAAGGCCTCCGCGATCTCCAATATCTCGGGAAACCGCTTCACCCGCGTGGAAATCGTGACCATGCGCCCGACTCCCGCTGCCTGGGCGCGCGCGACGATGTCGGCGCGCTCCTGGGCGAAGTCGGGAAAGTCGAGATGGCAGTGACTATCGACAAGCATTTTCACGACTCGGCGGCGGCAGGCTCTACATAGCGTGGGAAAACCGCCTGGGGAGCCGGCAGCGCGGTTCCCGGCGTCAGCGCGTGGTTGTCGGCGATCCTGTCGAAGCTGCGCTCCTCGGCCGGAATGGCGAGAAGGTCGAGCAGCCTGGACGCTGCCTCCGGGATGTAGGGCTGGCACATGATGCCGACGCGCCTGATCGTTTCGGCCGTCGTGTAAAGCACGGTTTCCATGCGCGCATGGTCTGTTTTCTTGAGCGCCCAGGGTTCCTGCGCGGCGAAATAGCGGTTTGCCTCGGCAACGACGGCAAAGATGGCGGCGAGCGCCTGATGGATTGCCTGCTCGGACATCGTCTTGCGCGCGGTGACGAGCGCTGCACTGGCCTGCTCCAGCAATGCGTTGTCGGCCTCGGCCAGGGTGCCGCGCTGCGGAACCACGCCGCCGCAATTCTTGGCGATCATCGACAGCGAGCGCTGGGCGAGATTGCCTAGGTCGTTGGCAAGGTCGGCGTTGGTGCGGTTGACGATCGCCTCGTGGCTGTAGTTGCCATCCTGGCCGAACGGCACCTCGCGCAGAAGGAAGTAGCGAACCTGGTCGAGGCCATAGTGCGAAACCAGCGCGAACGGGTCGATCACGTTGCCGACCGACTTCGACATCTTCTCGCCGCGGTTGAACACGAAGCCGTGGCCGAAGACACGCTTCGGCAATTCGAGGCCGGCAGACATCAGGAATGCGGGCCAGTAGACCGTGTGGAAGCGGGTGATGTCCTTGCCAATGACGTGAACATCGGCGGGCCAATAGCGCCAGCGTTCGGCATTGGTGTCCGGATAGCCAAGAGCCGTGATGTAGTTGGTCAAGGCATCGACCCAGACATACATCACGTGCTTCTCGTCGCCAGGCACCGGAATGCCCCAGTCGAAGGTGGTGCGGGAAACCGACAGGTCCTTCAGTCCGGATTTGACGAAGCTGACGATCTCGTTGCGCCGCTCCGGCGGGCCGACGAATTCAGGGTGCTTCTCGTAGTGCGCTAGCAGCCGGTCCTGATAGGCCGACAGGCGGAAGAAATAGCTTTCTTCCTCCACCCATTCCACCGGCGTCCCTTGCGGTCCGTAGCGGATGCCGTCGGGGCGGACCTCGGTTTCCTCCTCGCCGTAATAGGCTTCGTCGCGAACCGAATACCAGCCGGCGTAGCCGCCCTTGTAGATGTCGCCGCTGGCGACCATGGCCTTCCAGATCGCCTGGGAAGCCTCATAGTGGCGCTTTTCTGAAGTGCGGATGAAGTCGTCGTTGGACGCATTCAGCGCTTCGGCCATGCGCTGGAACTCGGCCGTATTGCGGTCGGCCAGCTCGCGCGGGGTGATGCCTTCCTTTCGCGCCGTCTGCAGCATCTTGATGCCGTGCTCGTCGGTGCCGGTCAGGAAGAAAACGTTTTTGCCATCGAGCCGCTGGAAGCGTGCCAGCGCGTCTGTCGCGATCAGCTCGTAGGCGTGGCCGATGTGAGGCTTGCCGTTGGGGTAGGATATGGCTGTCGTCAGATAGAATTTTTCGCGGGACATGAAGAAGCCGTTCGTACTTCAAATGGTGAATTGAGCGGTGAGATAACGCATCGGGAAAGCGATTGCTATCCCGCGCCAGTGGACGAGCTTCACATTCGCATGGCCGCGTTGAGACGCATGATCATGTTAAGCACATGCTGCTTCTTGTCGAGATTGTATATCTCGGCCTCATTGATCGACGCCCGCGCCTCCTGCCATGCTTCGGAAAAGCGGTTGGCCAGCACGACATCGCTGTTCAGTGCGGCGGCGCTGGCGGCATCCGCAAGCAGGTCGAGGGCATGGCGGTTGAAGATGTCGAAACGCATTGCCTGGTCGCGCGCGGCCACCACCTCGGCCAGCTTGTGCGCGGCGGCCACGTCCAGATGCGGCGCGGCCAGAAGCCCGTCGACGGCCTCCGCGATCTCCAGCCCGCCATATTGTGTCAGGACGATTGCGTTGCGCGCGCTGCCCCCTGCCCGCTCCGCAAGCGCCGCGCGCGCTTCCGCGCTGTCCGGCAGCGGAGTGTCGGCGCGCCCAAGCGCCTGCAGCAGAGTGCCTGCGTCGAGCGGCGACAACCTAACCATCTGGCAGCGCGAACGGATCGTGGGCAGCAGGCCGCCCGGCGAATGGGTGATGAGGATGAACAGCGTCTTTGCCGGGGGCTCCTCGAGGTTCTTGAGCAGTGCGTTTGCCGCATTGGTGTTCATGTCGTCGGCGGGATCGACGATCACCACGCGGTAGCTTCCATCATGGGAAGTCATTGAGAGGAACCGGTTGACCTTGCGGATTTCATCCACGGTCAGGACCGTCTTGAAGGCCTTCGTCTTTTCATTCAGCGGCCGTGTCAGGTGAAGGACGCCCGGATGCGCCCCCATCGCGACCTGACGATACAGCGGCGAGGCCGGATCAGGCGAAGACAGCGTCTCCGGAGCTTGCGAAGGCTCCGGGTTCTTCAACAGGTGATAGGCAAGATGAAACGCCAGCGTCGCCTTGCCGATGCCCTGGGGCCCGGCCAGCAGCAGCGCGTGCGGCAGTTTTCGGGCGCGGTAGGCGGCGGCAAGCATGGCAGCTGCGGTCTCATGCCCGAACAGGAACGGGTTTTCGGCCGGCTCCGGCACGCCGTCCAGAGTGTCGTGCTGCTCTGGTGCGATGCGTTCGAACATCACGCCTCCTGGGCCTGGCCCGGGGCGCTTGCAAAACACGCCTCGACGGTCCGGAAAACAACTTCCGTCACCGCGTGCTCGACCGTCTCAACGGGCTGCGACGCGTCAATGACGATGCAGCGCTCGGGCTCCTTGCGGGCGATTTCAAGGTAGGCTTCGCGGCGGCTTCGATGGACCGCGAGCGTCTCCTTCTCGAACCTGTCCGCGGCATCATCGCCCCGCCGCGCTGTCGCACGCTGCATTCCGAGCGCCGGATCGATATCGAAGATCAGCGTCAGGTCCGGCATCATGCCGTTGAGCGAGACGCGCTCGAGTGCCGTCATGAAGACAGGATCGATTTCCCCCGAACCGCCCTGATAGACGCGCGATGAATCGACGAAGCGATCGCACAGCACGATGTCGCCGCGCTCGATGGCTGGCCGGATGACCTGCTCGATATGGTCGGAGCGCGCTGCTGCAAACAGCAAAGCTTCCATCTTCGGGCCGAAAGTCTCGGCCGCGCCCGACAGAATGACGTGGCGTACCGCTTCCGCGCCGGGCGAACCGCCGGGCTCCCGCGTGACGGTCAACCGATAGCCCTTCGCACGAAGCTTGGCCGCCAGCAGCTTGATCTGCGTCGACTTGCCGGCGCCCTCGCCACCTTCGAAGCTTATGAAAAGTCCGCGCGTCAATTCAATTGTCCTTACTCGGACCGGAACTGCGGTCCGGCACCGGTTGACCCCGTCTTATGCCGGTGGGGACGATACGTCCACTTTTACGATGATCAGCGCATCCAGCCGATGAGCAACTCTCCGACCGCGTCGAGAGCACGCCTGTGCAAGGGACCCAGCCCCACGCTTTCAGCCGCATAGAGCGGTGTTTCCTGGCTTAGCGTGTCGCCGATCTTGACGCGCAAGGTGCCAATTCGGGTTCCCTCTTCGACCGGTGCGATGATTGGCCCCTCATAGACCACCTGCGCGGTCAGTCGGTCGCGGTTGGTGATCGGAACCAGAATCGAAATCGGCCCGTGTGCCTTCAGCGCGATACCCGATTTGGCCCCGCCGTATATGCCTGCTTCTGCCACGACCTCGCCATCGGCAAACAACTGGGTCTTCTGGAAGGCCCGCATGCCCCAGTCCAGGATCTTGCGCACCTCCTCGGAGCGCTCGCGGTCGCTGCTCATTCCGCTGAGGGCCACGAAGATGCGGCGGCCGTCACGGCTGACCGAACCCACGATGCCGTAGCCGGATTCCTCCGTATAGCCAGTCTTCAGGCCATCTCCACCGATGTCCATGGCAAGGATCGGGTTGCGATTGCGCTGGGTGATCTTGTTCCAGGTAAAGTCCGGCTCGGCAAAATATTTGTAGAGATCAGGGTATTCGCGCCAGATGTGCTCAGACAGTTCGACGAGTTCGCGCGCCGTCATCACCTGGCCATCGGCGGGAAGGCCCGTGGAATTCTTGAACACCGACTTCGTGAGACCCAGTTCGCGTGCGCGCTCGGTCATCAGCGTTGCGAAATTCTCCTCGCTGCCGGCCATGCCTTCGGCAATGATGATGCAGCCATCATTAGCGGACTGCACGGCGATCCCCTTGATCAAATCCTCCAGGCGGATGGTGGACTTGAGGGCGGCGAACATGGTCGAGCCGCCGGACTTTGCGCCGCCGTTGCGCCACGCATTTTCGCTGACCGCGAATGTATCGTCGAGAGTGTAGCGGCCTTCCTTGATCGCATGGAACACGACCTCCATGGTCATGAGCTTGGCAAGCGAAGCTGGCGGAAATGGCGTGTCGGCGTTCTTGGAAAAAAGGATCGATCCCGTGTCCGCATCGATCATGAAAGCCTCTTTGGCCTTCGATTCGAACAATTGAGCGTTGGCGGATGCCGCAAAGCTAAAAACCAGTGCGAGGCTCAAAAACGCGGCAAAGAAAGACGGTCGAAAAGGCATCACAACACCAGTCCAGTTAATTTGCAGCTTGGACTGGAAATAGGGTAACAGGCCAATCGACAAGGTAGCAAGTGTTCGACGCCGAGAGGGGCCCTGCCCCGCCCGACTTCATGCCACCACAGCCTCAACAACTAGTCTCGAACCGGAAACGCGTCCGGCGCGCCATTCGCCCAGGCGCTTTCCAGCATCGCGTCGAGAGAAGCCCGGCCGTCTGCATGAAGGCTGACCGTGTAAAGGCTCGCCCCCTTGATGCGGGTGCGTTCGACCGTTGCCTTGCCAACCGCCGAAAGAGAGCGGGCAACCTGCTTGGCTTCGTCGCTTCGGCTGAAGGTTCCGACCGCAATGTAGGCTGCGATCGGGCTCGAAACGGAACCCTGATCGCCGCGCTTCCACTGCGCGTCGCCAGCAATGCCCCCTCCATCCACCGCTGCAAATGCAGCTGCAGCGCTGCTCTGAGCTTCTGCCGCGTAGGACATGCTGGCAAGCGCAAGCTGTGTGGGCCGGGTCGGCCGCTGGGGAACGATCGGCCCGAAATCCGGCAAAATGACGCTGCTGACCGCAATGGCCTGGCCGAACGGCAGGTCGCTCGAGGTCGGTAGTTGCGGCTGCATTGGCGAGAAGGTGGGCACCGGGACCATCGATCCAACATTCGCACTGGGTGTCGACCCGTTCATGGCGATCATGACACCGCTGGGCAAACCGATCGACGGATCCGGCGCGCCATTGCCCGGCCGGAACGACGCGAGCAGGAACTGGTCGTCCTGGCCATCGAGCGGTGCACGACCGACATATTCGACCTTCACATCGGCCGTACCACCGTTCATATAGTCGAGCATTTCGGCAGCTCGGCGCGAGAGATCGATCACGCGGTCGTCCGAGTATGGGCCGCGATCGTTGACGCGCACGATGACGGAGTTTCCGTTCTTCGTGTTGGTGACCCGCGCGTAGCTCGGCAGCGGCATGGTCGGGTGCGCCGCCGTAAGGTGCGTCATATCGTAGATTTCGCCGTTGGCGGTAAGGCGGCCATGGAAGGCATCGCCATACCAGGAAGCGGCGCCGACCACCTTGTAGTTCTTTTCTTCTTTCGGATAGTAGACCTTCCCGCGCACCGTGTAGGGGCGGCCGAGCTGGTCTCGCCCTCCTCCACGCGGTAGGTTCGAACGCTTGTTGGTAACCCGCGGACTGGCCTTGACCCCGTATTCGGACTCGGCGAAGAACTCCTTCGGACGCTTCTTGCTGGCAGGCTTTGGCGTCGGGGCTGCACAAGCGGCAAGAAAAGCAGCGGACAACGCAAAAACAGCGACGGTTGAAGCGCGGCGAATGTGCCGGCGCGCCAAAATCAGCATTATCGATTGTCCCCTGAAGATGTCATCAAGCTACGCAATACAAAACCAAATGCGGTGGACATCCGCCCGCATTCACAGCTCCAATCCCTCTCATATTCGGTAATTTGTTAGCGCACCGTTAACCGATTGTGGCGAGAACTGGGCACGAGTGCATCGACACTGGAGAGATGGCTAGCCGCCGGTTGACACTCGTTGCGCCTGACGGAATTTGCGGCCGAATGGATTCGGAGCAGCGCCTTGATAGTGCTTACGGGCTTCCAGCATCGGCTACTTGGTGTAAGAACTTCCGAAGCTTACTGACTTAATTCCAGCTTTTGGGCCTGAAAGATACTGCATGATCGTAAAGGCGTTCATCATCCACCTCGCGCGCGCAGAGCAGCGCAGGGAGCACGTCCAAACGCTTTTGACCAGCTTGCCCTTCCCGGCGGAAGTCATCGATGCCGTGGACGGAAAGCTGCTTGACGAAGAGGGCATTCAAAAATTCTACCGCCCTCGCCTGCATCGGCCAATCTACCCGTTTGAACTGAACCGCAACGAGATCGCCTGCTTCCTGTCCCATCGGCGCGCCTGGCAGGCCATTCTCGACCAGAAGCTCGACGCCGCGCTCATCATGGAAGACGATGCGGCCCCAGTCGCGCCCTTCTTCGATGGGCTCGAACTCGCACTGGCGAATATCGAGCGCGAAGGCTTCATCCGTTTTCCCTTCCGCGACGGCCGCGACAACGGCCGGATCGTAGCCCGGTCGAAAGACGTTTCGCTGATCGAGCCCGTCTGCGCTGGGCTTGGCATGGTGACGCAGCTCGTCAGCCGCGACGCGGCGGCACGATTGCTCAAGGCAACCGAAACCGTGGATCGTCCGGTCGACGTTCTGCTCCAGATGCCGTGGGTGACCGGCGTGGTGCCCCGGTCTGTCGTACCTGGGGGAATTCGGGAAATATCGCCCACCCTTGGCGGCAGCACTCTCAAGCCGAAGCGGCAGATTTCGAAACTCAAGCGCGAGCTGTTGCGCCCGATCTACAGAGCCAGAATTGCGATGCGCGCAAGGCTGGCGGCAATGCGTCGTCGTTGAGCGGTGCCAGACATGCCAATTCCGATCTTCATGTACCACCAGATCGACATCCCCGCCCCGCGCGGCAGCCGCTTTCGCGCGCTGACGGTCGATCCGCGCGATTTTCGCCGCCAGATGACGTGGCTAAAGCGGCTGGGCTTCACCGGCCTCTCGATGCGCGACCTGTTGCCCTATTTGCGCGGCGAGAAGACCGGCAAGGTCGCGGGCATTACCTTCGACGACGGCTTTCGCAACGTCTATGTCAATGCGATGCCCGTGCTGCAGGAATTCGGCTTCACGGCCACGAACTATTTCGTCAGCCGGCAGATCGGCGGCTCCAATGAATGGGACGTGCCGCTGGGCGTTCCCTATGCCGCCTGCATGTCGAAGGCCGAGATGCGGGAGTGGGCAGCGCGCGGCCATGAGGTCGGCTCGCACACGCTAGATCATGTGCGGCTGCCAACCGTCGCGCCAAGCGAGGCGCGGCGCCAGATCACCGACGCCCGCCACGAGCTGGAAGACATGCTGGGCAGCGCCGTCGACGCCTTCTGCTATCCCTACGGCGGTCAGAATGGCGAGCTCCGGCAGATAGTCGAGGAAGCGGGTTACACAAACGCGACCACGGTGAACCGGGGCCACGCCCGGCCGCAGGACGACATGCTGCTCCTGCCGCGCATGACCGTGCGGCGCCACGACACCTGGCTGCACTTCATCAGGAAATGCCTTATGGACTGACGTTTCAGCGGCGAAACGAGACTCGTAAAGGGCTTTCACCCGCTCCTTGTCGTCTGGGGCGCCTAAACCTCACCCCGCGGCGCGAAAGCTCCGGCGATAGCTGCGGGGCGTCATTCCCTTGAGCGCCCTGAACTGCCGGTTGAAGTTGGCAAGCGTTTCGTAGCCCACGGCCTCGGCTATATGCGCGATCGGCTTCGAGGTGCCGGAAAGCATGGCGCAGGCCTCGCCGATCTTCAGACGCATGATGTAGTCCGTGATCGACATATGCGTGTGACGGCGAAACAGCCGGTGCAGGCCCGACTGACTTAGTGCCGCGACATCGGACAGTTCCGAGAGCGATAGGCCCGCTGCGTAATTGAGATGGATGTGATCGAGCACACGGTCGATCCTTGAACGATCCTGACTGGACGGCGTCGGCACGCTTCGCGGGCTCGCAAGCGGCTCGGCGCCAGCATCCTGCGCCAGCATGTTCAGCACCTGCATAAGGCACAGCAGCCGCTCGTGTGGCGGGCGCGTAAACAGGTCCTCGATGACCGGCCGCGCCTTCGCAGCATAGGCGTCGGTGAATTTCAACCCGGTGGCGGCGCGCTCCACCATGGCAGCAACGGCGCCGAGTTCGACGAACGTGCCCGCAAGCGTCTGCGCCCATTCCGGCCGAAACCACATGACCAACGCAACGTGCGGGCCAGCTTGGTCGATTTTCTCGGACGAACTCCAGCTATGCGGAAGGTTCGGCCCGATCAGCACGAGGTCGCCGTCGTCATAGCTGCCAATGTGATCGCCAATAAAACGCTGTCCGCGCGAATTGAGCGTCAGCGTCAGTTCCAGCTCCGGATGGTGATGCCACTGGAAGGGAAGTTGGTCGTCGAGCCGGCGGTTGAGCATGGCCCATGAAGTGCCAGGCATCGGCTGCAGCTTTTCCAGAAACGGCTTCATTCGGGCAACATTCGCATTGAAACGCCAGAATAGTATCAGGATGAGCGCCACCAGTACAACTTCCCTCCGCGGGCTCGCACTAGCATCGTGCCATCAAGGACCAGGCGGAAAATGGAGGAAACCGTGGCGCACGCGACAGATCTGAAGAAGGACAGCCATCCGACGTCGAAGAACGTCACCACGCAGCTCAAGGACATCAAGAAGACGCTGCCGCTGCGCGTGCTCAGCGAGGCCGATTGGCAGCACTGGACCACAAAGGGCTATGTGATCGTGCGCAACGCCGTGCCGCAGGAGAATGTCCAGCGGCTGATCGACCTGCTTTGGGAATTCGACGAAAAGGACCCGAAGGATCCATCAACCTGGTATGCGCCGCAGCGCCGCGATCATTTGATGAAGGAGCTGAACGGCGCCGGCATGGTAGAAATCTACAACCACCAGTACCTCTGGGACAATCGGCAGGTACAGCGCGTCTACGATGCCTTCGTCGACATCTGGGACAGGGAGGATCTCTGGGTTGCCATTGATCGCGCCAATCTCAATCCGCCCAAGAAAACGCCGGGCAACCCGAACGGCTTCATCCACTGGGACAGCGATACTTCGCTTCGGCCCCTGCCGATCGGCGTCCAGGGCGTGCTTTCGCTCGTCAAGCAGGATGGCGACATCGGCGGCTTCCAGTGCATTCCCGAATTGTTCGAGAATTTCGAGGAATGGGTGAAGACGCAGCCCGCCGATCGCGATCCGCACCACCCGGACCTGACCGGCCTGACGATCACCAATATCGAGATGAACCCCGGCGACCTTCTGATCTTCAACACGCTGCTGGCGCATGGGGTGCGGCCAAACCACTCCAAGGACCGGGTGCGCATGGCGCAATACATCTCGATGTTTCCGGCCGACGAGGAAGACAACGAAGAACGCGAAGCCCGCATCCACTCCTGGCGCGAGCGCGAGGCACCAACGCGTGCGGCGTTCCCCGGCGACCCACGCGAGTGGGAAAAGAAGAACGCCAAGACGGCTGAGTTGAACGAGCTTGGCCGCAAGCTACTTGGCCTCGACAGCTGGCACTGAATTGGAAGGGGCGGCGGGTCTTCTTTAAAGCCGCCGCCCCTTGTCCAACCGAGTGTGGTCCGTGTCCGGCCCTATCAGCCCTTGCCGTCGATGAAGCGGTCGTAGTCCGACACCAGCAGATGCAGCGGCGCCTCGTCTTCCTCGATGCTGGAAAAGCGCCCGATCGGATCGGCAAAGATGTTGTCAGTCAGGTCGTCGTTCACGGTCGATACCTCACCAATCAGCACGTCTGCCCCCTCGCCCCAGAACGCATGCCACACGCCGGGCAGCAGGGTCACGCTCTCGCCGGGATCGAGCTTCAACAAGCCGCCTGCCGGCAGCTTGCGGATGACACCGTCTGTCGGAACCTCGACCTCGCGGTTTCGGTCTATATTTCCCTCTTCGTCCGGCATGAACAGCTCGATGACCAGCTTACCGCCGCCGCGGTTGATGATGTCCTCGGCCTTCACCACATGGCGGTGCATGGGTGAAAGCTGGTCCTTGCGCGAGATCATGATCTTTTCGGCGTAGAGCATGCCCTTGCCGCGCGAGAGGTCCTCTGCGCGGCCGTTGCGCACGGTGAACAGGAACAGGCCGAGCTCGTCAAATTTGCCTTGCCCGTAGTCGGTGATGTCCCAGCCGAGGCGCGAGTCGATGATTCCGGCAGGGCGCCGCGTCTTCATCTCCCCCGGCGACCAATAGGCGAAAGGCGGCATGACATAGCCGAAGGAGCGGATGAAGGCGTCTCCTTCGCGGATGATTTCATTGACGCGCGAGCGCTTCATGCTGTCGGTCCTTCATGTTGGGGGGCGGCAAGAATGGATGCCGAAATTCGATAGTGTGTCGTCCATCTCTCGCCGGCGTGGAATTGGCGTCCAAGCGCCAGGTCAGCCGGTGCATGGAATGCAAGTCCCGTGTCGTCGAAAAAGCCGTTCACCGGCTCAATGCCGATGCCCCGAAAGCTGTTCGACCAGGGCGGCGCGGCGCGGCCTCGATTGGAGAGCCATATTACCAGCGAGGGAAAGTCATCCGCGTTCCAGTCCAGCCGCGCTCGATACCCGTCGTCCGGGTAGTCGATGCAAACGCAGCCGCCCACGTCGGCAAGTTGAAGTATTTCTTCGCGCAGATCGGCCGGCGGCCGCGAAAGATCGGCTACCCCCTCGCCCGCCAGCGGCACTGCGTCGAGTGACGTGAACTCTGCACCTGGCCTCAGACGTGAGACGCCCGGTTCGAACACCTTCGGAAAGGTATAACCGCGCACAAAGGGACCGGGATCTAGCCGCATGCCGCGCCCTTCTTCGGGAAGCCGGAAGATCGGATGCAGGCCAACCGGCAAGATGCATTGGGTCCGCGCTTCGACCGTCAACTCAATGGCGATGGCCGCCTGCCCCGCAACCCCAATTAAACGGCGCTCCAGGCTCTTTATCGGATGGTGTTCCGGATAGTCGATGGCCAGCGTGATCGCATCCGCCGCTTGTTCCACTGCATGCCATGCGTTGTCTGTGCCAAAACCGTGGTGAAGCGGGTCAACCATTGCCGTCCCGAACGGAACGCAAGCCCACTCGCCGCCAAGCTGGTGCAGATGCGCCGGGATCGATGCATCTGTCCCGACAGAGGGATCACCGATCCAGGGGGCTTCCGCCAGCGGCGCGACGGCACAGCCATTGTCCAGGCGGAAAACCAGGTTGTGCAGGGAACCGCCAGTGGCGAAGACGTCGGCCTGCCCACGATCCCATGTGAGCCGCCAGTTCGATCCAGCCACTGCTGCGGCGGTGGCGGCCGCTTTCGCTTCGGCGGCCAGAGCGCGGCTGTTGACGGCGGTCACTCTCCGCCCCTCAGACGATCCGCT
This sequence comes from Mesorhizobium sp. KR2-14, assembly GCF_040049255.1. Taxonomy (NCBI): domain Bacteria; kingdom Pseudomonadati; phylum Pseudomonadota; class Alphaproteobacteria; order Hyphomicrobiales; family Phyllobacteriaceae; genus Mesorhizobium; species Mesorhizobium sp. KR2-14. Next base: position 425,812 of record NZ_JBDZDR010000004.1, on the reverse strand, counting down.
GGCCGCTGGCCGGGTCGAAGAACACCGCCTTGTCGAGATTGAACGCCAGCTTCATTTTGTTGCCGGCGGCGACATTTGCGTCTGCGCGCAGCCGCGCGGTGACGTGCTTCTTGCCCAGACGGGTCACGGCGAAAGTGTCGGAGCCCGCTGGCTCGACCACCTCGATCAGGCATTCGCTCTCGGCGACATTGAGCGCATTGCGGTCAGCGCCGTCGCGGTCGGTCAGGGCTTCGGGGCGGATGCCGAAGATCACCTCCTTGCCGTTATGCGCGGCCAACCCTGAAGGTGCATTGGGCACGCCGAGCACCAGCGGTTCCTGTTCGTCGCGGTGCGTCGAGAGGGAGACGCACGAACCGTTCTTGGCGATCGTCACCGGGATGAGGTTCATGGCGGGCGAGCCCATGAAGTCAGCGACGAAGAGATTGGCCGGGTTGTTGTAGATTTCCGCCGGCGTGCCCGATTGCTGTAGCAGCCCGTCCTTCAGCACCGCTATCTTGGTCGCCAGCGTCATCGCTTCGATCTGGTCGTGCGTGACATAGACGATGGTCGTGCCCATACGCTGATGCAGGCGCTTGATTTCGGTGCGCATGTCGACGCGGAGCTTGGCGTCGAGGTTGGACAGCGGTTCGTCGAACAGGAACACCTGCGGATTGCGCACCAGCGCCCGGCCGATTGCGACGCGCTGGCGCTGGCCGCCGGAAAGCTGGCTGGGCTTGCGGTCGAGCAGATGGCCGATCTGCAGCATCTCGGCAACGGAAGCGATGGCCTTTTCGCGCTCCGGCTTCGGCACGCCGCGGATCTCCATGCCAAAGCCGATGTTTCCCGCCACGCTCATGTTTGGGTACAGCGCATAGGACTGGAAGACCATGGCAATGTCGCGCTGCGAAGGATGCAGCTTGTCGATCACCCTGCCGCCGATGCTGATCGAGCCACCGGTGATGGCCTCCAGCCCGGCGATGGAGTTGAGCAGGGTAGACTTGCCGCAACCGGAGGGTCCGACAAGGACCAGGAAGCCGCCCTCCTCGACGTCGAGATCGATGCCCTTCAGAACCTTCACGCTGCCGAAGGTCTTTTCGAGATTGCGGATTTGTAGGAACGACATGCGATCTATCTCTTTATCTGAGCATCGGATTTTCCGAAAACCGGATTCCACTTTTCGGTCCGATGCTCTAACCCTTCACCGCGCCGGCCATGAGGCCCCGCACGAAATACCGGCCCGACACGATGTAGACGACCAGGGTCGGCAGCGCCGCCAGGATCGCGCCGGCAAAATGGACGTTGTATTCCTTCACGCCGCTCGAGGACGACACGAGGTTGTTCAGCGCCACTGTCATGGGCTGCGACTTGAAATCGCCGAAGGAGGCGCCGAACAGGAAATCGTTCCAGATGTTGGTGAACTGCCAGATCACCGTCACCACGATGATCGGCGCGGAGGACGGCAGCAGGATGCGTCGGAAAATCTGGAAGAAGCTGGCGCCGTCGATCTGCGCGGCCTTTACCAGTTCGGTCGGAAAGGCGGCATAGTAGTTGCGGAAGAACAGGGTTGTGAAGCCGAGGCCATAGGCCACATGGATCAACACCAGCCCGCGCGTCGTCCCGGCAACGCCGAGCATGCCCAGGATGCGGGCGGCGGGAATGAGCGCGATCTGGAACGGGATGAAGCAGGCCAGCAACATCAGCCCGAACACCAGATTGTCGCCCCTGAAACGCCATTTGGTCAGGACAAAGCCGTTCAGCGCTCCGAGGAATGTCGAGATCGCCACCGCTGGCACCGCCATCAGGATCGAGTTGATGAAATAGGGTTTCAGGCCGGTCGCCTGCACTCCGATCTGCGCCGTCGACCAGGCGGTGAACCATGGATCGAGCGTCACTTCTCTCGGAAAGGCGAGCATGTTGCCTTCGCGGATTTCGGAGAGCGGCTTCACCGAGTTCACGATCATCACGTAGAGCGGCAGCAGGTAGTAGATCGCAAACAGCACGAGCACGATATAGATCAGCCCGCGCGTCAGCCTGTTGACCTGCGTCGCGTTGTCGGATGAAGGCAGGCTCATTGGCGCGGCCCTCCCCGCAGTTCCGAATAGAGATATGGGACGATGATGGAGAAGATCATGATCAGCATGATCACCGCAGACGAGGCGCCGATGCCCATCTGGTTGCGGGTGAAGGTGTAGGAATACATGAAGGTAGCCGGCAGTTCGGTCGCCTGCCCCGGCCCGCCGCCGGTCAGCGCCACCACCAGGTCATAAGACTTGATGGCCAGGTGGGCGAGCACCACGAAGGCCGACAGGAAAACGGGCCGCATCAGCGGGATGATGATGCGGCGATAGATGGTCGTGGTCGAGGCGCCGTCGATCTGGGCCGCCTTGATGATCTCGTTGTCCACGCCGCGCAGGCCCGCCAGGAACATCGCCATGACGAAGCCCGACGACTGCCAGACCGCGGCCATCACAACCGTGTAGATCGCCAGATTGCGGTCCTTGATCCAGGTGAAGGAGAAACTCTCCCAGCCCCACATCTGCATGGTGTGCTCGAGGCCAATGCCCGGGTCGAGGAACCACTTCCACGCGGTGCCAGTGACAATGAAGGACAGGGCCATCGGGTAGAGATAGATCGGGCGCAGAAAACCCTCTGCCCTTATCTTCTGGTCGAGCAGAATGGCCAGGAACAGGCCGAGCACCGAGCACACCGCGATGTAAAGCACACCGAAGATCGCCAGGTTGGTCAGCGCCCGCCACCAGTGCGGTAGCTTCCACAGCTTCGCGTAGTTCTCGAAGCCGACCAGCCCGTAGGAGGGCAGCATCTTGGAATCCGTCAGCGACAGATAGCCGGTGTAGAGAATGAAGGCATAGACGAAGAGCAGGACCATCGCGAAGCTGGGCGCGAGCACCAATTTCGGCACGATGGACTGCAACTGATTGCGTGTCGGCATTATGCGTTATCCCGCAAACGGCGGCATCTGCCACCGATATTGCGCGCTGGAACAGGAGCGGCCGGACGGCTGCACGGCGCTCTCTCAAAGTTGCCGGCGGGTGCTAAAGACATCGCCCCCGCCGGCAGGCCCCCACGCCTTATTGTGCGGCCGCAACCGCGGCAGCGAGTTCGGCCGGCGCGTCGTCCGTCGACAGGTCGCCGTTGAAGTGTCGCGTGACGACGTCGTACATCGCATTTTTGATCGAGGCCGGCACGGAATGGCCGTGGGCCATGGAGCCGAACAGCGTGCCCTTCTCGTTGGCCTCGGCCAGGTCGGCCATGCCCTTCTTGCCGCAATCGTCGAAGTCTGTGTTCGGCACGTCGGTGCGTGCGGGCACCGAGCCCTTCACCACGTTGAAGGCCGACTGGAACTTCGGGTCCTCGATGGCCGAGGCCATCATGAGCTGCGCCTTCTGCTTGTCCTCACCGACCTTGAACATCATGAACTGGTCGGAGTTGAAGGTGACAGCGCCCTGAGTGCCGGGGAAGCGGATGCAGACAAAGTCGGTGCCCGGCTTCTGGCCGGCCTTGAGGAACTCGCCCTTGGCCCAGTCGCCCATCATCTGCGCGCCGGCCTTGCCTTCGATGACCATGGCCGAAGCCAGGTTCCAGTCGCGGCCGGAGAAGTTGTCGTCGACATAGGAGCGCAGCTTTTCCATGCGGCTGAACGCTTCCTTCATCTTGTCGCCGCCCAGCGCCGCGGGGTCGACATCGATCATGGATGCCTTGTAGAAGTCGGTGCCCAGCGACAGCACCACCGCGTCAAACAGGGTCGCGTCCTGCCAGGGCTGGCCGCCATGGGCGAGCGGCGTGATGCCGTTTGCCTTCATCTTGTCGAGCATGGCGACGAACTCGTCCCAGTTCTGGGGCTCCTTGCCGCCGGCGGCATCCAGCGCCTTCTTGGAGATCCACACCCAGTTGGTGGAGTGGACGTTCACAGGCGCTGCGATCCACTTGCCATCGAATTTGGAAAAGTTCTGCAGCGCGGTCGGGATCACCTTGTCCCAGCCTTCCGCATTGGCGACTTCGCTCAGGTCGCCCACGACGCCCTGCTTGGCCCAGTCGGTGATGTCGAAGCCCAGCGCCTGCACGGCCGTAGGCGGGTTGCCTGCGGTGACACGGGCGCGCAGCGCGGTCATGGCCGCCTCGCCGCCGCCGCCGGCGACCGGCATGTCGGACCAGGTCACGCCCTTGGATTCGAGGTCCTTCTTGAGCACGTCCAGCGCAGCGGCTTCACCTCCCGACGTCCACCAGTGCAGAACCTCGACATTGTCGGCCGCCTTTGCGGCACCCGAGGTAATTGCGATAAGCGCGACACTCGCAGCAAGCTTTGTAATCGTACGCAGTGACATGAAAACCTCCCCTATGACATGGCGACAAAATGCGCCAGCTGTGAATTTATAACGATATAAATCAGGTTGGTGTCAAGGTGCGCGGCCGCGCGCACTGTTTCCGCTCAACGTCATCTTGGCGGCGAGCCAAGAGCTGCTGTAAAGAGGGCGCCTCCCAGTCTTTTAATGTCGTTTGGGCGGATTTATAACGTTACAAGCGCGTAATTCGGCAGCATTGATGAGGCACGACGGATGGACGGTACGGACAGAGGCGGGAGACGCGAGACAGGTGATGACGCGGTGGCCAAGCCTACGCTTCGCACGATCGCGGAGCTGACCGGCCTGGCCGTGACGACCGTATCGCGGGCGCTGGGCGGCGCGCCCCAGATCGCCCTTGAAACGCGCCAGAAAGTGCAGCGGGTTGCGGAAGAGATCGGCTATCTGCCCGACCGTGCCGCGCAGAGGCTGCGCACAGGGCGCACGAATGTCATCACGCTCGTGCTCGATCCCCATGAAGAGATACTGGGCTTCAGCACGTCGTTGATCCGCGGCCTGACGGAGGCGCTGCGCAACACGGCCTATCACCTGGTGGTCACGCCGCATTTCGCCAATGCGCCGAGCACCGATCCCGTACGCCATATCATGCGCAACCGCATGGCGGACGGCATCGTCTTCTCGCGCACCGAACCATTCGACGAACGCGTGAAGCTGCTGCTCGAGCACGACTTCCCGTTTGTGTGTCACGGGCGCACCGAGCTCGGCACCCCTCATCCCTATGTGGATTTCGACAATTACAGCTTCTCCTACGAAGCAACGAAGCGTTTGATCGGAAGCGGCCGCAAACGGCTGGCGATCATCATGCCGCCGCGCCGTTTCACGTTTTTCCAACACGTTCAGTATGGTTTCATGAGCGCTGTACGCGAATCTGGCGTCTCCTTCGAACTGGCGGAAGGCGTCGACCTCGACAGCTCCGCAGCAGACATCCAGGCACAAGTGTTCCAGCGCTTGGGCGAACCCAATCCGCCCGACGGCTATGTCTGCGGCGGCGAGGTTTCCGCGCTTGCCGTGATGGCCGCAATCAGCGATCGCGGGCTGAACCCGGGCCGGGACATCGGAATTGTCGCCAAGCGCACCTCCGGGCTTTTCAACCTCGTACGCCCCCAGATCGACACGATCTACGAAGATATTACCGATGCTGGCTGGCAGATGGGGCGCGCTCTGCTGGCGGCAATAGCCGGGCGCGATCCGAACGAGTTGCAGATCCTGCAGAAGCCAGAACTCAATTTTGTTGCGACGACATGAGCGATCGGCTTTAACCCCTCCAATCATCGATGATGACCGGCGCCAGCGGCAAACACGCCCGGCCGAACATCCGCTGTAACAGGGCTAGTACACGGCCATGAAGCCATCCAAAGACATCTCGCGGCTGATTGAAATCATGGCCGCGCTGCGCGCACCGGTCACCGGCTGCCCGTGGGACATCGAGCAGAATTTCCAGACTATCGCGCCCTACACAATCGAGGAAGCCTATGAGGTCGCCGACGCAATCGCGCGTGGCGATTTCGACGACCTGCGCCAGGAACTGGGCGATCTTCTTCTACAGGTGGTCTATCACGCGCAGATGGCCAAGGAGGCCGGCGAGTTCGATTTCGGCGATGTGGTGGAGGCGGTCACCACGAAGATGATCCGCCGCCACCCGCATGTCTTCGGCGACGAAGAGGCGCGCGGCGCCGGCATGGCCAAGGGCATGTGGGAATCGATCAAGGCGGAAGAGAAGGCCGAGAAGCGCGAAGCGCGCTTGGCTCGCGGCCAGGATCCGGAGGACCATGGCAGTGGGTTTCTCGACGGCGTTCCCGTCGCATTCCCGGCGCTCACACGTGCGTTGAAGCTACAGGAAAAGGCGGCGCGTGTCGGCTTCGACTGGAAGGAGGCTGCACCGATCCTCGACAAGATCGAGGAAGAGATCGGCGAGCTTCGCGAAGCGATGGCCAGCGCCGACCAAGCCGCGATCCAGGACGAATTCGGCGACGTGCTGTTCGCGCTCGTCAACTTCGGGCGCCATCTGGGAATCGATTCGGAGGCCGCACTGAGCGGCACCAACGAGAAGTTCCGCACGCGCTTCCATCATGTGGAGAGTGCGCTGGAAAAGTCTGGGAAGAGGTTGCAGGAGGCAACGCTGGAGGAAATGGAAGCGCTCTGGCAGCAGGCAAAGGGCGCGAAGTAACGCGCGCCCTACCCCTTGTTGTGACGTCTTAATCTGGCTTCGATCTCCTCGCATGCAGCCGCCGTGGCCTGCATGGAAATCGTCACACTGCCGTCCTCGTTGTCAGCGCGTTTGACGACATCGCCGTTCCGATAGAGCCAGTCGATCAAACCAAGCTGGTCGGGCGCAAGCTCGACCGTTATCGGCTTCAACTCTCCCGACAATCGCTCTTCGATCAGCGCCCCCGTGAGTGTGTCGATGCCCTCGCCTGTTATGGCGGAGACGGCGATCGGCGGCGCAGGCTTTCCGCGCTCGCTCTCGGCCAGAAGACGCGCGCGATTGCCTTCGTCCAGGCGGTCGATCTTGTTCCAGACCTCGATGATTCGCATGTCATCCGCGGGATCGACGCCGAGATCGCCAAGAATGCGCTCTACGTCCTCCGCCTGCGCGGCAGTGTCCGGGTCTGAAATATCGCGCAGATGGATGATCAGATCGGCCTCAACCACCTCTTCCAGCGTGGCTCGGAAGGCGGCAATCAAATGAGTCGGCAGATCGGAGATGAAGCCAACCGTGTCGGACAGGATTATCGGCGTGCCATGTGGCAGGCGCACCCGGCGCAAAGTCGGGTCGAGGGTGGCAAACAGCATGTCCTCGGCCAGCACGCCTGCTCCGGTCAGCCGGTTGAACAGGGTGGACTTGCCGGCATTGGTGTAGCCGACGATCGCAACGACCGGAAACGGCACCTTGCGGCGCTTGGCGCGATGCAGGTCGCGGGTGCGGCGCACCGTCTCCAACTCGCGCTTGAGCTTGATGATCTTTTCCTGAAGCGCACGACGGTCCGCTTCGATCTGCGTTTCGCCGGGGCCGCCGAGGAAACCGGCGCCGCCGCGCTGGCGCTCAAGGTGGGTCCAGCTGCGCACCAGCCGGCCCTTCTGGTAGTTGAGATGAGCGAGATCGACCTGCAGCGTGCCTTCCTTGGTGCGCGCACGCCGGCCAAAGATTTCGAGAATCAGGCCGGTGCGGTCGAGCACCTTGGCGTTCGTCGCCTTTTCCAGATTGCGCTGCTGCACCGGCGTAAGCGGGTGATCGACGATCACCAACTCTGCATGGGTCTCCTTGACCACCTCGGCAAGCTCATCGACCTTGCCGCTGCCCAGCAGGGTGGCCGGGCGCGGGTCGTTCACCGTCACGACTGCGGTGTGAACCGGATTGAGATCGATCGCGGCCGCCAGACCTACCGCCTCTTCGAGGCGAGCCTCGGACGAGCGCGTCATGCGGGGGCGATTCGAATCGTCCTCCCCGCGCGGCTGGCGCGTTAGAACAGGTACGACAACAACAGCGCTTGTCAGCTTCTCACCGGGGGTGAGACCCGGGCCATTGTTCCCGGGCCTGCGCTCGCCGTTTCCGGCGTTCTTGTCTTGGGCCAATCAGGCTCCCTGAGAATTTTCCTCACCATCGAACATCTGAACCGGCTGGCTCGGCATGATGGTAGAGATTGCATGTTTGTAGACGAGTTGTGAATGCCCGTCGCGGCGCAGCAAGACACAGAAGTTGTCGAACGAGGTCACAACGCCTGTAAGCTTGACGCCATTAATGAGGAAGATCGTGAGTGGGTTCTTGCTCTTACGAACAGAATTCAGGAACAGATCCTGGAGATTTTGCGTGCGTTCCGCCATTTTTCTTATCTTTCTCGACCCCGTCGATTTGCCGGCCACTGCGCCAAAGTTACAAGCCTGTGTCAAGCGTGCAAACCGCCCCTTGCCGCGTCTGCGACAAGCAGAACGAGTTGTATCAAAGTAATTCCACTTATGCGGTTATCAGGCCGGCGTTTCTTCTGCAACGCCAAAAATTCCGGTTGCGACAAAAGTTTGAGCACAACCATCTGCAATTTTCGGCCCGGCCGGAGAATCCTGAGCGTGTGCGTAAAACGCCATGACAATACCAGTTTACGTTAGGAAAATCAGAAGAATTCGAGGCTGACGCGGAACATCTGCTCCACCTGCCGCACCGCTTCGGCAAGCGCAAATATGACCACCCGGTCCTTTGGCTGAATTTTCGATCCGCCGCTGGGCTTGATCACCTGGCCATCGCGGTAGATCGCGCCGATGCGAATGCCATGCGGCAGGTTGAGGTCGCGCAAGTATGCCCCCACCAGCGGCGAGGTCTCCAGGGCCTCGGCCTCGATGATCTCCGCCGCGCCCCGCTGAACGCTGTGCACGGCGCGGATGCGCCCACGGCGAACGTGCTGTAGCACCCGCGAAATGGTGACGGCCCCTGGGTTCACATGCGCATCGATGCCGAGCGACTTGGTCAGATCCTGATAGGTCGGATTGTTGATCAGCGCCAGGTTGGCCTTGCAGCCAAGACGCTTGGCCATGACGCTGGACAGGATGTTCACCTGGTCGTTGTTGGTCAGCGCGACCATGAGGTCCGCATCTTGGATGTCCGCCTGCAAAAGCAGGTTCTGGTCCAGAGCGCTGCCGCTAAGCACCACGGTTCGACGAAGCTCGTCGGCAACGGTGATGGCACGGTCGCGGTTTGCTTCGATGATCTTGATTTTCGTGCGCGACTGCCGCTGCTCGATCATCTTGGCGACGTAGAGGCCGACATTGCCGCCGCCGGCAACGACGATTCGCGTGGCCTCCTGTTCCTCATGGCCGAAGAGGCCAAGGGTGCGGCGCACCTGGTCCTTGGTCGTCACCACATAGGCGACGTCTTCCGGTTCGAGACGATCAACCGAGCGCGGGATGAACAGCTTGCCAGCCCGCACGATGCCGACAACCGTCGATGGCAGGTCCGGGAACAGATCGGAAAGCTGTGAGAGAGGCGTGTGGACGACCGGGCAATCCTCCAGGCACTCGATCGCCACCATCGCGATCTTGTTCTCGGCAAAGCTCACCACGTCCATTGCGCCAGGAATGGCGATGCGCCGCAGCACCATCTCGCCCACTTCCATCTCCGGCGAGATGATGACGTCGATCGGCAAGTGCTCGCGCGAGAAAAGGTCCTGATAGTGCGGCCTGAGATACGACTGGGCGCGGATGCGCGCAATCTTCATCGGCACGTTGAAGAGCGCGTGCGCCACCTCGCAGGCGACGATATTGACCTCGTCGTAGAGTGTGACGGCGATGATCATGTCGGCGTTCTGCGCCCCGGCTGCCTCCAGCACCTCCGGGTGCGAGCCGTGGCCAACGAAGCCACGCACGTCCAGCGCGTCCATTATAGCGTGAATCAGTTCCGGCGACGTGTCGATGACCGAAACGTCGTTCTTCTCAGCGGCAAGCCGCTCGGCAATGCCGTAGCCGACCTGCCCTGCCCCGCAGATAATGACACGCATCTAAACCGCCGACCGGATATGCGAATGAAACAAGCTAAACCCCGAGCGACTTCAGTTTGCGATGTAGCGCCGAACGCTCCATACCAATGAACTCCGCGGTGCGCGAGATGTTGCCGCCGAAACGGTTGATCTGCGCGATCAGATATTCCCGTTCGAACATCTCCCGCGCTTCGCGAAGCGGCAGCGCCATGATGTGCTGGTCCGACTGGCTGGGCGCGCGCGGCATCACGTCGCCAATCTCCGCCGGCAGCAGGTCGGCAGTGATCGGTGTATCCGCGCCGTCGCCGCGCACGAGAATCATCAAGCGTTCGATGTTGTTGCGCAGCTGCCGCACGTTGCCCGGCCAGTTGTGCGCCTGCAGAACCGCCATTGCATCGTCGGCGATGCGGCGCGGCTTGATGCCGGCTTGCCGCGCGTACTGCTTCATGAAGCCGTCGACGAGATAGGGAATATCCTCGCGCCGCTCTGCCAGCCCGGGCACCACTACAGGCACCACCGCAAGCCGGTGATAGAGATCCTCACGGAAGCGCCCCTCGGCGATCATTGCCTCCAGGTTCTGCGCGGTTGAGGAGATGATTCGCACATCCACCTTCACACGCTTGGTACCGCCCACCCGTTCGAATTGCTGGTCGACCAGCACGCGCAGGATCTTGCTCTGGGTCTCGCGCGGCATGTCGGCCACCTCGTCCAGGTAGAGGATGCCACGGTGTGCTTCCTCCAAAGCGCCGACCTTGCGCTCGCCGCCATTGGATTCTGTGCCGAAAAGCTCGATCTCCATGCGCTCGGGCGTGATGGTCGCGGCATTGACCGAGACGAAGGGCCCGTTCTTGCGCGACGACATCGCGTGGATCGCGCGTGCCACCTGCTCCTTGCCCGAACCGGATGGGCCGACAATCATGATGCGGCTGTTTGTCGGGGCCACGCGCTCGATGGTCTGGCGCAAATGGGTCATGGACGACGACATGCCGATGAGTTCGAACGAGTCGCCGGTGCGCATCTTCAGGTCAGAGACCTCGCGCTTCAGCTTCGACGTCTCCAGCGCCCTTTCGGCGATCAGAATCAGCCGGTCGGCCTTGAACGGCTTTTCGATGAAGTCATAGGCACCCCGCCGTATCGCCGAAACCGCCGTCTCGATGTTGCCGTGGCCCGAAATCATCACCACCGGGAGGTTGGGGTGCATGACCTTGATCTCGTCCAGCAGCGCCAGGCCGTCCAGGCGCGACCCCTGCAGCCAGATATCGAGGAACACCAACCTGGGAACACGGTCGGCAATTGCCGCCAGCGCGCTGTCGGCGTCGTGCGCCGTTCGCGTTTCATGGCCTTCATCGCTCAGGATACCGGCGACGAGCTCTCGAATATCTTCTTCGTCATCGACGACAAGAATGTCAGATGCCATTACCGACCTTTTCAGTTTTCACTTCGTTCTCAACACTTACTTCGCCGCGCTGCGGCGTCGGGGCTTCGGCCGTCGAAGGCAACAGTATGCTGACCATCGCGCCCCGACCCTCGTAGAAATCGGCCGGTGCGTCATGGAGCTCCAACCGGCCGCCGTGGTCTTCGACGATCTTTTTGACAATCGCGAGGCCGAGGCCGGTGCCTTTCTCGCGCGTGGTCATATACGGCTCGAGCAATCGCTGACGATTTTCGCGCGGCAAGCCCTTGCCGTTATCCATGACATCGATACGGAACATGGAGCCGTCGCGCCGCGCCTGGATGCGGATAGCACCCTTTTCCCCGTTCTCGCGTTGGGCCGATTCGATCGCCTCGGAGGCGTTCTTGATGATGTTGCCGAACGCCTGGGAAAGAAGGCGGCTGTCGAATGTGCCCTTGAGGGGCTCGGTGCCGAAATCGCGTTCGAAGGCGATTTCCGACCGGCTGACTTCGACCAGGAACGAAGCCTCGCGAAGCGGCTCGCGCAGGTCGATGTTCTTCATCTCGGGCTTCGGCATGCGCGCGAAGGCCGAGAATTCGTCGACCATGCGACCGATATCTTCGACTTGACGGATGATGGTGTCCGTACACTGGTCGAACACCTCGCGATCCTCGGTGATCACCTTGCCGTAGCGCCGGCGAATGCGCTCAGCCGAGAGCTGGATCGGTGTCAGCGGGTTCTTGATCTCGTGGGCAATTCGGCGGGCGACGTCGGCCCAGGCGGAAGACCGCTGCGCCTGCAACAGGTCGGTGATGTCGTCGACCGTGACGACATAGGACTTGTCCTGCTTCTCGCCGTCGCCTTCCTCGATCGTCACCTGCACATTGAATGTGCGCTCCGCCCCGGCCCTGTAGAAAGTGACCTGCTCGCGGTAAACGTGCTTTCTTGAGGTGCGCGCGATTTCAAAGACGCGGCCCACATGCGGCAGGATCACCGAGAGGTTCTGCCCCACCGAAGCGTCGGCCGAGATTGCCAGCATGGTTTCGGCGGAGTTGTTGACGATGGTGACGGTGCCGAACGGATCGACGCCGATGACACCTACGGTAACGCCCTCGAGCACGGCCTCCGAGAATCGACGCCGTTCGTCGGCTAGGTCCTTGGCTCCCAGGATTTCATCGCGCTGCGATTTCAGCTGCAGCAGCATCTTGTTGAACGTGTTGCCCAGCGAGGCGACGTCGCCATCGGAGGGGCGCACCGGCACGGAAACGTCCAGGTTTCCGGTGGCAACCTCATCGGCCGCGCCGATCAGCTGGCGGATCGGTCGCACGAGCCTGTCGGCAACCGCGATGCCGGTCCAGATTGCGGAGAGAACAACGATCAGCGTGAGCGACAGATAGGGAAGCGCGATTGCCACCTGCGACGTGCGCCGGTTGGCTTCCAGCCCCCTGTATTCGTCCGCATTGGCGCGAACGATCTCGCGCGCCTTGATGACCTCGGGGTCAACCAGCCGCATCGTGTAGAGATAGAGTCCGTCGAGCTCACGCAGCTTTATGATGGCGCCCACAATATTGCGCGTGCGCGGCTCGATCAGCACCGGCTTGCCGTCCGCCGCCGTCTCCACCGCTCCCGCGGGCGGTTCGGGCATGGCAAACTCGGCCGGCGTCTGCGCAGTCATGACGAATGAGCCGTCAGCATTGATCAGAGCGGCATGGGCCAGCGCGCGACCCACGGCCTGCTGGCTCATGAAATTGCGGAACCCGGTGCGGTCGAGATTGTAGAGCGTGCGCGCATTGTCCAGGTCATAGGCCATGGACAGCGTGGTACCTTGCAGGTTGCGCGCATTTTCCTGGACATACGCGTCAGCGATCGAAAGCGAATAGTTGACGATCGTCTTGGTCCGGATTTCGAACCAGCGGTCGAGACCGATGTTGAGCGTGATGGAGGCGATGACTGCCACAGTGATGGCGGGGATGGCCGCAACCAGCGCGAACATCGTGACGATGCGCACATGCAGCCTGGATGCAGCCTTTCCGACGCGCCGTGCCGAGAGGATGCGGTGAACTTCCCGCACGATCAGGCCGACAAGGAACAGGATGAAGGCGGCATTCACACCGATGATGATCAGCGTGATCGTCTCATTCGGTGTCAGCGGCGTGGCCCCGACCAATATCGCGAAGGAAATCGCCGCCGTCAGCAGCGCGCCGACGATGGCCAGGATGCCGGGCAGAGCGAGCAGGCGCCGCCCTTCCACGCTTGCCTCTGGCACGACCGTTGTCCGCCCCGATTTTTTCGCCTGATTCGCCATGCCACCGCTACAAGACCGCAATTGCGTCGACCTATGCAACGCATTGTGGCGATTATGCAACAAGAGCGGTCAGCCGCCGAAAAGATTGGCGCGGATTTTTTCGATATCCCCCGGAGAAATCAGTTCTGCTTGGAATTGCGATAAACGTTTACGCCAAGTTCACGGATTTTCTTGCGCAAAGTATTGCGGTTGAGACCCAGCAACTCCGCCGCCTTGATCTGGTTTCCCCGGGTCGCCGTCATCGAGGCGAGCACAAGAGGATACTCCACCTCCGCCAGAATGCGCTCATAAAGGCCCGGCGGAGGCAGGTCACCGGAGAAAGACGCGAAATAGCGCTGCAGGAACATCTCCACGGCCTGTCCGATCGACAGCTCATGCGGAACTGCCCCGCCTTCCGCGGTCGGCTCCGGGCTGGTGCGCAACTCGGATTCGATGATCTCCGTGGAAATTTCATCCTGCGGATAAAGCGCGGCCAGGCGCCGGACAAGATTTTCCAGCTCGCGCACATTGCCGGGCCACGGATAGCGCTTCATCAGTTCGAGGCCGCCGCCGGAAATTCGCTTCGCCTGCAATCCCTCGCTCTCGGCGCGCTTGAAGAAATGCCGGACGAGGTCCGGAACATCCTCCGAGCGTTCGCGCAGGGGGGGCAGGCGCAGCGGCACGACGTTCAGGCGGTAGAACAGGTCCTCGCGGAACAGCCCCTGGCTGATACCGGCGCGAAGGTCCTTGTTGGTCGCGGCAACGATGCGCACGTCGGTCTTGATCGGCGTACGGCCGCCAACGGTGGTGTACTCGCCCTGCTGCAGCACGCGCAGCAGGCGCGTCTGCGCCTCCATCGGCATGTCGCCGATCTCGTCCAGGAACAGCGTGCCGCCTTCCGCCTGCTCGAATCGGCCTGAGTAACGGCTTTGGGCCCCGGTGAAGGCGCCCTTCTCGTGGCCGAAAAGCTCCGACTCGATAAGATCGCGCGGGATAGCCGCCATATTGATGGCAACGAAGGGCCCGTTGCGGCGCCGGCCAAATTCGTGCAGGGCACGGGCAACGAGTTCCTTGCCGGTGCCGGATTCGCCCGAGATCATCACCGTCAGATCGGTCTGCATCATGCGTGCCAGCATCCGGTAGATGTCCTGCATCGCCGCAGAGCGCCCTATCAGCGGCATTGCCTCCGCTTGTTCGTCGCTGCGCGTCTCGAGCTTCGGCTGCTTCGGCTCGGACAGGGCGCGATTGACGATGTTCAGCAGTTCGGTGAGGTCGAACGGCTTCGGCAGATACTCATAGGCGCCGGTTTCGGATGCGCGGATCGCCGTCATGAACGTGTTTTGCGCACTCATGACGATCACCGGCAGATCCGGTCGCGCCTTCTTAATGCGCGGCAGCATGTCGAAGGCGTTTTCGTCCGGCATGACGACGTCGGTGATAACCAGGTCGCCCTCGCCTGCCGCTACCCATCTCCATAGCGTGGCCGCGTTGGAGGTAACCCTCACTTCATGGCCCGAGCGCGACAGAGCCTGGCTCAGCACGGTGCGGATCGCAGCGTCGTCATCGGCCACCAATATGTTGCCGCGCAGCGTCATTCCCTGCCCCCTTCGTCGGTTTCGCCGCGAGGCAGGGACGTGTCCGCCCACGCCGGCATCAGCACCCGAAATGTCGCGCCCCGTGGTGTGGACTCGCATTCGATGACGCCGCCATGCTCGCCCACGATCTTGGCAACGAGCGCGAGCCCCAGGCCCGAGCCGTTGGGCTTTGTGGTGATGAAGGGATCGAACAGGATCGGCAGAATATCCTCCGACACACCGGGTCCGTTGTCATGCACGCAAAATTCGAGCGGCAGCGAAACGCGATCCTGCGACCCGGGTACCGAGACCCGCATGCCCGGGCGAAACGCCGTGGAAAGTGTTATCTCGCCGTTCGTGCGCGTACCGATGGCCTCGGCGGCATTCTTCACCAGGTTGAGGAACACCTGGATCAGTTGATCCCGATTGGCAAAGACGGGAGGAAGCGATGGATCATATTCCTCCAATATGTTGATCTTGCTTGCGAACCCGTTCCTCGCAATGGCCTTCACCCGATCCAGGACAACGTGAATGTTGACCGGATGGCGGTCGATCGGCCGCTCGTCCGAAAACACCTCCATGCGATCGACCAGCGCCACGATGCGATCCGTCTCTTCGGTGATCAGCCGGGTCAAGGCGCGATCGTCGTCCGAAACGACCGTCTCAAGAATCTGCGCAGCGCCGCGGATGCCCGAGAGCGGGTTCTTGATCTCGTGCGCCAGCATGGCGGCAAGGCCGGTGACTGAACGCGCCGCCCCGCGATGCGTCATCTGCCGGTCGATCTTGTCGGCCATCGAGCGTTCCTGGAACATCACCACCACCGAGCCTTGCAGTTCCGGCACCGGCGCGACATAGATATCGACGATCTTCTCGACGCCCAGGCGCGGCGAGGAAATATCGACCCGATATTCGTTGACCGGAGCAAGCCGCTCGCGCACCTGCTCGATGAGCGCCAGGATGGGGCTGCCGAAGGGCACGAAACGGTCCAGTGTCGTGCGGGCGAGCATGGCGGCGCTCACGCGGAAAAAGTCCTCGGCATCGGCATTGGCATAGGTGATGTGGTCGTCGGGGCCGATCATGATTACCGGACGGCGGATCGTGTTCAGCACGATCTGCGCGGCGTCGGCGAAGCGAGAGACATCATTCGCGCTCATGCGGCGTCCCTCGCATCGGCATCGGAGACTGCGAACGCCTCCCGCAGGCTGCGGATCACCGCCGACGGATCGAGCGCTGTCATCACGGCCTTGCGCAGTTCCGCCGAAGTCGCCTCCGCATGGCGATCGAGGTACCAACCGAGATGCTTGCGCGCCTGCCGCAAGCCGCTCTCCACGCCATAGAGCGCCAGCATGTCCTCGTAATGCGCGACGACATAGTCGGCCAGCTCCTTGGCTGCGCGCGGTACGCCTGCATTGCCCCCGGTGGCGATGGCGCCTGCCGTCCACGGCGCTCCATAGCTGGCGCGCCCGACCATGACGGCGTCCGCGCCGGACTGCGTCAGGATCTCCGCGGCATCGGCGGGGCTGCATACGTCGCCATTGGCCACAACGGGGATGGAAACCGCCTCCTTGACGCGTGCAATGGCACGCCAGTCGGCCTTGCCCTGATAGAACTGGCAGCGCGTGCGGCCGTGCACCGTGACCATACGGACACCGGCATCTTCTGCCCGCCGCGCCAGCACCGGCGCGTTGAGGGCCGCCTCGTCCCAGCCGAGCCGCATCTTCACGGTCACAGGCACATCCACCGCGCCGACAACGGCATCGATCAGGGACACGGCATGATCGAGATCGCGCATCAGTGCCGAGCCGGCATAGCCACCGGTCACCTTCTTTGCGGGACAGCCCATATTGATGTCGATGATGTCGGCGCCTTCGCCGGCGGCGATACGCGCGCCCTCGGCCATATGTTTCGCTTCGCGGCCGGCAAGCTGCACCATGTGCACCGGCAGGCCGGAATGACGAATGCGCCGCCCAGATTCGGAATGCCCCTTTGCAAGCTCGCCGCTCGCAACCATCTCCGACACGACAAGCCCGGCACCATGCGCATAGGCGCGTTTGCGGAAGGCGTCATCGGTGATGCCAGACATCGGCGCCAGGAAAACCCGATTACGGATTTTCACGCCGCCAATTTCGAGCGGTTCCGCGTGGGTTGGGATTTCTGGCATGCACAAATACCGAGCAATATTCCTGTATGCTTATTTTCTAAACAGTTCGCACCTATTGTGCAATGCGGGAAAGTGGCGCGGACAAGGCGCCGGCGGGAAAAGTCTGGCCTTCCACGCGGGCTGCGACTAAGCCTCAGCCATGGAAAAACGCGAACCGGAATCGTCAAACATGCCAGCCTCCACCGCCGTGGTGATTGTTGCCGCCGGCCGTGGCGAACGTGCTGGCCAGGCGGATGGTCCCAAACAATATCGCAATATCGGCGGCCGGGCGGTTCTTGCCCGCACGGTTGCAACTTTTCTTGATCACCCCGGCATCGGCGCCGTCGCTGTCGTGATTCACCCCGACGACGGCGAACTGCTGCGCGCAGCCTTGGGCGAACTCGCCGATCGGGTCATAGTGGTGCATGGCGGAGCAACAAGGCAGGATTCGACACGCCTGGGCCTTCTGGCTCTGGGCGAGCATCGCCCCGCTAAGGTGTTGATCCATGATGGCGTGCGTCCTTTCGTCGACGCCTCGCTCATCGACCGCGTCATTTCTGCCATCGACGGAGGTCACGGCGCGCTGCCTGCCCTGCCCGTTTCGGATACTCTGAAGCGCGAGGCGGCGGACGGCACGATCGCTGAAACCGTTGCGAGGGCCGGGCTGCATGCCGCGCAGACGCCACAGGGCTTTCCATACCAGGCGATCCTCGCAGCACACCAGCAGGCCCATGCACAAAGCCGCAACGACTTCACCGACGATGCGGCGATTGCCGAATGGATCGGCATGCCGGTGCGTATCGTGCCCGGCCTGCCCGACAATGTGAAACTGACCTGGGCAAGGGATATCGCCATGGCCGACCAACGTCTTTCCGCCTCGAACAGCAGCTTTCCGGACGTGCGCACCGGCAATGGCTATGACGTGCATTGCTTCGAGCCGGGCGATCATGTGACGCTGTGCGGTGTCGACATTCCCCACAGCAAGAAGCTCTCCGGCCATTCCGATGCGGATGTGTGCCTGCACGCGCTGACGGATGCCCTGCTGGCGACAATCGGCGCAGGCGACATCGGCACCCATTTCCCGCCTTCGGACCCGCAGTGGAAAGGTGCTGCCTCGCGCATCTTCGTAGAACACGCCGTCAAGCTGGTGCGTTCGAAGGGCGGTCGCATCGCCAATGCCGACATCACGCTGATCTGCGAGGCCCCGCGCGTCGGACCGCATCGCGAGGCCATGACGGCGGCGCTTTCCGACATGCTCGGTATCGACCAAGGCCGCGTTTCGGTCAAGGCGACGACGAATGAGCGGCTTGGCTTCGTCGGCCGCGAGGAAGGCATCGCGGCAATCGCCACGGCAAGCGTGGTCTACCCCGGAGAACTGCCCGAATGAACGAGTTGCGCGAACTCGCCGACAGTTTCCTGAAGGCCTGTGCGCGCCACGGCATCATGGCGGCGACGGCCGAGTCCTGCACGGGCGGCATGATCGTAGCCGCCCTGACCGACATTCCGGGTTCTTCGGCCGTGGTTGACCGCGGCTTCGTCACCTATTCCAATGAAGCCAAGATGGACATGCTGGGCGTTTCCGCCGCCACGCTGCAGGCGCACGGCGCGGTATCGCGCGAAACCGCGCTGGAAATGGCCGCTGGCGCCTTAGCCAACTCCCGCGCGGACATCGCGCTCGCCGTCACCGGCATTGCCGGTCCAGATGGCGGTTCGGCAGAAAAGCCGGTCGGGCTTGTCTGGTTTGGGCTGGCGCTGCGGGGCCAGCCGACCATCGCGGAGAGCCGCGTCTTTCCGAATGAAGGGCGCGATTTCATCCGCCACCAGACGGTGCGGACCGCTCTTTCCATGGGCCTGAAGGCCCTCGGCTGATCAGGCCACCTTGGCCGGGCCGTAGATTTCGGTCGCGCGCTTTTCGAACGCCTCCACAAACATGCGGAAGGCGCGGTCGAACATCGCCCCCATCAGCGCACCGAGAACGCGGCTCTTGAACTCGTAATCGATGAAGAAATGGATGTCGGTCGCGCCGACGTCAGCGTCATCGAAGCGCCAGATATTGGTCAGATATTTGAACGGACCATCGAGGTACTTCACGTCGATCGTATTCTCGTCCGGCTTCAGGTGGACCTGGGTGGTGAAGGTCTCCCTTATCGCCTTGTAGCCCACGGTCATGCTGGCGACGAGGACGGTGCGGCCGTCGCGCTCCTTGCGCGAACGCACGGTCAGCCCCTCGCACAAAGGCAGGAACTGCGGATATTTCTCCACGTCCGCAACCAGCGCAAACATCTGGTCCGGCGCGTGGGACACTCGGCGTATGGTCTCGAATTTTGGCATCAGTCGGAAGCTTTGGCAGTCTTCCTGAGATGCTCTTCGCGGGCGGCGCGCAGCTTTGCGAAGTCGTCGCCGGCATGGTGCGACGAACGCGTCAGCGGGCTCGAAGCGACCAGAAGGAAGCCCTTGGTCATGCCGATCGTCTCGTAGGACTTGAATTCCTCAGGCGTGACGAACTTCTTCACCGCATGGTGCTTCTTGGTCGGCTGCAGGTACTGGCCGATGGTCATGAAGTCGACATCGGCGCTGCGCAGGTCGTCCATCAGCTGCAGCACTTCGTTGCGCTCCTCGCCGAGCCCGACCATGATGCCGGACTTGGTGAAGATCGACGGGTCGAGTTCCTTCACCCGCTGCAACAGGCGGATGGAGTGGAAGTAGCGCGCGCCGGGCCGCACGGTCAGGTAGTTCGACGGCACGGTCTCGAGATTGTGGTTAAACACGTCGGGCTTGGCCGCCACCACGATCTCCAGCGCGCCGTCCTTGCGCAGAAAGTCCGGCGTCAGGATTTCGATGGTGGTCGCGGGGTTCAGGGCACGGATGGCATAAATCACATCGGCGAAATGCTGTGCGCCGCCGTCCGCCAGATCGTCGCGGTCGACCGAGGTGATGACAACGTGCGAAAGCCCCATCTGGGCTACAGCCTTGGCCACGCTCTCAGGCTCGTTCGGGTCGAGCGGCAGCGGCTTGCCCGTCGCCACGTTGCAGAAGGCGCAGGCGCGGGTGCAGATCTCGCCCATAATCATGAAGGTGGCGTGCTTCTTTTCCCAGCACTCGCCGATATTCGGGCAGCCCGCCTCCTCGCACACCGTCACCAGCTTGTGCGACTTCACGATCTCTCGCGTTTCCATGTAGCCCTTGGACACCGGCGCCTTGACGCGGATCCAATCCGGCTTGCGCAGCACCTCCTGGTCGGGCCGGTGGGCCTTTTCCGGGTGCCGCACGCGCTGTGGGGCCGAAACGAAATCGAGCACTGTAACCATGTCTGTTCCTAGCGTGGCCGCGCCGGCTGCGCGCGGCCGAATATCCAGAGAATGATGATCGCCCCGGCTATGGCGACCAGCAGATTGCCGAAGAAGCCGTAATAATGGACCTTGAGAAGGCCAGCCAGCGTGCCGCCGACAAACGAACCTGCGATGCCGACCAGGATGTTGGTGAGAAATCCGTGGTCGCGGTTCATGGTCTTCTCGGCGACATAGCCGGCGAGAAAGCCGATGACGAGCATGCCGAAAAAGCCGACTCCCGGCATGCTCATGATACCAACGCTTTGGTCCATCACAGTCTCCTGGCGACCGTTTGCCAAGACCATATAAGCCACCAGCTACCGAAACAACAGCCCGGCGGGGCGCCTGCGGCTATGCGTTCAACGCGCGGCCGTAGGCGTCGAGCACACTCTCCTTCATCATCTCCGAAAGGGTCGGATGCGGGAAGATCGTGTGCATCAGCTCTTCCTCGGTGGTTTCGAGGTTCATCGCCACCACAAAACCCTGGATCAGTTCGGTCACTTCCGCGCCGATCATGTGCGCGCCGAGAAGCTGGCCGGTCTTCTTGTCGAAGATGGTCTTGACGAAGCCCTGATCCTCGCCGAGCGCGATGGCCTTGCCATTGGCGCCGAACTGGAAGCGGCCGACGCGGATGTCGTAGCCGGCTTCCTTGGCCTTGGCTTCGGTCAGGCCGACCGAGGCGACTTGCGGGTTGCAATAGGTGCAGCCCGGAATCTTCAGCTTGTCCATTGGGTGGACGTTCGGCAGGCCGGCGATCTTCTCGACGCAGATCACGCCCTCATGCTCGGCCTTGTGGGCGAGCATGGGCGGGCCGGCAACGTCGCCGATTGCATAGATGCCCGGCACGTTGGTGCGGCCGTAGCCGTCGATGACGACGCAGCCGCGGTCGGTTTTCACGCCGAGCGCCTCCAGCCCGAGGTTCTCGATATTGCCCTGCACGCCGACGGCCGAGATCATTCGGTCGGCGGTGATCTTCTCGACCTTGCCGTCCTTGAGTTCGACATGGGCGGTGACGGAGTTCGCGCCCTTCTCGACCTTGGTCACCTTGGCCTCGAGAAGGATCTTCATGCCCTGCTTTTCGAACTGCTTCTTGGCGAAGGCCGAGACCTCCGCATCCTCGACTGGCATCACCGCCGGCATGACTTCGACCACGGTCACGTCGACGCCCATGGTGCGGTAGAAGCTGGCGAACTCAATGCCGATTGCGCCCGAGCCCATGACCAGCAACGACTTCGGCAGTTCCTGCGGGACCATGGCCTCGAAATAGGTCCAGATCAGCTTGCCGTCCGGCTCGATGCCGGGCAGCGCACGCGGGCGCGCGCCGGTCGCAAGGATGATGTGCTTGGCGGGGTAGGTGCCCTCACCCTTGACGTTCTTGGGCACCGGATGCTGCGGTTCCATCGGCTTCTTCGAAGACTTCGAGACGACGATCTCGCCCGGCTTCGACAGCTTCGCCTCACCCCAGATCACGTCGACCTTGTTCTTCTTCATCAGGAAGCCGACGCCGCCATTCAGACGCGCCGAAACGCCGCGCGAGCGATCCACCACAGCCTTGACGTCGGCGCTGACCGTGCCGTCGATCTTCAGGCCATAGTTCTTGGCGTGCTCGGCATAGTGCATGATCTCTGCCGAACGCAGCAGCGCCTTGGTGGGAATGCAGCCCCAGTTCAGGCAAATGCCGCCGAGATGCTCGCGCTCGACGATCGCCGTCTTGAAGCCGAGCTGGGCCGAGCGCACTGCCGTGACATAGCCGCCAGGTCCGGAACCGATGATGATCACGTCATAGTTTTCGGCCACAGTCATCTCCAAAGATCAAAGCGCAAGCATGACCCGCACCAGAGGCGCGAGCGCTTCGCCAATTTTGCGTGTGTTGGCGGCATCCAGATGCACGCCGTCGAGCGGCGTGGTTTCGGCAACGGAGCCTGCGTCGAAAAAGCCGCAGCCGGCATCATCGGCCAGCGCGGAATAGAGGCCCGCCAGCTTGGCCGACGCAACGTCGCCGCCGGCGAACATTTGCGCAAACTCCACATTCTCGGTGCCGCGGATCGGGGGCGGCGAAACCAGCAGGATCTGCGGCGCTTCCGCCTCCAGCGGATAGGCGTGGCCGCGCACGATCTTCACCAGCCGCCCCAAGCCGTGCTTCGCGGCAAGCGGATTGCCATGGACCCAGGGCTTCATGTCGTTGGAGCCGAGCATGATGATGATCAGGTCCAGCGGCGAATGCGTGCCGAGCAGCGTCGGCAGCATGCGCGCGCCGTTGCGATCCTCGCCGGCCGAGTGGTCGTCGAAAGCGGTGGTGCGGCCGTTCAAGCCTTCGGCTATGATCCGCACCTCGTCTCCCAGCGCCGCCTGGAGCACGCTCGGCCAACGGTCCTCCAGCGCATGGCGTGAAGGACCTTCGGCATTGTAACCCCAGGTCAGCGAGTCGCCGTAGCAGAGGACGGTTTTCACCGGGCCCGCTCCTAGACCAGCATGCCCATCGGGTTCTCGATGTGCCGCTTGAAGGCACCGAGCAGTTCGGCGCCCAGCGCGCCATCGACCGCGCGATGATCCGTCGACAGCGTCACCGACATCACGTTGGCGATCCTGATCTCGCCACTCTTCACCACCGCCCGCTCCTCGCCTGCGCCAATGGCCAGGATGGTCGCGTGCGGCGGGTTGATGACGGCGGAGAAATCCTTGACGCCGAACATGCCGAGATTGGAAACCGCCGTGGTGCCGCCCTGATACTCCTCGGGCTTCAGCTTGCGGTCGCGGGCTCGCGCGGCCAGGTCCTTCATCTCGTTGGAGATGGTGGACAGGCTCTTTCCCTCGGCCCGGCGCACGATGGGCGTGATCAGCCCGCCCGGGATCGAGACGGCGACGCCGACATCCGAGTGCTTGTGCTGGATCATGGCCGTATCTGTCCACGACACGTTGGCGGTCGGCACGTCGCGCAGCGCCAGCGCCATCGCCTTGATGATCAGGTCGTTGACCGACAGCTTGTAGGCCGGCACGTCGCCCTTTTCCGTCTTGCGCATCGGGGCTGCCGCGTTGAGCTGCGCACGAAGCGCCAGCAGCGCATCGAGTTCGCAGTCGAGTGTCAGGTAGAAATGCGGGATGGTGGTCTTGGCCTCAACCAGACGCCGCGCAATCACCTTCCGCATGTTGTCGTGCGGGATGAGCTCGTAGGAGCCCGCCTCGAACAGCTTTAGCACCTCGTCCGACATCGGCTTGGCGGCCGGAGCCGGAACGCCCGCGACCGGTGCGGCTGCCGGGGCAGCCTTGGCGACGCCACCGGCGATCGCCGCTTCCACATCGGCCTTCACCACGCGCCCATGCGGGCCGGTGCCAGTCAGCGCGGCAAGATCGACGCCGGCATCCTTGGCGATGCGACGTGCCAGCGGAGACGCAAAGAAGCGTGCCCCGGAGGACACTGCCGCACCGTTCGCAGCGGCGAGTTGAGCAGGCTGAGCGGCCGGCGCGGGCTGAGGCTTGGCTTCCTCGGCCTTTGCCGGGGCTGCCTTTGCCGCTTCGGGCTGTTGAGCAGCCGGCTTGGCGCCACTGTCAGCCTTGGCAGCGGCACCTGCATCTTCGCCCTCGCCCGCCAGAATGGCGATCACGGCATTGACCTTCACGCCTTCCGTGCCGGCCGGAACGACCAGTTTGGCAACGGTGCCTTCATCGACGGCTTCGACTTCCATCGTCGCCTTGTCGGTCTCGATCTCGGCGATCACGTCGCCGGGCGAAACCTTGTCGCCCTCCTTGACCAGCCACTTGGCGAGGTTGCCCTCTTCCATGGTCGGCGAAAGGGCGGGCATGGTGATGTTGATCGGCATTTTCCGCGCCCTCCCTCAGCCGCGATAGGTGACGGCCTTGACCGCCTCGACCACCTCGCCGACATTCGGCAATGCGAGCTTTTCGAGATTGGCGGCGTAAGGCATCGGCACGTCCTTGCCGGCAATGGTGATGACCGGCGCATCGAGATGGTCGAAGGCGCGCTGCGAGACCTGGTTGGCGATATAGTCGCCGACCGAGCTCTGCGGGAAGCCTTCCTCGACCACGACCAGACGATTGGTCTTCTTCACCGAAGCGATGATGGTGTCGAAGTCGAGCGGGCGAATGGTGCGCAGATCGATGATCTCGACATCGATGCCCATTTCGCGCAGCTCGGCCTCCGCCTTGACCGCATAGGTCATGCCTATGCCGAACGAGACGATGGTGGCGTCCTTGCCAGCCTTATGGATGCGCGCCTTGCCGATCGGCAGCACGAAATCGTCGAGCTTCGGCACGTCGAAGGACTGGCCGTAGAGGATTTCGTTCTCGAGGAAGATGACCGGGTTCGGATCGCGGATGGCAGCCTTGAGCAGGCCCTTCGCGTCGGCAGCCGTATAGGGCATCACCACCTTCAGGCCAGGGATGTGGCTGTACCAGGCCGCATAGCACTGCGAGTGCTGCGCGGCGACGCGGGCAGCTGCGCCATTCGGGCCACGGAAGACCATCGGCGCGCCCATCTGGCCGCCCGACATGTAGAGCGTCTTGGCCGCCGAGTTTACGATCTGGTCGATCGCCTGCATGGCGAAATTGAAGGTCATGAATTCGACGATCGGCTTCAGGCCGGCCATCGCCGCGCCCACGCCAACGCCGGCAAAGCCATGCTCGGTGATCGGGGTGTCGACGACGCGACGCGGGCCGAACTCCTGCAGAAGCCCCTGCGTGATCTTGTAGGCGCCCTGGTATTCGGCAACCTCTTCACCCATGACGAAAACGTCGGGATCGCGGCGCATCTCCTCGGCCATCGCATCGCGCAGCGCTTCGCGAACCGTCATCGTCACCATTTCGGTGCCGGCGGGAATATCGGGGTCTGCGGCCACTTCTACCTTCGGCGCGGCCGGAACCTTCTCCTCAGCCTTCGTTTCCTGGACGGCTTCGGACACCGGTTGAGGCGCGGCTTCCGGCGCGGCGGGCGCAGCCTTCGCCTTGCCGATATCGGCAGCGCTTTCGCCATCGCCCAACAGGACAGCTATCGGCGTATTGACCTTGACGCCCTCGGTGCCGGCAGGAACCAGGATTTTTCCGAGCGTGCCTTCGTCTACGGCTTCCACTTCCATGGTGGCCTTGTCGGTTTCGATTTCCGCAATCACGTCACCGGCGACGACTTTGTCGCCTTCGGTCTTGAGCCACTTCGCGAGGTTGCCCTCTTCCATGGTGGGCGAGAGCGCGGGCATGAGAATTTCGATCGGCATGTCTCTGCGCTCCCCTTACAGCGTGATGTCGGTGTAGAGCTCGGACGCATCCGGCTCGGGATCGGTCTGCGCGAACTCGGCGGAATCGGCGACGATGTCGCGGACTTCCTTGTCGATTGCCTTGAGCTCGTCCTCCGTCGCCCACTTCTTGTCAAACAGGCGCGCCTTGACCTGCTCGATCGGATCGTGCTCGGAGCGCATCTTCTGCACTTCCTCCTTGGTCCGATACTTTGCCGGGTCCGACATGGAGTGGCCGCGATAGCGGTAGGTCAGCATTTCAAGGATGATCGGGCCCTTGCCCGTGCGGCACCATTCGACTGCCAGATCGGCGGCGGAGTTCACCGCGCGCACATCCATGCCGTCGACCTGAATGCCGGGAATCTTGAACGACGCGCCGCGGTGCGAAAAATCGGTCTCGGCCGACGAACGGGTGACCGACGTGCCCATGGCGTAGCGGTTGTTCTCGATGATGTAGACCACGGGAAGCTTCCACAGCGAGGCCATGTTGAAGCTTTCATAGACCTGGCCCTGGTTGGCCGCGCCGTCACCGAAGTAGGTCAGCGCAACCCTGCCGTCGTCGCGATAGCGGTTGGCGAAGGCCAGGCCCGTGCCCAGCGACACCTGGGCGCCGACGATGCCATGGCCGCCATAGAAATTCTTCTCCTTGGAGAACATGTGCATGGAGCCACCCTTGCCCTTGGAGTAGCCTCCACGGCGACCGGTCAGCTCGGCCATCACGCCACGCGGCGACATGTCCATCGCAAGCATGTGGCCATGGTCGCGATAGGCGGTGATCATCTGGTCGCCTTCCCGCAGCGCCATCTGCATGCCGGTGACGACAGCTTCCTGGCCGATATAGAGGTGGCAGAAGCCACCGATGAAGCCCATGCCGTAAAGTTGGCCGGCCTTCTCTTCGAAGCGCCGAATCAACAGCATGTCGCGATAGGCCTTGAGTTCCTGATCCCGGGTGAACTCGGCGGGTTTCGGCGCCACGAGCGCGGAATTCGATTTGCCGTCCGCCCTCGATTTAGCGGACGCCTTCCTGGCGACAGAAGCCATGCATCACTCCCTGGTAATGTCTCTTTGCGGACATTGGAGAAGCCGAGCTTGTCGCCTCTCCGATCTGGATTGACGCTAGCACGCAATTCGCACTTTCGCCATGCGGAAAATGCATGGCAGGCATGCAACTAACTGCCTGCAATCATTGGGAATAATAGTGATTAACCGACTTTCGGTTAATCTACTCAATCCGAAGAGCGGATGATTGTCAGCTCATCCGCATGGGACAGATTCAACGCCTTGCGGGCCTGCTCGTCCAGCATGTCCTTTTCCAGGGTTCCATCATGCAACAGCTGAACCCGCCGCTCAAGCTCGATGCGCTTGGCACGCATGGCATCCAGCTGCGACTGCAGACCGGCCGCCTGCGCCTTGAGCTGATACTTGGAATAGATGCCCAGCTCGCCGTGGTAGGCGTGAAAGCCGAAATAGGAAAGGAAGAGCACTGCCAGGCCAGGCACGATGAGCCGGCCGGTTTTTCTTTCTTTGTGCTGACGTGTCCACATGGCGCAAATCCCTGACGCTTCCTTGTGGACCAATCATGCTTAATGTCCGGTTACGACGGCGACGATTGGAGCGCCGGAGCGGCATCGTCCGAAACCGATCCGGCGATGAAAAAGGGCGGGGTTGCCCCCGCCCTTGAATCAGGATTGCGCTGGAAAAGCAGCGCGGCTCAGCCCTTGAGAATCGAGCGGCCGGCGTAGCGCGCCTGCTTGCCCAGTTCCTGCTCGATGCGGATGAGCTGGTTGTATTTCGCGAGCCGATCCGAACGGGCGAGCGAGCCGGTCTTGATCTGCCCGCAATTGGTCGCCACCGCGAGGTCGGCGATGGTGTAGTCCTCGGTCTCGCCAGAGCGGTGCGACATGACGGAGGTGTAGCCCGCGCGGTGAGCGGTCTCCACCGCATCCAGGGTCTCCGTGAGCGAGCCGATCTGGTTGACCTTGACCAGGATGGAGTTGGCCACGCCCATGCGGATGCCGTCGCGCAGGCGCGCGGTGTTGGTAACGAAGAGGTCGTCGCCGACCAGCTGCACCTTGTCGCCGGCGAGGTCGGTCAGCATCTTCCAGCCTTCCCAATCGTCCTCGGCCATGCCGTCCTCGATCGAGATGATTGGGTAGTCCGCAGCAAGCTTGGCCAGATACTTGGCCTGGGTCTTGGGGTCGCGGGTCTTCCGCTCGCCATCGTAGACGTAGTTGCCGCCCTTGAAGAACTCGGTCGCCGCGCAGTCGAGGGCGATTGCCACGTCGTCGCCCGGCTTGTAGCCGGCCTGCTCGATCGACTCCATGATGAAGTCGAGGGCCGCCTGGGCGCTCTTGAGGTTCGGCGCGAAGCCGCCCTCATCGCCGACATTGGTGTTGTGACCGGCGTCCTTGAGGCGCTTCTTCAGCGTGTGGAAGATTTCCGAGCCCCAGCGCACGGCATCGCGCAACGACGACGCGCCGATCGGCATGATCATGAATTCCTGGAAATCGATCGGGTTGTCGGCATGGGCGCCGCCATTGATGATGTTCATCATCGGCACCGGCAGCACGCGGGCGTTGGGGCCGCCGAGATAACGGTAAAGCGGCAAGTTGGAGGCCACGGCCGCGGCCTTGGCGACAGCGAGCGAAACACCGAGGATGGCGTTGGCGCCCAGGCGGCTCTTGTTGGCGGTGCCGTCGAGATCGATCATGGTCTGGTCGATCTCGGCCTGGTGCTCGGCTTCCATGCCGCCGAGGGCCTCGAAAATCTCGCCGTTGACGGCCTCAACCGCACGCTCCACGCCCTTGCCGAGATAGCGCGGCCCGCCGTCGCGCAATTCCACAGCCTCATGCGCGCCGGTCGAGGCGCCCGAAGGCACGGCTGCGCGGCCCATCGAGCCGTCTTCCAGCACCACGTCCACTTCCACGGTGGGGTTGCCGCGGCTGTCGAGAATTTCGCGGCCGATGATGTCGATGATGGCGGTCATTGAAGGGTCCCTCGGATGTGGCGGAAATATTCGTGCCTCTTAGCGAAAGCCGGGAAAAAGGCAATCTAGTACGCCCCGGCAAAGCCGGAATGCACCGCTCATTTGCCCTTGGCCACCCGGTCGAACGCCATCAGCCTTTCGAGCAATGCCGGCATGTCTTTCAGGGGCACCATGTTGGGGCCGTCGGAGGGGGCGTTGTCGGGGTCCTGGTGCGTTTCGATGAAAACGCCGGCGACGCCCACGGCCACGGCCGCCCGCGCCAGAGTCTCGACGAAGCGCCGCTCGCCGCCCGAAGAGCCGCCCTGCCCGCCCGGCTGCTGCACCGAGTGGGTGGCGTCGAAGATCACCGGCGCGCCCATCTCGGCCATGATCGGCAAAGAGCGCATGTCCGAGACCAGCGTGTTGTAGCCGAAGGAAGCGCCGCGCTCGGTGACCATCACATTGGCATTGCCCGAGCCGACGACCTTGGCCACCACGTTCTTCATGTCCCAGGGCGCGAGGAACTGGCCCTTCTTCACATTGACCACCTTGCCGGTTTTGGCGGCGGCGACGAGAAGGTCGGTCTGGCGGCTGAGGAAGGCGGGGATCTGCAGGATGTCCACCGACGGCGCGACGAGGGCGCACTGCTCCTCGGTGTGCACGTCGGTCAGCACCGGCAGGCCGAACTCCTTGCGGATGTCCTCGAAGACTGGCAATGCCGCATCGAGCCCGGCACCGCGCTTGCCCGACAGCGACGTGCGGTTGGCCTTGTCGAAGCTGGACTTGTAGACGAGCCCGATGCCCAGCCGCTCGGTGATCTCCTTCAGCGCGCCGACCATGTCGAAGGCATGCTGGCGGGACTCGAGCTGGCAAGGCCCGGCGATCAGCGCCAGCGGCGCGCTGTTGCCGAAGATTGCCTTGCCCACGGTGACTGACGAATTCGGCGCGTTCATGAAAGCTCCTCGAAAGCGAAAATAGCGCCCTGCCCGGCCGCTGGCGGCACTACCAGCCGGCTGCCGCGCTGTTGGTAGCCGACGCCGCCGGCATCGAAATGGGCCTTGGCCTGGCTGAGGCTGGCGACGCCAAACACGATTGCCGCAAGCCGCAGCGGCGAGCCGGACGGCGCATCCAGCCCGAACTCGATGCTGAAGCCGGCCGCGTCCGCGATCGCGATCGCGGCATTGGGCAGGCAGACTTCGATCCGGCCGGCTGCGGGCGACGTAACCGGAGCACCAGTGACGGCCTCGAAGAATTGCCTGTGGCCGGCGGGGTCTTCGGCGCAGCCCACAACGGCCGTGATACGCCGCGCGCCGTTGGTGTGGGCCTGAAGCGCGGAGCGGTCGACCTTGGGCGCGTTCGCGCGCTCGCAGGTAAAAAAGAAGGTGTCCGGCACCGCAGTCTCGGCGGCAAAAGCCAGCCGGAAGGAGGCGGTGTCTTCCTTGCCGGAGGCGTCGACGAAGGGCCGCGAGAAATCGAGCCGGGGACCTGCCGACACGCCGGCGCGCACGAATGCGTCATGGTCGGCATCGGCGTTGCGCGTGGCGAATACCACCGCCGAAAGCCCTTCCGCACCATTGCGCTCACGAAATGCCTGGTCGCGCGCGACGAACACGTTGTTGGCCGCCACCGCCTCGGCAGCCTTGGCCGGATCTCCTACCACCAAGGGTTCGAGAAATGTGCCGTCGGCCAGATAGATGCAGGCGTTCTCGGTGCCAAACGGATGCACGCCTATGGGTGCGACGGTGAAGCCGAGCGCCTCAAGCCGGATGCGCGCCGTGTCGAGCGCCGCGGTCGGCAGCACGAGGTGGTCGAGTTCGCGAGGACTGGCGGTGGTGCTCATCGTGCTGCCATGTGCCCGAATTTTCGCGCGCGTTCAAGCGCCGGCGCGCTCCATCGTCGCCACGCCCGCTTTCGCGTCTGGCCGTTGAACCTGATAAGACGGGCGGTCATCGGACGCGCTCGTCTGAGTAAATCTGCGGCCCTCTTTCTGCACCGCAGCGGCAGCTTTGGCCGACCAGCATGGGTCCCCGGAACCTCCGCACTCGCTACGCTCGTGCTCCGGCCCGAGGATGACGGAAGTGGGGCGGCCGACGCCAATCGCCAGCGTCGAGGGCTACTGGGCACAATCAATCTCAACTTGTTGAAGGTTCCTGCAGATTGTCGAAGGTTGTTGGACACGACGTTGAAGGTATGCCGCAGCCTTTCTTCCGTCGTCCTCGGGCCGGAGCATGAGCGAAGCGAGATGCGGAGGTTCCGGGGCCCCGGGGCTCGGACTCTCAACCGGCAGTCCGATGCAGATGCGGTCGGCGGCGGCCTTTCCGGCCGTCCTGCCGATCGCCAGTCCTACACCAGCTCCACCTCGACCACGCCGGGCACCGCGCGCATGGCGGAGGCGATCTGCGGGGATATGCGATAGCGATTGGGAAGCTCGATCTCGACCTCGCCCTGGGCGTTGTCCTTGATCACGACAAAACTCACCTGCCCCTCGCCCTTCGTGGTGAGCTGGTTGGCCAGCATGTTGAGCGGCGAGACATCGCGCAGATACACGCGCAGCGCCTTCTGCACGCGGCTGGCCTCGTCCTCCAGCGAATGCGCGGTCTGGATGCGCAGGTTGACGCCTTCGGGCCGGTTCTCTGCCGCGACGGTGATGACGACCGATTTGCCGGGCTCGAGCAGGTCGCGATATTGCGCCAACGCCTCGGAGAACAGCACCGCCTCGTACTGGCCCGAAGTATCGGAGAACATCACCACGCCCATCTTGTTGCCGGTGCGGGTCTTGCGCTCCTGCTTGGAGGTGACGGTGCCGGCCAGACGCCCGGCGGTGGCGCCACGCTTCACGGCAGCGGAAAATTCGGTCCAGGTCTGGACACGCATCTTCCCGAGCACCGCCTTGTATTCGTCAAGCGGGTGGGCGGAGAGATAGAACCCCACGACCTGGAACTCGCGGTGCAGCCGGTCTGCAGGCAGCCACGGCTCGGCGGCGGGCAGATGCAGCTGTTTCTGGCGGCTGGGCGAAGCCGCGCCGAACATGTCGGTTATGCCGGCGGCTGCATCGGCCTGTGAGCGCGAGGCAAGGCCCATCATGCGCTCCACCCCCGCCATCAGCGAAGCACGGTCGTGGCCGAAGCAATCCAGCGCGCCGGCATTGATCAGGCTTTCGAAGACGCGTTTGCCGACGATCTTGGGATCGATGCGCTCGCAAAAATCCTCCAGATCCTCGAAGGGCTTTTCGGCGCGCTTGGCCACGATGTGATCGACCGCCGCCTCGCCCACGCCCTTGATGGCGGCGAGCGCATAAAAGATGCGGTTCTCGCCGACCTCGAAGGGCCTGTATGAGGTCCTGACCGAAGGCGGCACCACGTCGATGCCCAGTCGCAACGCATCCTGCCGGAAGTCTGACAGCTTGTCGGTGTTGGACATATCGTAGGTCATCGACGCGGCGAGGAACTCGACCGGGTAATGCGCCTTCAGATAGGCCGTCTGGTAGGAGACGATGGCGTAGGCGGCGGCGTGCGACTTGTTGAAGCCGTAGTCTGCGAACTTTGCCAGCAGGTCGAAGATGAAATCGGACTGCTGCTTGCTGACGCCCTTTTCCACCGCGCCCGAGACAAAGCGCTCGCGCTGCTTGTCCATCTCGGCGCGGATCTTCTTGCCCATGGCGCGGCGCAGAAGGTCGGCTTCGCCGAGCGAGTAGCCGGCCAGCTCCTGTGCAATCTGCATGACCTGCTCCTGGTAGACGATGACGCCCTGCGTCTCCTTCACCAGATGGTCGATCATGGGGTGGATGGAGGCGATCTCCTCCTCGCCGTGCTTGCGGGCGTTGTAGATGGGAATGTTTTCCATCGGGCCCGGGCGGTAGAGCGCCACCAGCGCGATGATGTCCTCGATGCAGTCGGGCTTCATGCCGATCAGCGCCTTGCGCATGCCGGCACTTTCAACCTGGAAGATGCCGACTGTTTCGCCGCGCGACAGCATGGCATAGGTCTTGGGATCGTCGAGCGGGATCTGGGCAAGATCGATATCAACGCCGCGCCGGCTGATGAGCTTGACGGCCGTCTGCAGCACGGAAAGCGTCTTCAGGCCGAGGAAGTCGAACTTTACCAGCCCCGCCTGCTCGACATATTTCATATTGAACTGGGTGACCGGCATATCCGAGCGCGGATCGCGGTACATCGGCACCAGTTCCGACAACGGACGGTCGCCGATCACGATGCCGGCGGCGTGGGTGGAGGCGTGGCGGTAGAGGCCCTCCAGCTTCTGCGCCATGTCGAGCAGCGTCTGAACGATGGGCTCGCGCTCGGCCTCTTCCGCAAAGCGCGGCTCGCCCTCGATGGCCTGAGCAAGCGTGACTGGATTGGCGGGATTGGCCGGCACCATCTTGCACAGCCGGTCGACCTGGCCATAGGGCATTTGTAGCACGCGACCTACGTCGCGCAGCACCGCGCGCGCCTGCAGCGTACCGAAGGTGATGATCTGGCCGACCTGGTCGCGGCCATATTTGGCCTGCACGTAGCGGATCACCTCTTCGCGCCGGTCCTGGCAGAAGTCGATGTCGAAGTCGGGCATCGAGACGCGGTCGGGGTTGAGGAAGCGCTCGAACAGCAGCGAGAAACGCAGCGGGTCGACGTCGGTGATGGTGAGCGCATAGGCGACCAGCGAGCCCGCGCCCGATCCGCGGCCCGGCCCCACCGGAATGCCCTGCGCCTTGGCCCATTTGATGAAGTCCGAGACGATGAGAAAGTAGCCCGGGAACTTCATGCGCTGGATGATGCCGATCTCGAACTCCAGGCGTTCGCGATACTGCTCCTCGGTGAAGCCGGGGTGGATGCCGCGCGTGGCGATGCGGTTGGCAAGGCCTTCGCGGGCCTGACGCGCCAGTTCCTCGGACTCCGCCCTTTCGGCGGCTTCGGCATCAGCCACATCGGCACCGGCGAAGCGCGGCAGGATCGGTTTCCGTGTCTGCGTATAGTACGAGCAGCGCCGGGCGATCTCGATCGTGTTGTCGATCGCTTCGGGCAGATCGGCAAAGAGCTGCGACATCTCCTTCTGGGATTTCAGGAAATTGTCAGGCGTCAGCCGCCGGCGGTTGTCCTCGGCGACAACCGAGCCCTCGGCAATGGCGATCAGCGCGTCATGCGCCTCATAGTCGCCGCGCGCCGGGAAGAAGGCCTCGTTGGTGGCCACAAGCGGTAGCCGGTGGCGGTAGGCGAGATCGATGGTCGCGGCTTCCACCGCGCGGTCGTAGCCGCCAAGACGCTCCAGCTCGACATAGAGCCGGTCACCGAACATTGCGTGCAAGGCCAGCAGCCGGCTTTCCGCGAGTTCGGCGTGCCCGCTCTTGAGGGCGGTGCCAATCGGCCCGCGCGGCCCACCGGAGAGGCAGATGATGCCTTCGGACAGATTGCCGACCCATTCGAGCTTGGCGTGCACAGGCTCGCCCGACGGCGTTTCCAGATAGGCGCGGCTGACGATGCGGACCAGATTGGCATAGCCGGCTTCGGTCGCGGCGATCAGAACCACCGAATGGAGTTCCACGCCCTGCTTGCGGACGGGGCTGGCATCGGTGCCGTCACTGAAATCGACGGAGAGCAGGCAGCCCACCAGCGGTTGCACGCCGTCCTTGGTGGCCTTCTGGGCAAACTCCAGGGCGCCGAAAAGATTGTTGGTGTCGGTGACGGCGATGGCCGGCGCTTCGTCCTTCACCGCATGACCGACGATCTTGCCGACCGGCAGCGCGCCTTCCAGCAGCGAATAGGCCGAGTGGACGCGCAGGTGGACGAAGGCGCGCGTCGGCGTTTCGGGCGCCTTGGGCGCTGCATTGGCTCGCGCTGAAAGAGCACTACGCAGGATAGGGTCGCGCGGCGGTCGGTCGCTGGTCATCGGCATTTCGTTTCGAGAGTCGGATCAGGCCATTGTCTCGAATGAGAGTGGCCGGGTCCAGTCCGAATAGGTAACCATCACAGGAAGGCGGCGCAACGTGGCGTTCGTCGCGCCGGTCGGGCCCGTCAGACGGCGCGCTTCATGCGAACTCCATGATCACCGCGTCCACGGCCAGGCTGTCGCCCGGCTGGGCGATGATTTTCTCAACAGTAAGGTCGCGCTCGGCGCGGAGCACGTTTTCCATCTTCATCGCCTCGACCACGGCCAGCGTCTCGCCGGCCTTGACCTCCTGCCCTTCGGCAACCGCGATCGACACGACGAGGCCCGGCATCGGACACAGCAGCAGCTTCGACGTGTCGGGCGCAACCTTGGCCGGCATCAGCTTGTCGAGCGCGGCCGTGCGCGGCAGCATGGTGCGCGCGGACGCCGAAAGCCCGCGCCAGGCAATGCGGACGCCGTTGTTGATCGGCCGGATCTGAGCTGCCACCGTATGGCCGCCAACCGTTCCGCGCCACACCGGCTCGCCTGGGCGCCAGTCGGAAATGACCGTCAGCAGCTTGCCTCCGGCGACGGAGAGGTCGATTTCCATGGGGATCGATACCATGCCCTCGCCGATCGATACGGGGATGTATTCGTCATCCAGGCGCACCACCCAGTCCGGCTTCAGCACGCCCGAATGCGGCGCCAGCCGCCCGGTCAGCCGGTCGAGACGGTCGCGGCGCAACAGTTCGACCGCCGTTGCGACGGCAGCCAGCACCGCCTTTTCATTGTCGTCCGGCTTCATCGGCGCAAAGCCGTCGGGATATTCCTCGGCAATGAAGCCGGTGGAGAGACGGCCCTCGCGCCAGCGTGGATGCTGCATCAGCGCCGAGAGGAACGGAATGTTGTGCTCGATGCCGTCGACCACGAACTCGTCCAGCGCCTCCGACATGGCGTCGATCGCCTCCAGCCGGGTCGGCGCCCAGGTGCAGAGTTTTGCGATCATCGGATCGTAGAACATCGAAATCTCGGAGCCTTCCGTTACCCCAGTGTCGTTGCGGATGACGATGTCACCGAATGTTCCTTCCTCCGGAGGCCGGTAACGGGTGAGCCGGCCGATGGAAGGCAGGAAGTTGCGATAGGGATCTTCGGCGTAGAGCCGGCTTTCCACCGCCCAGCCGTTCAGCCGCACAACTTCCTGGCGGATTGCCAGCTTCTCACCGGCCGCGATGCGGATCATCTGCTCGACCAGGTCGACGCCAGTGACGAGTTCGGTCACCGGATGCTCCACCTGCAGGCGGGTGTTCATTTCTAGGAAGTAGAAATTGCGATCGCGGTCGACGATGAATTCCACCGTGCCGGCGCTCTGGTAGTCCACCGCCTTCGACAGCGCGACCGCCTGTTCGCCCATGGCATGCCGCGTCTTTTCATCAAGGAAAGGCGACGGCGCCTCCTCGACAACCTTCTGGTTGCGGCGCTGGATCGAGCATTCGCGCTCGCCGAGATAGATGGCGTTGCCATATGCGTCGGCCAGCACCTGAATCTCGATGTGACGCGGTTCGACGATGAATTTCTCGATGAAGACGCGGTCGTCGCCGAAGGAGCTTTTTGCTTCGGAGCGGGCGCGCTCAAAACCGTCGCGCACTTCGGCCCTGTCCCAGGCGACGCGCATGCCCTTGCCGCCGCCGCCGGCGGACGCCTTGATCATCACCGGATAGCCGATCTCACCGGCGATCCGCTCTGCATGGTCGGCATCCTCGATCACGCCCAGATAGCCCGGCACGGTGCTGACCCGGGCATGGTTGGCGAATTTTTTCGACTCGATCTTGTCGCCCATGGCGCGGATGGCCTTGGACTTCGGGCCGATGAAGATGATCCCTTCGCTTTCCAAGGTTTCGCAGAACGACGCCCGCTCTGAAAGGAAGCCGTAGCCGGGATGCACGGCTTCGGCCCCCGTCGCCTTGCACGCCTCGATGATCTTTTCTGGCAGCAGATAGCTTTGCGCCGCTGCGGCAGGGCCGATATGCACCGCCTCGTCGGCCATCTCGACATGCACCGCGTCGCGGTCGGCATCGGAATAGACGGCGACCGTGGCAATGCCCATGCGGCGAGCGGTCTTGATGATGCGGCAGGCGATCTCGCCTCGATTGGCGATCAATATCTTCTTGAACATGCAGACGTCTTTCCCCTGACGAGCCTCCAGTTCTATGGGCTATCCCGCCACGCCTCAAGTGCCGGAATGACGAGCGCAGCCGCGCGGACGTTGCCCTCAAAAATGCTTGTCGCGCTCGAAGGGGCCGAAACGGATGCCGGAGGTGACAAGATAGGCCGCCGTCCAGCCCATGATAAGGAAGCCCGTGACACCTTCCATCGAGGTGAGCAGCCGCCATTCCCTGGCCGGTGCGACGTCGTTGAATCCGATGGTCGCGAAGGCCGAGGTGGAGAAATAGAACGCTTCTTCGAAGTGCTTGAACGCGCCCAGGGCCAGCAAGCCGCCAGCCCAAAGCGCGATTTCGACGCTGACGAGCAGAAAGAGGCCGAGCGCCAGCACCGCCATGGCGAAGACTTTTTCGCCCTGTTTGCCGTCGATGAGCGGGTGGGCGAGGAGATAGGCGATCACATGGGTAAGGCCGATCAAGCCGGCAGCATGGACAAGGAAGGTCAGAACCTCGAAAATCGTAGCGAGGAGCAGATTGGCTACCATTCTGGAGCTTATAATGTAGATGGTGGCTCTGCTATGGCAAAAAGCGGGTATTTCGCTTAGCCATTGCCGGGGGCCGAAAGACCCGCCGAAGAGATTCTGACACCATTCCATACCCTGGAGGACTTGCCTGATGAAAACCCGTGCCGCCGTGGCCGTTGCCGCCGGAAAGCCGCTGGAGATCATGGAAGTCGATCTCGAGGGACCGCGCGAAGGCGAGGTTCTGGTCGAGATCAAGGCGACCGGCATTTGCCACACCGACGAGTTCACCCTGTCGGGCGCCGACCCGGAAGGCATCTTCCCGGCCATCCTCGGCCATGAGGGCGCGGGCGTCGTCGTCGACGTCGGCAAGGGCGTGACCTCGCTTAAGAAGGGCGACCACGTCATCCCGCTCTACACGCCCGAATGCCGCTCCTGCCCGTCCTGCCTCAGCCGCAAGACCAACCTGTGCACGGCCATCCGCTCGACGCAGGGCCAGGGCCTGATGCCCGACGGCACCAGCCGCTTCTCCATCGGCAAGGACAAGATCTTCCACTACATGGGCTGCTCGACCTTCTCGAACTTCACCGTTCTGCCCGAGATCGCGCTGGCCAAGGTCAATCCCGACGCGCCCTTCGACAAGATCTGCTACATCGGCTGCGGCGTCACCACCGGCATCGGCGCGGTCATCAACACCGCCAAGGTGGAGATCGGCGCGACCGCGATCGTGTTCGGCCTGGGCGGCATCGGCCTCAACGTCATCCAAGGCCTGCGCCTGGCCGGCGCCGACATGATCATCGGCGTCGATCTCAACAACGAGAAGAAGGAATGGGGCGAGCGCTTCGGCATGACGCATTTCGTCAACCCGACCGAGGTCGATGGCGATATCGTGCCCTATCTGGTCAACATGACCAAGCGCGGGGCCGACCAAATCGGCGGCGCCGACTACACCTTCGACTGCACCGGCAACGTGAAGGTGATGCGCCAGGCGCTGGAATCTGCGCATCGCGGCTGGGGCGAATCGATCATCATCGGCGTCGCCGGCGCCGGCCAGGAAATCTCGACCCGTCCGTTCCAGCTGGTCACCGGACGCACCTGGAAGGGCACCGCCTTCGGCGGCGCGCGCGGCCGCACCGACGTGCCGAAGATCGTCGACTGGTACATGGAGGGCAAGATCCAGATCGACCCGATGATCACCCACACCATGCCGCTGGAAGACATCAACAAGGGCTTTGACCTGATGAACCAGGGCAAGTCCATCCGCTCGGTCGTGCTGTACTGAGCCGAGAAAACCCATGCCGGACCCGATCATCTATGTCGATGCTGACGCCTGCCCGGTGAAGGCCGAGGCAGAGAAGGTCGCGGACCGGCTGGGGCTTGTGGTCACCTTCGTGTCCAACGGGGGCCTGCGCCCTTCCCGCGACCCGATGGTGCGCCACGTCGTGGTTTCCAAGAGCGCGGATGCGGCCGATGACTGGATCGTCGAGCATGCGCGCCCGAACGACATCGTCGTGACGGCCGACATTCCGCTGGCCGCACGCACCGTGGCGCTGGGCGCGCATGTGCTGGGGGTGACCGGAAAGCCCTTCACGCCCGAAACGATCGGCATGGCGGTGGCCATGCGCGACCTGAAGCAACATCTGCGCGAAACCGGCGAGAGCAAGGGCTATAACGCATCCTTCACGCCACAGGATCGCTCCCGCTTCCTGGGGGCGCTCGACCAGACGGCTCGGCGCGCGCTTCAGACTGCCCGCACCGCGGAGGGATGAAATGAAGCCTTTCGGCCGGCATGTCATTTTCCTGATGAGCGCCGCGGCCGGTGTGGTAGCCTTGGTCGTCGCCATGCTGCTGCAGCACCCGCTGTCCTATTCGATCGGCGCGAATGTCTATTTCATCGCCTACATCGCCTTGGTGTTGCGGCAGATGCCGCGCCTGACGCCTGACTTCCTGAGTCGCCGCGCGCAGGAAGCAGACGAACCGGTCTGGATCATCTTCCTGGTGACCTTTGCAGTGGTGTGCGTGGCGGTCGGCTCGCTCTTCGTGCTGATGAACGCGAAGCAGATTCCGCACCCATTTTGGCTCGCATTTTCCATGCTTTCGCTGCCGCTCGGCTGGTTCACGATCCACACGATGGCCAGCCTGCACTACGCCAATCTTTACTGGAAGGGTGACAAGGACACGGACGCGAGCGACAGGCGCAGCAGGAGACCGGTCGGCGGCCTTGAGTTCCCCGGCACCGAGCGCCCTTGCGGCTGGGACTTTCTGTACTTCTCGGTCGTGATCGGCATGACCGCGCAGACCGCCGACACCGGTATCACCAGAACGACCATGCGCGCCACCGCGATGGTTCATTCGATCATCTCGT
This sequence comes from Mesorhizobium sp. KR2-14, assembly GCF_040049255.1. NCBI lineage: Bacteria > Pseudomonadati > Pseudomonadota > Alphaproteobacteria > Hyphomicrobiales > Phyllobacteriaceae > Mesorhizobium > Mesorhizobium sp. KR2-14. Next base: position 386,160 of record NZ_JBDZDR010000004.1, on the reverse strand, counting down.
TCTTCTACAACACGGTGATCGTCGCCGCCGCGGTGAACCTGGTGGTTTCGCTGGCGAGCTGACGCCTTGCTTGCATGCCCGGCCGACGGTGATATCATTGTGATATCACTCGGAGAAACTCCATGGGCAGCATGATCATCAGGAACATTCCCGACGAAGTGCTTTTGCGGCTGAAGGAGCGGGCGAGGGTCGCCGGCAAGTCGACCGAGCAGCTCGCCCGGGAAGCGTTGGCCGAGAAGGCCAAGCCCAGCCGGGAAGAAATCGTCCGCCGGATGGAAGTAATTCGCGCAAGTTCAAGGCGCGCCTCCGGCCAGCAGATCATCGATGAGATCCGCTCGGATCGCGAAAGCAATCTTGGTAAAGATCTGTCCGGGCTGGACGATGATCATTGATGCCAGCGTGGCTAGTCACTGGTTCGTGGATACAGAGTTCAGCACGGCGGCGGATCCGTTTCGGGCTCTGCCGGGGCTCATAGCCCCGACGTTCCTGCTGGTGGAAACCGCCAATGTTCTCTGCAAGCGCGCTCGCGGCGGTGAACTGCCCCCTGAAAGGTGCGTCGAGTGTATTGAAATCCTTCAGCTTTCCATGACCGAACTGGTCTCCGATGCCGAGGTGCTGCCGCAAGCCTTGGCTTTGGCGCTGAGATTGCACCACCCGGTCTACGACTGCCTCTATCTCGCCCTCGCGCTGGAACGGCGAGAGCCCCTCATCACCGCCGACAGGCGCCTTGCGGCACTTGCCGGCACTCTCAACATCCCAACCGAACTGATCGAGCCGATTTCATGAAAACCATTTCCACCGCAAAATCCCATGGCGGCGTCCAGGGCGTCTACTCCCATGCGTCCGAGGCGTGCGCCTGCGACATGACCTTCGCTGTCTTCGTGCCGCCGCAGGCCAAGGACGGCCCCTGCCCGGCCGTCTGGTATCTGTCGGGCCTGACCTGCACCCACCAGAACGTCATGGACAAGGGCGAATACCGCCGGCTGGCCGCAGAGCTCGGACTGATCGTGGTGTGCCCCGACACCAGCCCGCGAGGGGAAAACATTCCGGACGAGAAGGACAACTGGCAGTTCGGCTGCGGCGCAGGCTTCTATCTCGACGCCACGCAGGCGCCGTTCTCAACGAACTACCGCATGTATTCCTACATCACCGAGGAGCTTCCGGCCCTCATCGCGAAGGAATTTCCCGCCGACATGTCGCGCCAGGCGATCTTCGGCCACTCCATGGGCGGCCACGGAGCCCTGACCATCGCGCTGAAGCAACCGGAGCGCTTCAAGAGCTGCTCGGCTTTCGCGCCGATCACGCGTCCGATGGTGGCCGGCTGGTCAAAGCCGGCGTTCGAAAAATATCTCGGCGCGGATGAAGCGTCATGGCGGGCCTATGATGCAGTGGCCCTGATCGAGGACGGCAAGCGCTTCCCCGAATTCCTGGTCGACCAGGGCTCGGCGGACGGCTTCCTGGAAGACGGGCTGCGGCCGTGGTTGCTGGACGAGGCGTGCAAGGCAGCCGGCATTCCGCTGACGCTGAACATGCGCGAAGGCTATGACCATTCGTATTTCTTTATCTCGACCTTCATGGACGACCACCTCCGCTGGCATGCCGAGCGGCTGGCCAGGTAACGCTGCCGTCGCGACATTGTCATTGCCGCGACCAAACCAGCGCTGTCATCTCCACCGCCTGGCGGTAATATGCGTTGACCAAGGCGCGTCGGGATATCCCGAGCGTCCGGAGGTCCAGGCGGATGGAGAGAGCGGCATTCAAGGGAGCGCCAGATAAAGCGGGACCGGCACGGGCCAGTGCCGGGAACCTGATATACCGCATGTCTGCCTGGACCCGCCTGACCCACTGGGTCTGGGCAATTGCACTGTTCTTCCTGCTGCTCAGCGGCCTGCAAATCTTCAACGCCCATCCCGCGCTCTACATCGGAAAGCAGTCCGGCTTCGGCTTCGACAATGCGGTGCTGAGGTTCAAGGCCGAAAATACCGCCGATGGCCCAAAGGGTTACACCGAGGTCTTCGGCCATCGCTTCGACACCACTGGCGTGCTGGCGCTCTCTGGTCCGAAGGATAACCCGCAGTCCCGCGCCTTCCCCGCCTGGGCGACCATCCCCTCCTATCAGGATCTCGCCACCGGCCGCGTGATCCATTTCTTCTTCGCCTGGGTGCTTTCCGGCACGCTGCTTGTCTGGCTCGTCGCCAGCATCGTCAACGGCCATCTGCGCCGGGACTTGGCGCCGCGCGTGGAGGACCTGAAAAACCTGCCCGGCGACATAGCCGACCATGCCCGGCTGCGCTTCCATCACGGGCGGCGCTACAACACGTTGCAGAAGCTGTCCTACGCAACGGTGCTGTTGATCCTGTTGCCGCTGATGATCCTGACCGGGCTTGCGATGTCGCCGAGCATGGACACGGTGATCCCATTCCTGACCGACATTCTGGGCGGGCGCCAGACCGCGCGCACCATCCATTTCACGGTGATGCTGCTGCTGGTCGCCTTCTTCATCGTCCACATGGTGATGATCGTTGCCGCTGGGCCGATAAACGAGCTGCGGTCGGTCGTCACCGGGTGGTATCGGGCCGATCCGCCGGACAGTGACAAGGAGACGTGACGTGGCTGGCTTCCGCATCAACCGCCGCCGCTTCCTGACGGCCGCCGCGCTCGGCGGATCCGGCCTGGCGCTGTCGGGCTGCGATGCCTTCGATTCGCTGTCCGACACCGACAGCAGCGTGCGGCATATGCTGGAGCGCGCCAACGACCTGACCTACCGTGTGCAGCGGCTGCTGGCCGGTCGCGATGCGCTGGCGCAGGAATATACCGAGGCCGACATCCGCCAGCCACAGCGCCCCAACGGCGTGACCGCCCCCGACGACGACACCTACAAGGGGCTGCTCGCCAACAATTTCGCCGACTGGCGGCTGGAAGTCACCGGCCTGGTCGCAAATCCGCTGTCACTTTCACGCGACCAGCTGATGGCCATGCCCTCCCGCACCCAGATCACCCGGCACGACTGCGTCGAGGGCTGGAGCTGCATTGCCAAATGGACCGGCGTGCCGCTGGCCCTGGTGCTGGACATGGCCAAGGTGAAGCCTGAGGCCCGCTATGCGGTGTTTTACTGCCTCGACACGATAGACAACGACGAGGACGGGCCGATCAAATATTACGGCTCGGTCGACATGGTCGATGCACGCCACCCGCAGACCATCCTGGCATATGGCCTCAACGGCGGACCGCTGCCAGTCGAGAACGGCGCGCCGCTACGCGTACGGGTGGAGCGCCAGCTCGGCTACAAGATGCCAAAATACCTGCGCAAGATCGAGCTGGTGGACAGCTTCGCCAACATCGGAGACGGGCGCGGCGGATATTGGGAGGATCGCGGCTACGACTGGTATGGCGGCATCTGAAGGTTCGACGATTCGCCACGACGCGGCGCGTCAAGCAGCGCAGGAAACTCGCCTAAATACAGGCATTTACACGATTTTACCGGCAAAAACTTGCCACCGCCGCCCCGGTGCACCATCCTTGACGACCCGCGCTCTGTTTCCGCGAGCGCGACAAACCAGCCAACCACAGGAGGCAAATCGGGTGTCCGACACCACGAATATTTACGACGAAGTTCCGGATTTCGACACCATTGGCGGCCGGCTTTCCAGGGCCCGTGAGGCCAGTGGCATGAGCATCAGGCAGCTCGCACTTAGGCTCGGCGTCAAAGCATCCACCATCAAGGCCTGGGAGTGCGACCGCTCGCAGCCGGGCGCGCAACGGCTCAGCATGCTTTCCGGCCTGCTTGGCGTGAGCCCGTGCTGGGTGCTGCACGGCATCGGCACCGCGCCCGTGGAAACCGGCGATGACCACGAGGACGAAACAATGGAAGTGCTGGGCGCCCAGCTCGGCAAGCTTCGCAACCTTCACGCGGAAACCGGCCATCTGATCCGCCGGCTGCAGAGCGACATGGAACGCCTCGCCGGCTAGCAGGGCCGCAGCAATCCCAATATTTTCATTTTCGCCCAGTCGCACCTTCGGCGACATTAAAATCGCGCTTTCAGCCCAAGAGGCGTGACAAAGTGTCCGCCATGGTCTAGCTATGAGTCGTCGCGGGTTCGGAAACGGACCCACCTGTTTGCGGGAGAGAACAGCGGAAGCTGTCGCCGAAGGGGAAATCGCCCGAAATCTCTCAGGCAAAAGAACCGTGGACGGGAAAGACGCTCTGGAAAGTCGGGGGTAACACCCCGCGCCGAAGGTGTAAGCGCTGCCGACAGAGTTCCGGTTGCGCGAGTCTCTCAGGCTTCAGACAGAGGGGCACGGACTGCCGCAGTAGCGGCTGAACACGTGCGACTCTGGAGATGTCATGACGGGCGCCCACACCAGGAACCTTCCCCTCGAGGATTTGCATCGTGCCGCCGGCGCGCGCTTTGGCGCATTCGCCGGATGGTCGATGCCGCTTACCTATACGCCCGGCGTGATGGCCGAGCACCAGCATACGCGCGAGCATGTCGGCCTATTCGACATCTCGCACATGAAGCTTTTCGAGGTCTCAGGACCCGAGGCAGCGGCCCTTCTGGCCAAGGCCTGCCCGCTCGATCCTCTCGCGCTTGCAGAGCGCCAGTCAAAATACACCTTCCTCCTCAACGAGCAGGCCGGCGTAATCGATGACCTGATCATCACCCGGCTCGGCGCCGATCGCTTCATGGTCGTGGCCAATGCCGGAAACGCAGCCGTAGACGAGGCGCATCTGCGCGAGCTGGCCCAGGGCCTCGACTGCACGATTACACCTCTCGACCGCATTTTCCTCGCCATACAGGGCCCCGAGGCGTGGGCCGCCCTTTCGCGCGCCGGGGTGGAAACAGGCGAGCTGTTGTTCATGCATGGCTTCGAGCCGCGCAAGGACTGGTTCATGAGCCGTTCCGGCTACACCGGCGAGGACGGTTTCGAGATCGGCCTGCCGGAAGCCGACGCCCGCGCGCTGCTGGAGACGCTGCTTGCCGACGAGCGCGTGATGTGGGTCGGCCTTGCCGCCCGCGACAGCCTGCGGCTGGAAGCCGGCCTGTGCCTGCACGGCCAAGACATCACACCTGAGACAAACCCGATTGACGCGGGGCTGATGTGGGCCATTTCCAAGGATCTTCGCGCTTCCGGCCAGTTCGTGGGCGCGGAGGCGCTGCGCGCTGCAATCCAGAAAGGCGCGACCGAAAAGCGCGTGGGGCTGAAGCCGCAGGGCCGGCAGCCGGTGCGCGCCGGCGCAAGCCTCTTCGACGAGGCGGGCAACCCGGTCGGACGCATCACGTCCGGCGGCTTCGGACCGTCCGTCGGTTCGCCTGTGGCCATGGGCTACGTCTCGGTGGCGCTGGCGCCCGAGACAAAACTCTTCGCAGACGTGCGCGGCACCAAGGTGCCCGTCGAGATACACCCACTACCCTTCATGCAGCATCGCTATCGCAAAGGATGAATTTCTCATGGCAACCACCTATTTCACTGACGACCACGAATGGATCCGCGTCGAGGGCGGCGTGGCGACCGTGGGCATAACCGACTACGCCCAGGAACAGCTCGGCGATCTGGTTTTCGTGGAACTGCCGGAAAGCGGCCGCAAGGTTGTCAAAGGCGACGTGGCCGTCGTCGTTGAATCCGTGAAGGCGGCTTCCGACGTTTATGCGCCGGTCGACGGCGAGATCATCGAAGCCAATGCAGCCCTGTCGTCCGACCCGGCGCTCGTCAACTCGGCAGCCACCACCGACGGCTGGCTGTGGAAGATGAAGCTGGCGGACGAAAGCCAGCTTACGGGCCTGCTCGACGAAGCAGGCTACAAAGCCCTTATCGGATAAGGACAAAGGTGACTGAATGACCATTGCCCCCTACCCCTTCGAAACGCGCCATGTCGGCCCGAGCACGGCCGACGCGCGCGCCATGCTGGCCGTGCTCGGCGTGCCGTCAGTCGAGACGCTGATCTCACAGGCCGTGCCGAAGTCGATCCGGCTCGACCGCGCGCTGGACCTGCCGGCGCCCGCAAGCGAGGCGGACGCGCTAACGGAACTGTCGGCCAAGATGGCGAAGAACACGGTGCTGAAAAGCTTCATCGGCGCCGGTTACCACGGGTGCCGGGTACCACCGGTCATTCAGCGCAACCTGTTCGAAAATCCGGCCTGGTACACGGCCTATACGCCCTACCAGTCCGAGATCAGCCAGGGGCGTCTGGAACTGCTGTTCCACTTCCAGACGCTGGTGACGGAACTGACCGGCCTGCCGGTCGCCTCCGCCTCGCTGCTGGACGAGGCGACCGCCGTGGCCGAGGCCATGGGCATCGCCTTCCGTCACCACCGCGAGAAGCGCAGCGAAGTCGTTCTGGCGGGTGAATTGCACCCGCAGACGCTCGACGTGGTCAGGACGCGCGCCGAGCCACTCGGCATCACGGTCGGCGCTGAGGCTATCGGCGACAACACCGCCGCCCTCATCGTCTCCTGGCCTGACACGCACGGCGTCTATGGCGACCATGCCGCAACCATACAGAAGGCCAAGGCGGCCGGCGCAATCGTCATCTTCGTCGCCGATCCGCTGTCGCTGACCATTTCCGAGGCGCCTGCCAAGCTCGGTGCCGATATTGCTTGCGGTTCGATGCAGCGCTTCGGCGTGCCGATGGGCTATGGCGGCCCGCACGCTGCCTATTGCGCCGTTTCCGACGCGCTTACCCGCCTGATGCCGGGTCGCCTCGTCGGCCAGTCGGTCGATGCCGACGGTCGCCCCGGCTACCGGCTGGCGCTGCAGACGCGCGAGCAGCACATCCGCCGCGACAAGGCGACCTCCAACATCTGCACGGCGCAGGCGCTTCTGGCCAACATGGCGGCGTCCTATGCGATCTGGCACGGCCCGCAGGGCCTGCAGTCGATCGCCACGCAGGTTCACGTACTGGCCGAGCGGCTGGCGCAAGGTCTCGCGGCTGCCGGCGTGGAAGTGGCGGGCGCGCGCCGCTTCGACACGGTAACGGTCGTCACGAAGGGCAAAGCCAAGGAGATCGCTGCGGCCGCCGAGAAGGACGGCCGGCTGCTGCGCATCTTCGACGAGAACCGCGTCGGCGTGACCTTCGACGAGACCTCGACCGAGGCCGACCTTGCGGCGATCGCCGCGCTGTTCGGTGCGACGCCTGCCGCAGCCGACAAGGTGTCCCTGCCCGCCAACCCGCGGGCCAAGGGTTTCCTCACCCAGCCGGTCTTTCATGAGAACCGCTCCGAGACGGACATGATGCGCTTCCTGCGCAGGCTCGCCGACAAGGACCTGGCGCTCGACCGCGCCATGATCCCGCTCGGCTCCTGCACCATGAAGCTCAACGCAGCCGCCGAGATGATGCCGGTGAGCTGGCCGTCGGTCGCCAACCTGCATCCCTTCGCGCCGGCCGGCCATTCCGTCGGCTATCGTGAGATGATCGACGATCTGGACCGCTGGCTCTCAGAGATCACCGGCTTCGACGCCGTGTCACTGCAGCCCAATGCGGGCAGCCAGGGCGAATATGCCGGCCTCTTGGCGATCCGCCATTACCACCAGTCGCGCGGCGACCATCACCGCAATATCTGCCTTATCCCGTCCTCGGCGCACGGCACCAACCCCGCCAGCGCCGCCATGGCCGGCATGAGCGTGGTGGTGGTTCACTGCAACGACGACGGCAATGTCGACGTGGAGGACCTGAAGGCCAAGGCTGCCCAGCATGCAGACAACCTTGCAGCGCTGATGATCACCTACCCTTCGACGCATGGCGTGTTCGAGGAAGGCATCCGCGACATCTGCGCGGTCATCCACGAGCATGGCGGGCAGGTCTATCTCGACGGCGCCAACCTGAACGCGCTGGTCGGACTGGCGCGTCCGGGCGACATCGGCGCGGACGTCTGCCACATGAACCTGCACAAGACCTTCTGCATCCCGCATGGCGGCGGCGGCCCCGGCGTCGGCCCGATCGGCGTCAAGGCGCATCTGAAGCCCTACGTGCCGGGCCATGTCGCCGAAGGCTCGCTGCATGCGGTGTCGGCCGCCCCGTTCGGCAGCGCGTCGATCCTGCCCATCACCTGGATGTATATCCGCATGATGGGTGCCGCAGGGCTGAAGCACGCCACGGAGACGGCCATCCTCAGCGCCAACTATGTTGCTGCCAAGCTCGAGCCGCACTTCCCCGTGCTGTTCAAGGGCCGCAACGGCCGCGTGGCGCATGAGTGCATCCTCGACACCCGCGTGCTGAAGGACAAAGCCGGCATCAGCGTCGAGGACGTGGCCAAGCGCCTGATCGACTACGGCTTCCATGCGCCGACCATGTCCTGGCCGGTGGCCGGAACGCTGATGGTCGAGCCGACCGAGTCCGAGCCCAAGCACGAGGTCGACCGCTTCTGCGAGGCGATGATCGCGATTGCCGGCGAGGCCGAGAAGGTGGCGAAGGGCGAGTGGCCGCGCGAGGACAACCCGCTGGTCAATGCTCCCCACACGGCAGCCGAAGCACTGGCCGGCGAGTGGACGCACCCCTACTCGCGGCTCGAGGCCGCCTACCCGGCCGGCAATGCCGACACCGCGGCAAAATACTGGCCGCCGGTTTCGCGCATCGACAATGTCGGCGGCGACCGTAACCTGGTCTGCTCGTGCCCGCCGCTGAGCGAGTATCTCGGCGCAGCAGAGTAAGCGGCCACCCCGCTCGCCGTTGAAAGCCCATAGCGCATCCGCTATATAGCGCTATGGGCTGGACGGTCGAGACGCTTGGCAAGGAAGTCGATGACGAGCTTGAGGCCTTGCCTGTGTCGCTCCGGGCGCGGCTTCTGCGGCTGATGGAGATGGTTGAGACACTCGGGCTGGACCGCATGCGGCAGCCGCATGTCAGACATCTCGAAGGCAAGCTTTGGGAGCTTCGGGCCAAAGGGCCCGATGGCATAGCCAGAGGCATCTACCTGACCGTCACCGGACGCCGCGTGATCATTCTGCATGTCTTCGTCAAGAAGTCCCAGAAGACACCTGCCGGGGCACTGAGCCTTGCCCGCGAGCGTATGAAAGAGTGACGTCATGACAAAGATTTCGGAACTCAAAAAGCGCTGGATGAAAGATTCGGAATTTCGCAAGGAATACGACGAAGCGAACGCCGAATATGAGATCATCGAGGCACTGATCCGAGCCCGCAACGACGCGCATCTGTCTCAGGCCGAGCTCGCGGAGAAGATCGGCACCACGCAATCGGCCGTGGCACGGCTTGAGGGCGGCGGTGTTTCGCCGACTCTGGCGACCTTGCGGCGTTATGCTGCCGCCACCGGCACGCGCCTGCGACTTGAGTTGGTGCCCGAGTAGGCGGCCGAAGGGCGCGTCGGCCTCCCATCGCCTGCTCAGAGCCCCTAAAACGCCAACTCGAACATTACCGGCGCCGCCCCCTTGAGCTTTGCGGCCGGAAGCCTGTAGAAAGCACCCATATTTCCCCGAACGGAACGGGAACCCTGTCGCGCGCGACGCAAAGCGTGGCAATATCACAGTCAACTCGAATCACTGGAAATCCGTACGCCCTATGGACGACAGCACCGATCTTTTTGCGAATCTCGGCAAGCAGCCGCCGCTCCCCACCTCGCGTCCGGCCGACCCGCTGGTGCAAGCCGCCGCCAAGCGCGCGCCGCAGCCGGCCAAGGAGAGCGGCGAAAGCTATAGCGCAGCCGATATTGAAGTTCTTGAGGGGCTGGAGCCGGTGCGCCGGCGGCCGGGCATGTATATCGGCGGCACCGACGAGAAGGCGCTGCACCACCTGTTTGCCGAAGTCATCGACAACTCCATGGACGAGGCGGTGGCCGGGCACGCCACCTTCATCGATGTGGAGCTTGGCGCCGATGGTTTCCTGACCGTCACCGATAACGGCCGCGGCATTCCGATCGATCCCCACCCTAAGTTCAAGAAGCCGGCGCTGGAAGTCATCCTGACCACCCTGCACTCCGGCGGCAAGTTCGACTCCAAGGTCTACGAGACCTCCGGCGGCCTGCACGGCGTCGGCGTTTCGGTGGTCAATGCGCTCTCTGACCTTCTCGAGGTGGAAGTGGCGCGTGGCCGCCAGCTCTATCGCCAGCGTTTTTCGCGCGGCAAGCCACTCGGCGAGTTGGAGCATCTCGGCGAGGTGCACAACCGGCGCGGCACCAGGACCCGCTTCCGCCCCGACCCCGAGATTTTTGGCAAGGAAGCCAGGTTCGAGCCGGCGCGGCTCTACCGCATGACGAGGTCCAAGGCCTATCTGTTCGGCGGCGTCGAAATCCGCTGGAACTGCGACCCGCTGCTGATCAAGGAAAAGGACCAGACACCGGCGAAGGCCACGCTGCATTTTCCGGGCGGCCTGAAGGACTATCTCGCCGCCTCGCTGGGTGAAGAGATGCAGGTCACCCGCGAGATCTTCGCGGGCAAGAGCGAACGCCAGAGCGGTCACGGTTCGATGGAATGGGCCGTCACCTGGTATGGCGGCGACGGCTTCCTCAATTCTTACTGCAACACCATCCCGACGGGCGAAGGCGGCACGCATGAGGCCGGCTTCCGCAACGTGCTGACGCGCGGCCTGCGCGGCTATGCCGAACTGGTCGGCAACAAGCGCGGCTCGGTGATCACCAGCGAAGACGTGATGATCTCGGCCGCCGGCATGCTGTCGGTGTTCATCCGCGAGCCGGAATTCGTCGGCCAGACCAAGGACAAGCTGGCGACCATCGAGGCGCAGCGCCTGGTGGAAACCGCCATACGCGACCCGTTCGACCACTGGCTGGCCGACAATCCGCAGGAAGCCACCAAGCTCTTGGAATGGGTGATCGCGCGCGCCGACGAGCGCCTGCGCCGCCGCCAGGAAAAGGAAGTCTCGCGCAAGACCGCAGTGCGCAAGCTGCGCCTCCCCGGCAAGCTGGCCGACTGCACGCAGAATGCGGCGGCAGGCGCAGAACTGTTCATCGTGGAGGGCGATTCGGCCGGCGGCTCGGCCAAGCAGGCGCGCGACCGCGCCACGCAGGCAATTCTGCCGCTGCGCGGCAAGATCCTCAACGTTGCCAGCGCCGGCCACGACAAGCTGACTTCGAACCAGCTCATCGGCGACCTGATCCAGGCGCTGGGCTGCGGCACGCGCTCGAAATACCGCGAGGAGGACCTGCGCTACGACCGCGTGATCATCATGACCGACGCGGACGTGGACGGCGCGCATATCGCCTCGCTGCTCATCACCTTTTTCTACCAGGAGATGCCTCAGCTCATTCGCGGCGGTCATCTCTACATGGCCGTGCCGCCGCTCTATCGCATTAGCCAGGGCGGCAAGACCGCCTATGCGCGCGACGATGCGCACAAGGATGAACTGCTGCGCACCGAGTTCACCGGACGCGGCAAGATCGAGATCGGCCGCTTCAAGGGCCTGGGCGAGATGATGGCGGCGCAGCTCAAGGAAACCACGATGGACCCGAAGAAGCGCACGCTGTTGCGCGTCGACATCGTGGAGGACGAAGAGGTGACGAAGTCTTCCGTCGATGCGCTGATGGGCACCAAGCCGGAGGCGCGGTTCCGCTTCATCCAGGAGCGCGCTGAATACGCACGGGAACTGGACATCTGATCAAGATGCCGCGCGCGCAGCCAAGATAAGGAACCGGCGCGGCGGGGCTTCAAGGCTTCTTCCAGCCAACCCGCGCCGACTGAATTCCCCACCGAGGAGCGGCCGGGTCAGGCCGCGCGCAGGTCCGTTGAGGCGGCAATGGAGAGAGCATGCCGGCGCGCATTGTCGCGCAGCGCATCGACGTGAATTGCCTTCAGCAGGCTCGCCAGATCGCGTTCGGCCTGCGTGTCGCCAAGCCGCTGGAGCATGAGCCAGCTGACTTCCTGCGCACCGGCGATGCGCTTGCCGTCGGCGACCTCGCGCCAGACCTTCAGCGCGACGAGAATGACGCCATGTGTGGCCGCTGCAAGACCTGCACTGCGGAACAGGGCCGCCAGCGCCACGTCGCGGCCACTGGCCAGCAGCGCGCGCACGCGCGCCTCGCCCTGATCGGTCAGGGCGACCATTGCAGCACCGAAGAAATCCACCTTGCCGTGCGCTATGGCCCGAATGAGGAAACCGGATGTCAGGTCGCCGCGCAGGCGCAGGTGCTCGATGAGCGCTGCATGTTCCTGCGAAGGCGTGGTCTCGATCAGCGTCAGCGAGGCACGTACGCAAGCATCGCGCAGAACGCGCTCGGCGCGGGCCTCACCCATCAACGCCACGACAAGCGGCGAGCGCTTCAGCGCCTCCCCCACCTTGACCAGCAGCATGTGGCGGCAATCGGATGGAAGGCGAGTGTCGGCGATCAGCGCTTCGCGAACCACCGCGACATCGCCGTGGCGCTCGGCCATGCGACGGAAGCTGAGCATCGCTATCTCGGCCCCGTCGTTGCACAGGAGCGCGAGGCACGCTTCGGCCTCGCCAACCTCGGCAATGGCGGCAGAAACCGCCATGGAAACGATGGGGCGGCTGGCGATAAGGCTCTGGGTGGCGCCCGAGCCCGAGGCGACATGATCGATCAGGTCGGCATCGGTCAAGAGCGGAGAACGGGCGATGACGGACGCGGCGACCTCAGGCTGGTCGCCGGCCAGAACGCTGACGACCTGGAACGGCGCATGGCGGCTCATTGAAAGCGCCTCGGCCATGGCCTGCCGAACCTTTGCGGAAGGATCGTCCAACAGGAACGTCAGCGCCGCTTCGGCGGCACAGCGATCCTCGAAGGGGAGTTCCTTCTGCACATAGGCCCGGGCCAGCGCGCTTGCTGCCGCCGCGCGCTCGGATACACGAGCCGTGTCCAACCATTTCAGGAAATGTCCGACAATCATTCCGACGACCTATTCGCCGGCAGTCCCGGCGCCCCCTGCACACACGCTAGGGAAAAATGGTTTACGAACAGTTCACCATATCCGTTAACCTGCTTGTCGCCGCCGGTGGCGGAGACTATCAAGCGGCTGAGGCAGAGGAGGAGATGATGGCAGGGCTGTATCTTGAAGAGTTCACCGTCGGCCAGGTCGTTCGCCATACGCTGACCAAAACGGTTACCGAGGGCGACAACATGCTGTTCTCGACCATGACGCTGAACCCGCAGCCATTGCATATCGACTTCGACTTCGCCGCCAAGACCGAATGGGGCAAGCCGCTCGTCAATTCCCTGTTCACGCTCGGGCTGATGATCGGCATTTCGGTTCATGACCTGACACTGGGCACCACCATCGCCAATCTTGGCATGACCGAGACGGTTTTTCCCAATCCGGTTTTCCACGGCGATACGATCCGGGTTGAGAGCGAGGTTCTTTCAGTGCGCGATTCGAAATCCAAGCCGGATCGCGGCATCGTCGAATTCGAGCATCGCGCCTATAACCAGAACGGCGTGCTGGTGGCCCGCTGCATCCGCCAGGCGATGATGAAGAAGAAGACGGTTTCGGTCTAATGCGTTCGTTGCTGTTCGTACCCGGCGATTCGGAACGGAAGCTGGAAAAGGGATTTTCGTCGGAAGCCGACGTGGTGATCGTCGACCTGGAAGATTCAGTGTCGGCGCAGAACAAGGTTTCCGCGCGCGTAACGGCCGCCGAGTCCCTGCGAGCACAACAGGATAAAAAGGGCCCGGCGGTCTATGTCCGCGTTAACGACCTGTCGACCGGCCTGACCGACGATGACCTGGCCGCGCTGGTTCCGGCGTGCCCCGCGGGCATCATGCTGCCAAAGTCGAACAGTGGCGCGGATGTGCAGCGCCTTTCGGTGAAACTGCGCGTGCTGGAGGCTGAAAACGGGCTGCCGGATGGCGGCATCGCCATACTGCCCATCGTCACCGAAACGGCCGCCGGCACGCTGGCCGCCGGAAGCTATGCCGGCGCCAGCCCGCGGCTGGCCGGGCTGACCTGGGGCGCAGAAGACCTTTCGGCGGCGATTGGCGCGCGCGCAACGCGCGACGAGCAAAGGCGCTACATGGACGTGTTCCGCCTTGCCCGCGCCATGACAATTCTTGGCGCAGCGGCGGCGGAGGTTGCGGCAATCGATACGGTTTTCCCGAACTTTCGCGATATGGATGGCTTCCGCCGCGAATGCGAGGAGGCCGAGCGCGACGGGTTTACGGGCAAGATGGCCATCCACCCCGCGCAGGTGCCGGTCATCAACGAGGTCTTCACGCCTTCGCCCGCAGCGGTCGCGCATGCGCAGGCCGTGGTGAGCGCATTCCAGGCCGCGGAAAATCCGGGCGTCGTGGCACTGGAGGGGCAGATGTATGACCGCCCCCACCTGCTCCGCGCCGAGCGCCTTCTGGCGCGGGCGCGGGCGGCTGGCGTTGCGGCCTAGGCGCAAATTGCGCCCGGCAGGTTCGACGCGCAAAAGAAGCCTATTCTTCCCAGGGCCCCGAATAGTCGCCGTAAAGGCTGGTGACCTCCGGGCGCGGGCGCTCGGGCCCTGCGCCGTCGAAAGTGCCGATATGGATGAAACCGACGACCCTTTCGTGCGGAGCCAGGCCGAGGATGCGCCTGCCCTCCTCCACGTCGGAATACCAGTTGGTGATCCAGTTGGTCTTGTAGCCGAGTGCATTGGCGGCAATGACCAGGTTCATGGCCGCCGCGCCGGCGGAGAGAAACATTTCCCACTTGGGAATTTTTGGGTTTTCCTTGGGGCTCGAAACCACGCCGATGACCAGCGGTGCGCGCGAGAAGCGCGTCAGTTCCTGCTGGCGCCGGCCTTCGGTAAGCGGCCCCTCCCGGGCCTCTGCAAGCGCGGCAAGCCGCTCGCCGATGCGGTGACGGGCTTCGCCGCGATAGAGAATGAAGCGCCAAGGCTCCAGCCGGCCATGGTCCGGCACTCGCGAGGCGATGGTGAGCATCGTTTCGATTTCGGAGTCATTGGGTGCCGGCTCGCGCAGCTCGGGGATCGGCGCCGAGCTTCTGTTCAGCATGAATTCTATGATCGGTGACTGCGTCACGGCATTCTCCTGGTTTTTTGGCTGAAGCGCGGCCGACAGAGCTGCGGCGGCTTTTGGCTATTTGCGGTACTGGCGCTTGAACTGCTGACTTGAAATTGCCACCGCATTCCGCTTCAAACAAGCCATGCTCGCCGGATTCTCAAGACATTTGCCGACCATTGCCGCTGCCGCGGCATTTGCGCTGTCGCCCATGGCGAGTTCGGCCGAGGAGGTCAACCCGATTCAGGGCCTCAAGCTGCCCGCCATCACCGGCTATTCGTCGTCCCACGGCGGCACGCCGGCCGGCCCGCAGGCGACCGGCGAGGTGACGCTTGCGGCGAAGCTGACCGACAAGGGCAGCGAGATCAATCGCGGACTGGTGTGGCGGGTGTTTCGCCCGGAGCCGGGGCCTGACGGGAAGCTGCCGCTGGTCGCCTCGGCAGAGGGCGGCACCAGCCTGTTCCGGCTGGAGCCGGGCAGCTATCTGGTTCATGCCTCGTTCGGGCGCGCGGGGGCCACGAAGCGCATTACCGTCGGCTCGCAGCCCAAGCACGAAAACGTTGTGCTGGATGCGGGCGGGCTGAAGCTCGATGCGGTTCTGGCCGGCGGCGTGCGCATTCCTTCCGACAAGCTGCGCTTCTCGATCTACGAGGCGCAGGCCGGCGCAGACGGCGACCGCGCGCTGATCATTCCGGATGTGAGCGCCAACTCCATCGTTCGGCTCAACGCCGGCACTTATCACGTCGTCTCCACCTACGGCTCTGTGAATGCGGTGATCCGGTCCGACATCCGCGTGGAGGCCGGCAAGCTGACGGAGGCAACCGTCGAGCACCGCGCCGCTGAAGTGACGCTCAAGCTGGTGCGCGAAGAAGGCGGCGAGGCGCTGGCCGACACCTCCTGGTCGGTGCTGACGACATCCGGAGATCCGGTTCGCGAAAGCGTCGGCGCCTTTGCCTCCATGGTGCTTTCCGAAGGCGACTACACCATCGTGGCCAAGAACCGTGATCGCATCTACCAGCGCGATTTCACGGTCGTTGCCGGGCACAATCAGGACGTCGAGGTCGTGGCCAATGAGAACAACGCGACCGATCCCGACGACGGCGCGGACTGAGCGGGCGCCAAGTTCGCCGATTTTGCTGCTTCGGTCCGTCGGTGAGGCTGCTGCCTTTTCCCTGGATACCCGTTAGCGCCGGGCGGTACGTCGCAGGCTGCCTCATTCCAGGCCGAGGCGCATTCAGAGAACGACTGCCGCAATCAACAGAGCCTGAAATGACAAAGGCCGCCCGAAGGCGGCCTTTGAAAAATCGTAGCGATGACCGAAATCAGCGCGAGTAGAATTCGACGACCAGGTTCGGTTCCATCTGGACCGCAAACGGCACGTCGGAAAGGCCGGGCACGCGCAGATAGGTGGCGACCATCTTGTTGTGGTCGACTTCGATGTATTCCGGCACGTCACGCTCAGCGAGGGAGACAGCTTCCAGAACGATGGTGAGCTGCTTCGACTTCTCGCGGACCTCGATCACGTCGCCGGCCTTGCAGCGGTACGAAGCGATGTTGACGCGGCGGCCGTTCACGTTGATGTGGCCGTGGTTGACGAACTGGCGTGCAGCGAAGATCGTCGGAACGAACTTGGCGCGGTAGACGATGGCGTCCAGGCGCGACTCCAGCAGGCCAATCAGGTGCTCCGGCGTATCGCCCTTGCGGCGGTTGGCCTCGTCATAGGTCTTGCGGAACTGCTTTTCCGAAATGTCGCCGTAGTGGCCCTTCAGCTTCTGCTTGGCGCGCAGCTGCAGACCGAAGTCCGAGAGCTTGCCCTTGCGGCGCTGGCCGTGCTGGCCCGGGCCGTATTCGCGCTTGTTGACCGGAGACTTCGGACGGCCCCAGATGTTTTCGCCAAGACGGCGGTCGAGTTTATACTTGGCGGATTCGCGCTTGCTCATCGCATTCCCTTTCAAACAAATATGCCCGGAACCTCATGCTCCGAGCGAAGGAAACGCGCCCTCCTCTGGCCTCCTTTATCGAGACCTGACAGGATTTCCCGCGCAAAGCTGGCGGAAAAACCCACGGGACACGTAGACCGCGCATCGCTGCACGGCTGGCGGGTCAATATGTGACGCCGCGCGGAAAGTCAACGCATTTGGACGAGTGCTTACGGAAAGTAGCTGTTCTACACACCGGCGTCCAGCACCGGCCGGCTCTCAGCGACCGGCGCTGGTGCCCGCGTGCATAAGTCAGTGCTTGGCCTTGTGCTCGGGCAGGCCTTCGCGCTTGGTCTCGGCGAATTCCTCGAGCTGCTTCTCGCTCATCGATTCGTACATCTGCTTGGACGCGCCTTTGAGCGAGCTGACCTTGGTTTCGCCCCGCTTGGCCGCAAGCGCGGCCCCGGCTGCCTTTTGCTGGGCTTTGGATGTGGCAGGCATGGTTTCGACTCCTTGTGACGGCCCCGCGCGCCATCTCAACATCGGAGGTGTTTGGAGAAGGTTCTGCCGGGCAGGTCGTTACCCCTTGCGCGTCCAATCGGACGCACGGCGCAATCAGGAAAACCCGCGGATCGGCATCAGGTTCCGATAAAACGCTCAACCTACCGAAAGGCCGAAACCCTGCATCAGCCGGCGCGTGGGGAAATCCGGCTTGCCGGAGGTGAAGATCGCCACGTCGGGCTCGTGCTCCGGCTCGGTGTTCGTGGACGGCGCGAGGAGCGACAGCGCACGGCGCGCAATCGCCTCGGCGGGATCCAGCCAGTCTACCGGCCAGGGTGCAAGCCGGCGGAACACATTGGCCAGAAACGGATAGTGGGTGCAGGCCAGCACGACGATGTCGGTGCGCTGGCCATCCTGCTCGACGAAACAGGGCGAGATCTCGGCCTTGACGGCCTGATCGTCCAGCGCCGTACCACGGATATAGGCCTCCGCCATGCGGGCCAGATTCTGGCTGCCGACCAGCCGCACATGGCACTCATTGGCGAAGGACTGGATAAGGTCGCGCGTGTAGGCACGCTTGACTGTGCCCGGCGTGGCGAGAACCGAAATGAGCCCGGACCGAGTGCGCTCGGCCGCAGGCTTGATGGCCGGCACGGTGCCAACGAAAGGCGTTTGCGGGAACGCGGCACGCAGGTCCGACAGAACGAGCGTGGAGGCTGTGTTGCAAGGAATGACCGCTATTTCCGGCCGATGGGTCTCGAGCAGCCCGGCGAAGAGGTCCACGATGCGCCGCTTCAGCGCCTCTTCCTCCCAGTCGCCATAGGGAAAGCCGGAATCGTCGGCCACATAGACGAAACGGCGGTCGGGCATCAGCACGCGCGCCTCGCGCAGCACGGTGAGCCCGCCAATGCCGGAATCGAACATCAGCACCGGCCGATCAGTCATCCTTCGAGGGTCCCTCGCCTTTCACGGTCTCGTTGACGTCATGCGTATCACGATCTGCTTTCGCTTTTCTTTCCGGATAGCCCGCACCGCGCGGTGCCTTCGGCGAGAAATAATCCAGCGATGATATCACACCGCGCAGAAGCTTGATCTCTTCCAGCGTGAAGGCCGGACGGGTCAGCACGGCGCGCAGATTGTCGACCATCTTCGGCTTCTTGGCCGCGGGGCGGAAATAGCCACGCGCGTCAAGCGCGGCCTCCAGATGCCCGATCATGCCGTTCAGCTGTTCCTTGCTGGCCGGGGTCAGCTCCGGGCCCGTGAACGGCGTCTGCTCGCCGGTCACGAAGCCGGACTTCATCCATTCATAGGACATCAGCAGCACCGCCTGGGCGATGTTGAGCGAGGCGAAAGCCGGGTTGACCGGGAAGGTGACGATCTCGTCGGCCAGGGCGACTTCCTCGTTCGACAGGCCGAAGCGCTCGCGCCCGAACAGAATGCCGGTGCGCTCGCCAGCCGCCGTGCGCCCGCGCAGCGCCGTTCCCGCCTCTTCCGGGCCGCGTACAGGCTTGAAGCCGTCACGCTCGCGCGCCGTGGTGGCGAAGACGAAGTTCAGGTCGGCCACCGCCTGCTCCAGCGTCTCGAACACCACCACGCCATCTATGACATGGTCTGCCTTGCTCGCGGCCGCACGCGCCTTCTCGCTCGGCCAGCCGTCGCGTGGATTGACCAGCCGCAGTTCCGAAAGCCCGAAATTGGCCATGGCGCGCGCCACCATGCCGATGTTCTCGCCCAGCTGCGGCTCGACCAGGATGATTGCCGGGCCGCCGGTGATGAGGGTTTTGTCGCGATCCGTGCCTGCCATTGTCCTATTCAAAGCCGGTTTTCCGGCGCCCTGTCTTGCACAAGTTTAAACGAAACGAAACCGCCGCAGGCATGGCCGGTGCGGTATTTTCGGCTGCAATTCTGCCCTTCCGCGCCTGGACTGGGCTGCCGCGGCAAGCCGCCTGCCCATGGCGGGGCGGTAGCGTTTGCGCGGTTCCCCCCGCTTTGCTATAGGGGCCCGGACTCCCTTCGTAAAACCGCTGGAACCATCGGGTTCCGCTCCCAGAACGAGGCATTTCAATGACAAAAATCAAGGTGGACAATCCCGTCGTCGAACTCGACGGCGACGAGATGACCCGCATCATCTGGCAGTTCATCAAAGAAAAGCTGATCCACCCCTACCTCGACATCGATCTGAAGTACTACGACCTCAGCATCCAGCACCGCGACGCCACCGACGACCAGGTGACGGTCGACGCGGCGAACGCGATCAAGCAGTACGGCGTCGGCGTCAAGTGCGCGACCATCACGCCCGACGAGGCGCGCGTCGAGGAATTCGGCCTCAAGAAGATGTGGAAGTCGCCCAACGGCACCATCCGCAACATCCTCGGTGGCGTGATCTTCCGCGAGCCCATCATCGCCAAGAACGTGCCGCGCCTGGTGCCGGGCTGGACCCAGCCGATCATCGTCGGCCGTCACGCCTTCGGCGACCAGTACCGCGCCACCGACTTCAAGTTCCCCGGCAAGGGCAAGCTGACCATCAAGTTCGTGGGCGAAGACGGCCAGGTCATCGAGCACGAGGTGTTCGACGCGCCGAGCTCGGGCGTGGCAATGGCCATGTACAACCTCGACGAGTCGATCCGCGATTTTGCTCGCGCCTCGTTGAACTATGGCCTGCTGCGCGGCTACCCGGTCTATCTGTCGACCAAGAACACCATCCTCAAGGCCTATGACGGCCGCTTCAAGGACCTGTTCCAGGAGGTCTACGAGCAGGAATTCGAGGCGCGGTTCAAGGAAAAGAAGATCTGGTACGAACACCGCCTGATCGACGACATGGTCGCTTCCAGCCTGAAGTGGTCGGGCGGCTATGTGTGGGCGTGCAAGAACTACGACGGCGACGTGCAGTCTGACACGGTTGCGCAGGGCTTCGGCTCGCTCGGCCTGATGACCTCGGTGCTGATGACGCCGGATGGCAAGACGGTTGAGGCCGAGGCCGCCCACGGCACCGTTACCCGCCACTACCGCCAGCACCAGAAGGGCGAGGAAACCTCGACCAACTCGATCGCCTCGATCTTCGCGTGGACGCGCGGCCTGGCCCACCGGGCCAAGCTGGACAACAACGCCGAGCTGAAGAAGTTCGCCGACGCGCTGGAGCGCGTCTGCGTGCAGACCGTTGAAGCCGGCTTCATGACCAAGGACCTGTCGCTGCTGATCGGCCCCGACCAGCCCTGGCTCTCCACCACCGGTTTCCTCGACAAGATCGACGAGAACCTGCGCGCCGCGATGTCGGCCTGAGACACGCAGCCCTGACGGAAAAAGCCCCGGAGTGATCCGGGGCTACTTCATTGTGAAGTCAGCCGGCCAGCTAGTCAGCTTTTCTCGCGATCTCGGCAAGCACTGCTTCGGCCGCGATCTCGCCGGAGGGTCGGGAGGTTGCCATGCGTCGGGCGACTTCCGCAAAACCGTCCTTCTGCCAGGCGCGGAAGCCGGTGTCCTCAAAGAGCGCCTCAAGCTGCCGGGCCAGGTTTTCAGGCCGCACATAGCGATCATAAAATTCCGGCACGATTGCGCGATCCGCAATCAGGTTGGGCAGAAGTGCGGACCATACGGTGACCATGCCCTGCAGGACCCTGGCGATGGCGTCGAGCTTGTAGGCCGAAACCATTGGCACTCCCGACAGCGCCAGCTCGAGCGACACTGTGCCCGAAGCGATCAGCGCGGCATCGGCCTCTCCAAAGGCCTGCCATTTGCGCGACGGCTCCAGGATGATTTCGGGCTGCTGTTCCCAGCCGGCAACGGCGGCATGGACAGTTTCGGCCACGTGCGGCACGGTAGGCAGGAGAAGCCGCAGGCGGTGGCCACGCGCACGCAGCGCCGTCACCGTCTCGCCGAAAGGCTCCAGAAGACCCCTAACCTCGCCGCGGCGGGAGCCGGGCAGCAGAAGCAGCGTCTTTTCCCGCGAGGCCCAAAGGTCGCGCGGTTGCGCCTGAGCGGCGGATGCAGCGATCACACCCGGCTCCTGCGTCAGCCGGTGGCCGACATAGGTGCCCGGAGGACCCCCGAGGCGGTCGAGTTCCGAAACTTCGAACGGCAGGATGCACAGTACCCGGTCGACATGCGGCCGCATGGCCTTGGCTCGCCCCGGCCGCCACGCCCAAACGCTGGGGCAGACATAATGGACGATGGGAATGTCGGGGTTCAGCGCGCGCACCTTGGTGGTGACGCGCAGCGAAAAATCCGGGCTATCGATGGTGATGAGGCAGTCTGGCTTCGAGGCGGCGATTGCCCTGGCCGTTTCGCCAATGCGGCGGATCAGCCGCGGCAGGTCGCGCAGGATCGCGGTAAAGCCCATCAGGGCGATCTCGCTGCCGTCGAAAAGCGGGTTCAGGCCCAGCGCCTGAAGGTGGCGGCCGCCAATGCCAACCAGTTCCACATCGCGCCCCGTGGCGCGCTGCAAGGCGCGAACGAGATCTGCGCCAAGGAGATCCCCGGACTCTTCTCCGGCCACGATTGCAATTTTTAGCGGCGGCGAAACCGTCATTTCCGCTCACCGGCGGTCAGGCCGATAACGAACAGCCCGAGCTCATCCGCGCGCTTCACCATCTCGCCGTAGTCGAGCACGAAGGCGCTGCCGGCCTCCACGCCAATGCCGGCAAGGCCGGCCGAGTGGGCGCCCTCGACGGTGGTCGGCCCGATTGCGGGCAGGTCGGCCCGCCTCTCCTGCCCCGGCTTGGCGCACTTCACCAGAACCCCCCGTTTCCTGCCCGCGAGGCGGCCATGGTCACGCATGTCGGCCACGCGCGCAAGCAGACAATCCGTGCCTTCGATGCCCTCCAGGGCGATAACGCGGCCGCCGACGGAAACCGCGCCCTGGCCGATATCCAGCCGGCCGATAGCCAGCGCCGCCTCCAGACCGGCATCAAGATCCGCCCAATCGGCTTTCTGCGGCGCTGCGCGCGTCATGAGGCCGGAGGGCGCGAGCAGGTCGGGCACGACCTCATGCGCGCCCACGACCTTGAGGCCAAAGCCTTCCAGGCCCTTGACGAGAGCCGACAGCAACCCGTCGTCGCCACGCGTCAGGGCGGCGATTGCCCGCGGAAGTATTCTCAACAGCATGAGGCTGGGGCGCACCTTCTGCCATTTCGGGCGACGGTCTACGCCGCCGGCCAGGATGACATGGGTGACACCGCGGCGTTTCAGCATCGGCACGAGGCCGGCAAAGTTTTCCAGTTCGAGGAAATCGTGCTCGCAAGCGGCCAGCGGAGATGCGGGGTCTGCCTCGCCCTCGATCATGGCCACGAAGGGCGCATGGCCGCTTGCGACCAGGCGCTCGGCCACGTTGATGGGCAGTCTTCCGCTGCCCGCGACGATACCTACCCTGTCTCCGGGAGCAAGCTTGATCCGGATCTCCGGCTCAGTCCTGATCGTCGGCGTCGTCATCGACGGCACCCTTCACTGGCGGAACGGTGTAGTGGCGCTTGCCGCGGTCGCTGATGAAATCGACGATCAGCATCGCGGTCGGCGAATCCGCAAACTCAGCCCGCGCGATCTCGATATTCTCGCTGACGGGACGGCTGCGGTCGAAGATCGTTCTGTAAGCGCGCAGCAACGTGTTGATTTCCGCCTTCGACATGCCCGAGCGCCGCAGGCCGACCATGTTGAGGCCGCGCAGCTTCGCGCGGTTACCCACGGCGATGCCGAAGGGAATCACGTCGCCCGCGATCATGGAGCCGCCGGCGAGGAATGCGTTGCGGCCGACGCGCACGAACTGGTGCACCGCGCTCAGGCCGCCAATGCCGACATTGTCGCCGATCTCGCAATGGCCGGCCAGCGTGGCGCCGTTGGCGAAGGTGACGTTGTTGCCGATGACGCAGTCATGCGCGACATGGCAATAGGCAAGGAAGTTGCAGTTGTCGCCGACGATGGTTGCGCCGCGCGAATTGTCCGTACCGGTGTTCATGGTGACGAATTCGCGGATCGTGCAGTTGTTGCCGATCGTCAGCGTCGTGCGGCCGCCCTTGTGGCTCATGTTCTGCGGCAAACCGCCCAGCACGGCCTGCGAGTGCACGGTGCAGTTCTCGCCAAGGGTGGTGGCGCCGAGGACGGTGACATGGCTGATGAGCCGCGTGCCCGCGCCGATCACCACCTCTGGGCCGACATGGCAGAATGGCCCGATGTGTGCGCCGGCACCAAGCTGCGCTCCCGGCTCGACAACGGCCGATGGATGGACGAAGGTTTCAGTCTGCATAAATTCTCGCTGGTCAGGCCGTGGGCGGCGACATCATCGCCGAAATTTCCGCTTCCGCAGCCTTTGCCCCGTCAACCATGGCTTCGCAAGCGAAACGCCAGATATTGCCGCGCTTTTTCAACTTCTTCACATGGATGTGAAGACGATCGCCCGGAACCACCGGCCGCCTGAACTTGGCGTTGTCGATGGTCATGAAATAGACGAGCGACGGCTTGTCGTCGCCCTGGCTCTTGATGCAGATCGCGCCGGCGGTCTGCGCCATCGCCTCGATGATGAGCACGCCCGGCATGACTGGCTGGTCCGGGAAATGGCCGGCGAAATGCGGCTCGTTGAACGTGACGTTCTTGATGCCGACCGCGGAATTGTCGCCGTCGATGTCGACAATCCTGTCCACCAGCAGCATCGGATAGCGGTGCGGCAGCAACTTCAGAAGACCGAGAATATCGACAGCTTCGAGTGTCGTTACGGCGTTATCGGCCATGTTCGTCTCACCCCCTCTTGGGCTTTGATGACAATTTGCGGATGGTGGCAACATCGCGCATGAATTCCATCATGGGCCGAGCCGGCAGGCCAGCCCACACTTCGCCGGCAGGCACGTCGTTCATGAAACCGCTGGCAGCGGCCAGCTTGGCGCCGCTACCGATCGTGAGGTGATCGGCAAGGCCGACGCGACCGCCCATCATGACGTAGTCGCCGATGGTGACGGAACCGGAAATGCCGCAGTGCCCGGCAATGATGCAGCCGCGGCCGATGCGCACGTTGTGGGCGATCTGGACCAGATTGTCGATCTTTGTGCCCTCGCCAATGATCGTATCGGCCATGGTGCCGCGGTCCACCGTGGTGTTGGCTCCGATCTCGACGTCGTCCTGGACGATGACGCGGCCGATTTGCGGGATGCGTTCGGGCCCGCGGGCGCCGCCGACGAAGCCGAAGCCCTCGCGGCCGACGCTGGCGCCGCTGTGGATGACGACGCGATTGCCGACGAACGCACACTGGACGCTGGCATTCGGGCCGACATAACAGTCGCGACCGATCTGCGTATTGGCCGCAATCACGGCGTTGGGGGCGATGATGGTGCCGGTGCCGATGGCAACGCCGGGACCGATCACCGCGCCAGCCTCGACGATCACCCCGTCTTCAAGTTTCGCGCTGGCATCCACATATGCGCGCGGCGAGATACCGGTCTCGCCGGTCATGGTGCTGGGCGTAGCGGCAGCGGGGAACAAAAGCCGGCCGACCTGGGCGAAAGCCACCTGCGGCTTGGGCGTAACCAGAACCGCGATTCCCGAAGGAATCAAACCGCTTATATCCGGCGTGCAGAGCACCGCGGCAGCGCGAAGCCTCTCCACGCTGCCGGCATTGCGCTTGCCTTCGATGAAAACCAGGGCGTCGCTGCTGCCTTCACTGGCGGGAGCAATGGTGGAAACCACCTTCTCGGCAAGGCTGGCATCGACGAGCTCCGCGCCGGTGAGGTTCGCGATCTCAAGCGCCGTGAAACGGCGCGACGGCACGAAGAAGACCGGGTCGGACATGTGTACCTTTTCTTCCGGGCCCAGACGGCCCGGAAGTTTGCCAGCTTTCGATCAGAAGCGGGTCGAAATACCGAAGTTGAAGTTCTGCACCGCATCCCCATCCTGCTTGACGACCGGGATGGCGTAGTCGACGCGCAGCGGACCGAACGGCGAGGCCCAGATCAGGCCGGCGCCAATCGATGCACGCCATTCCATGCCCTTGCCGACGATGTCCACACCGCCCTGACTGACAGGAATCTTGTTGCCGAACAGGGTGGCCGCGTCGGCGAAGACTGCGCCGCGCAGCCCGAGGCTCTCCGGAATGACCGGGAGCGCGAACTGAGCTTCGGCCGAAGCATTGAGATAGCTGGTGCCGCCGACATGATCGTCGTTCCGAGGATCGTACGGGCCGATGCCGCCATATTCGAAACCGCGGATCATGCGATCATTGCTCTGGAAGTGATCGAAGATACGCAGATTGTCGGAACCGTAGCCCGCGACGTGACCGCCGCCAACGCTCGCCAGACCGACGATGTCATACTCTTCCGACAGGGTCTGATAGTAGCTGCTGCGGCCGGTGACCTTCACAAACCTGGCATCGCCGCCAAGACCCGCCACTTCCGTGGTCAACGCCGCGTAGATACCCGAATGCGGGTTCTTCATGTCGTCGATGGTGTTGTAGAGCAATGTGCCGGAAACCGACGATTTCACCCACGGGCTGTTCTTGACGCCGTCGACGATGGCCGGAGAAATCTCATCAGGACCGCAGGGCGCGGCCTTGGTTGGATCATCCGACTCCTTACCGGCGTTCTCGACCGTGCAATCGCCCCGGAACTTGTACTTTTCCTGGGTCAGGTTGTAGGCGAGCTGCGTCGACAGGGTTTCGGTAATCGGAAGGCCGAAGCGGACCGTGCCGCCGTTCAGCTCGTTCTCGTAGTTGGTGAAGGTACGGGTCTGACGATAGACGTCGAAGCCCGCCGCGACGCGGCTGCCCAGGAAATAGGGCTCGGTGAACGAGACCATGAAGTCGCGCGCGTTCCGGCCGCCACCGGCCGAGAGGCGGATATACTGGCCGCGGCCGAGGAAATTGCGCTCGGTGATGGAGCCTTCCACCGACGGGCCGGGCGCCTCGCCGCCAGAGGTGTAGCCGGCGCCGATCGAGAACTCCCCGCTGGCCTTCTCCACCACATCGACGACGAGCACGACCTGATCGGGCTCGCTGCCTGGCGCGGTCGAAACCTGAACGCTCTCAAAGAAACCAAGGCCCTCAAGGCGCTTCTTCGCACGCTGGATCAGCACCTGATTGAAGGCATCGCCTTCGCTGACGTCGAACTCGCGGCGAATCACATAGTCGCGGGTGTAGTCGTTGCCACGGATCTCGATGCGCTCGACATAGGCCTTTGCACCCTGGTCGATGGTATAGGCGACCGAGATGGTGTGGTTCTGGAAGTTGCGGTCACCGCGCGGCGTGACCTGCGCGAAGGCGTAGCCCTTGCCCGCAACCGATTCCGTCAGCGCGATGATCGATTCCTCGACATTCTTGGCGCTGTAGACGCCGCCAGAGCGGGTCTTCACGATCGACTGCAGCTCGGCCGCATTGAGTTCGGGGATCGAGGTCTCGACGGCAACATCGCCGAAGGTATAGCGATCGCCTTCGTCGACCGTGATGGTCACGGTGTAGGTGTTGGTCGCCTCATTGAGGTCGCCGGACGCCGAGACCACGCGGAAATCGGCATAGCCACGGTTGTAGTAAAAGCGGCGAAGCGCCTCTTCGTCGGCACGCAGGCGCTGCTCGTCATAGACGTCGTCGCGCAGCAGGAAGGACAGGATCGTCGACTTCTTGGTCGAGATCACATCGGCCAGGCGGCGCGAGCCGAAGGCGTGATTGCCGACGAAATTGATCGCGGCGATCTTGGTGCGCTCGCCTTCCTTGATGTTGAAGACGACGTTGACGCGGTTTTCGCCCAGATCCATGACCTGCGGGGTCACCGTAGCGTCGTTGCGGCCGATACGGCGATAGGACTCGCGGATCGCCTCGGCGTCAGCTTCCATCGTCGCGGTCGAGAAGGCGCCGCGCGGCTTGAGCTGCACCGTACCGGAGAGCTGCGCGTCCTTGATCTTCTTGTTGCCCTGGAACAGGACCTGATTGACGACCTGCAACTCGGAAACCTGCACGACCAGCGTGGAGCCCACCTGGTTGATGCGGACGTCGGAGAACAGCCCGGTGGCGAAGAGGCGCTTTACGGCCTCGTCGATATCGGCGGCGGAAAACGACTTGCCGGGACGAACGGCAACGTAGTCACGAATCGTCGACGCCTCGATGCGCTTGTTGCCCCGCACTTCGACATTGCTGATAACCGCAGCCGAAGCGACCGAAACAGCGGAAAGCTGCACGACGGCGGCCCCCGGAACGGCCAAAGAAGCGGACATAGCCACCGCGGACGCGGCGCTTAGAAAATTCGATGCTGCCTTCATCGGGCTATTATACCTTTTTCTCGTAGTCCCCACGGCGAGAAAACCGGACGTGCGGCCAATTTCCCCTACCGTATTAACCGGATTTTCCCTACACGCAAGGCTTCTGGTTAATTTGCATTTACTTAGCGTTCCCGCGTGACATTCGCGTCACGCATATCGACGCGGATGGTAAACGCCCTCTCAACGAGCCCCTGCGCTGGCCAAATTTCTTCATAAATTTCAGCATCCAAACAGATCGTTCCAGAAAACGAACATCATGAAGCCCAAAACGATCAGCATGCCGATTCGATAGAATGTCTCTATCATCCGCTCCGGCACCGGGCGACGGATGACTGCCTCCACGCCATAGAAGAGCAGATGGCCGCCGTCCAGCGGGGGAATCGGCAACAGGTTGAGAAATCCAATTCCCACAGACAGGAAAGCGACGAGCTGGACCAGCCATTCGAAGCCGAGCTTGGCCGCCTTGCCCGCCATGCCGGCTATCTTGACGGGGCCGCCGAGCTGGCACTTGTCCTCGCGACCGACCACGAAACGCTGCAGGAACTGTCCGGTACGGGCAATGATGGTGCCGGTTTCGTTCACCGCCTCGACGAAGGCGCTGACCGGGCTGTAGTGGATGATCCGCGGTCGGCCGAGCTGCTCGTCGTTGACGACGCCGATGACCCCGACCTTGAGCTTGTTGCCGAGCGCGTCGGTCTGCTCCATCGGCTCGGGCGTGGCGGTCAGGGTGATTTCCTTGCCGCCGCGCAGCATCATGAAGACTGTCTTTTCGCCGGTCCTGCCCGAAACCAGGCGCTGGACATCCGAAAACGTCTCCACCCGCTCGCCTTCAACGCTGACGAACCGGTCGCCGGGCTCGAAGCCCGCCACGGCGGCCGGGCTGTCGGGCCGCACCTCGGCTACCATCGGCTCGGAGACAAAGCGCCCATAGAGCGAGAAAATTACGGTGAAGACGGCGATCGTGAGCAGGAAGTTGAACAGCGGCCCGGCGAACACAGTGGCGGCGCGCTTCCAAACCGGCTGGGTGTGGAAGGCTACCTTGCGCTCGGCTTCGGACAAGGCTTCGGCGCCTTCGGCATCTGGGGCGCTCGTCACGTTCATGTCGCCGACGAACTTGACGTAGCCTCCAAGAGGGATGGCCGAAAGCTTCCAGCGCGTTCCGTGCCGGTCGTTGAAGCCGATCAGTTCCGGGCCGAAGCCGATCGAGAAGGCCTTAATGCCGATGCCGCACCAGCGGCCGACCAGATAGTGCCCCATCTCGTGCACGAAGACGACGACCGTCAACACGAAGAGGAACGGGATAATCGTGCCGAAAAGCAGGCTGCTGGTGCCGAACATCGCCGGAAGTATCTCGTTCAATGTCATGCTCCCAAAACAAATCGTCCCGCCAAGCGCGCGTCGCGAGTGTCATGCCGATCCCGGCAAATCCAAGGCGCCCGCTCGCCTATTCCGGCCCGGGAGGCTGACTAGCGGGGGAACAACCCGCCAACCGGATCCGCGACGCCGCCAAGCAGCATGCCGATGAAGTACAGCGCGAAGGCCGCCGCAACAAGCCCGTCGACGCGATCCATGACGCCGCCATGGCCGGGAATGAGATGGCTGGAGTCCTTTACGCCGTGTCGGCGCTTGACCCATGATTCGAACAGGTCGCCGATCTGCGAGATCACGGACAGGAGGATCGCCACCGGCAGGATGACGAGCAGCGAGGCGCCAGCCCAAACCGCCACCGCCAGGCCGGCAGCCACGCCGCATGCCGTGCCGCCAATGGCGCCGCTCCAGGTCTTGCCAGGAGAGATCGAGGGAGCAAGCTTCGGGCCGCCGACGGCGCGGCCGACGAAATAGGCAAGGATGTCCGTCGCCCACACCACGGCAAACAGGAACAGCACGGCTATCAGCCCCGTCTGGCCGCTCCCGCGCAGAAATGCCAGCGAGATGCCGGACAGGCCGGCATAGGCGAGACCGGCGGCAGTCCAGTTGCCCTGCCCGCGCACGAGGCCGAAGCCGGCGGACACCAGAACGGCACCGGCCAGCGCAAGCAGCACCCCGCCCGCAGGCAAACCGCCAAGCAGCGCCAGCAGAACCACGGCGAGCAGAGCCGCCGAAAACCACTGATGCGCGCCATTGGCTTCGGTGCGCGACATGGCGCACCATTCATAGAAGATCGCCAGCGAAATGGCTGACGACAGGACGCGGAACGGCAGGCCGCCGAGCCAGGTGAGGCCCAGCACCACCACCGCCATGACGATGCCCGAAATGACGCGAAGCTGCAGGTTGCTCATTTGTCTGGTGCTCAAGATGCCGCGCCGCTGGCGAGCAAGCCGCCGAAACGGCGCTCGCGGGAGGCGTACTGCTCCAGCGCCTCGGCCAGATGGCTCTTGGTGAAATCGGGCCAGTAGCAAGGCATGAATACGAGTTCACTATAGGCTGCCTGCCAGAGCAGGAAGTTGGAAAGGCGCATTTCGCCGCTGGTGCGGATCACCAGATCGGGATCGGGGATTTCGGCGGTGTCGAGAGCAGCGGAAACGGTTTCGACGTCAATGTCTTCAGGCGCAAGAGTTCCGGCGGCAACCCGCTCGGCGATCTTGCGCGCCGCGCGCGCGATTTCGTCGCGGCCGCCATAGTTGAATGCGATGACCAGATTGATGGCGGAATTGCCGGCGGTGAGCGCCTCGGCTTCGTGCAGCAGTGCCGCAATGTCGGGCTGCAGGCCGTCGCGCTCCCCGATGATGCGCACCCTCACCCCGTTCTGGTGCAATTCGGCCAGATCGCGGCGGATGAATATGCGAAGCAGCCCCATCAGGTCGCTGACTTCGGATTTCGGCCGAGACCAGTTCTCCGAGGAGAAGGCGTAGACGGTCAGCCAGGAAATTCCCTGGTCTGCGGCAGCCCGCACCGTCTGGCGAAGCGCTTCCACGCCTGCGCGATGGCCAGCGACGCGCGGAAGCCCGCGCGCCTTTGCCCAACGGCCGTTTCCATCCATGATGATCGCGACATGCGCAGGCGTCGTCATATCTTCGCTTTCATGCCGCCGGCTTGGCCAGTCACGCCTCAGACCTGCATGATCTCGGCTTCCTTCCCGGAAAGAAGGCTGTCGATCGTGCTGATCGTCTCGTCGGTGAGCTTCTGGACCCGATCCGACTGCGTGCGGGAATCGTCCTCGCTGATCTCGCCGTCCTTCTGGGCCTTTTTGAGATGGTCCATGCCATCGCGGCGCACGTGGCGCACCGCCACGCGGGCGTTCTCGGCGTAGGTGTGAGCGATCTTGACGAGTTCCTTGCGGCGCTGCTCGTTGAGTTCCGGCAGCGGAATGCGCAGCGTGGTGCCGTCGACGATCGGATTGAAGCCGAGATTGGATTCGCGAATGGCGCGGTCGACAGCACCCACCATCGACTTGTCCCAGACCGAGACCGAGATCATGCGCGGTTCGGGTACGGAAACGGTGGCCACCTGCGTGATCGGCATGGCCGAGCCATAGGCCTGGACCTGGATCGGATCGAGCAGGTTGCTGGACGCGCGCCCGGTTCTCAGCGATGCCAGGTCGTGCTTGAAGGCGTTGATCGCGCCTTCCATGCGCCTCTGGATGTCGTTGAAATCTGCCCCGTTGCTCATCTCTTACTCTCCTTGACCTTAAGTCCGTCAGGCCATCACTGCGGTTTACGTTTCGGCGACGACCGTGCAGCGGCCACCGCCCCTGAGGATTTCACCGAAACCGCCCTGCTCGTGTATCGAGTAGACGATTATCGGAATGTTGTTTTCGCGCGCAAGCGCAATTGCTGCCGTATCCATGATTGTCAGCCCCTTGGCGATCACCTCGGCATGGGTAATGCGGTCGTAGCGCGTCGCGGTGGGGTCGATCTTCGGATCGGAGGAATAGACGCCGTCAACCTGCGTGCCCTTGAACAGCGCATCGGCGCCGATCTCTGCCGCGCGCAGCGCTGCGGCCGAATCGGTGGTGAAGAAGGGATTGCCGGTGCCGCCGGCGAAAATCACGACCTTGCCCGCGTTCATATAGGCGGTCGCCTGGCGCTGGGAGAAGCTCTCGCAGAGCTCCGGCATGGCAATTGCCGAAAGCACCACCGCGTCGACGCCCTGCTTGACCAGCGAGGTGCGCAGCGCAAGCGAATTTATGACGGTGGCCAGCATACCCATGTGGTCGCCGGTCACGCGGTCGCCGCCCTTGGAGGCCACGGCCACGCCGCGAAAGATATTGCCGCCACCGATGACGACGCCGACTTCGACGCCCAGGGCCCGGGCCTCAGCGATATCGGAGGCGATGCGGTCCACCACCGAAACGTCGATGCCGAAATGCTGCTCACCCATCAGCGCCTCACCCGACGCCTTCAGCAACACACGCCGGTACAAGGGTTTGACCGTCATCCTGTCCTCGCTGGATCTTTTGTTTGTTTAAATGAAATGCACGCCGGCGCGAGGCGCCGTGCAGCCAACCGGCATTGCAAGCTGCGATACACGAAGGGCACCGCGTTGTCACGCGATGCCCTGTTCGTCAACCGTCAATTAGGCTTGAAGAGTGTTACTGCTTCGCCGCAGCCGCAACTTCAGCCGCAAAGTCGGATTCCTGCTTCTCGATGCCTTCGCCGAGGGCGAAACGCAGGAAACCGCTGATCTTGGCCGGAGCGCCGATTTCCTTCTCGGCTTCCTTGAGAGCTGCCTCGACCGTCAGGTCGGGGTTCAGCACGAAGCCCTGCTTCAGCAGAACGACTTCCTCGTAGAACTTGCGCAGGCGACCTTCGATCATCTTCTCGATGACGTTCTCGGGCTTGCCCGATTCGCGGGCCTGCTCGGCGAAGATCGCCTTTTCGCGGGCGACGACGGCAGGATCGATCTGCTCGGCGTTCAGGGCCAGCGGGTTGGTGGCGGCAACATGCATGGCCACCTGGCGAGCGAAAGCGCGGGCGGCATCGGCATTGCCGGTGGTCTCGACGGCCACCAGAACGCCCAGCTTGCCGAGGCCCTCGGCAACCGAGTTGTGGACATAAGTCGCAACCGCGCCCGCCGGAACCGACAGCTTGGCCGCGCGGCGGAAGCTGAGGTTCTCGCCGATGGTGCCGATTGCATCCTTGATCGTGTCGGCGACGGACTTTTCGGAACCCGGATAGGGGGCAGCGGCAACGGCGTCGCCCTCGCCCTCGATGCCGAGCGCGACCTGGGCCACGTTGCGGACGATCTCCTGGAAGGCATCGTTACGGGCCACGAAGTCGGTCTCCGAGTTGACCTCGACGACGACAGCCTTGTTGCCGTCGCCGGCAACGCCGATCAGGCCTTCGGCCGCGGTACGGCCGGCCTTCTTGTCGGCCTTGGCGATGCCCTTGGCCCGCAGCCAGTCGACTGCGGCTTCCATGTCGCCGCCGGTCTCGGCCAGCGCAGCCTTGCAATCCATCATACCCGCGCCGGTCATATCGCGGAGTTCTTTGACCTGTGCTGCTGAAATGCTCATTCTTTAGCCTCTTTGTTAGAAATGCGTGGGCGCACCACCGACTTTTCGATGATGCGCCTGACGCCTGCGCGACAATGCGCGCCCGATCCGGGAAAAATCGGGGGCCGGGCCACGGCCCCCGGCGCCATTACGCCTCGGGGGCGGTGCTTTCCGGCGCCTCGTCGAGCGTCGGCTCGACCGGGGCTTCGGCGGAAGCGCCGACGTCCATGCCCAGCGCGCCCTGCTGGCGGGCGATACCGTCGATGGCGGCGCGAGCGATCAGATCGCAGTAGAGCGAGATCGCGCGGGCGGCGTCATCGTTGCCGGGGATCGGGAAGTCGACCTTGTCCGGGTCGCAGTTGGAGTCGACGATGGCGACAACCGGAATGCCGAGGCGCTTGGCCTCGAGGATCGCGATCGCTTCCTTGTTGGTGTCGATCACGAACATCAGGTCCGGCGTCGAGCCCATGTCCTTGATGCCGCCGAGGGCCTTGTCCAGCTTCTCGCGCTCGCGCTCGAGGTTCAGACGCTCCTTCTTGGTGAAGCCCTGGGCTTCGCCAGCCAGCAGTTCGTCAAGCTTGCGCAGGCGCTGGATCGAGTTGGAGATCGTCTTCCAGTTGGTCAGCATGCCGCCGAGCCAGCGCGAGTTGACGTAGTACTGGGCCGAACGCTGCGCGGCGTCGGCAACGATGTCCGAAGCCTGGCGCTTGGTGCCGACGAAGAGAACGCGGCCGCCCTTGGCAACCGTGTCGGAAACCTGCTTGAGAGCCTGATGCAGCAGCGGAACCGACTGCGACAGGTCGATGATGTGGATGTTGTTGCGGGCGCCATAGATGTAGGGCGCCATCTTCGGGTTCCAGCGGTGAGTCTGGTGACCGAAGTGAACGCCAGCTTCCAGAAGCTGACGCATGCTGAAATCAGGCAGAGCCATTGTTCTTTATCCTTTCCGGTTGGCCTCCACGGACATCCGACATTTCGAGGGAGGTTTGCGCCATGAAGCCCATGGCCTCCGCCTGCCCTTTCCATGCCACCGGAGGTTTCAGCCGGATTTCTCCCGGCGGACACCAAAGTCCGTGTGTGGAATGGGGGCGCATATAGAGGGATGACGGCGGAAAAGCAAGCACAGCCGGCGCCGTCTGGTGGATTTCAATGCGCCTTTGCCTCCAGCGCTCGCACAAGGGGCGCAGCCGCGCTGCCGCAGGCCCCCCGCTATTTGCTGCAGACCTGGGTGGGCGTATCGAAAAGGGTGAGGTCGACCAGCTTGCCGGCCATGGAGAACTCGCCATAGTCCATGACCAGGTCACGCGTCAGCCCGTTCTCGTGCAGCTTGAAGCTGATGCGGTATTCCGGCACCTCTTCCCCGCCCCCGGAGCTTTCATCGAAATAGGCGATGTCGACCGGCCAGTATTTGTCCTTGGCCAGGGTCTTCAACGCCCCCGTTTCCGGATCGGCCTTGTCGACCCCGGCCTGCTTGCCGACGACGATGGTGGTGGTCATGACCTTGTCGGCGTCCTCGGAACCATCGAACAGGCTGGTCTCGTAAAAAGTCTCGCCAGCCTTGGCCTTGTCGATCAGCTCGACCAGGTGCTGGGTGGGAAATTGCGTTGCGGGCAGTTCAAGCGTGCTCTTTTCCGGCCTATCCATGGCGACCTTGACGCCGTTCGCTTCGCGCGTGGCCATGCCCTTCACCTCGTGATCGAGATGCTGGTCAACGAAGGACTTGGTGACGAAGCTGAATGTCTTGCCGTCGGCATCCTCGAAGGTAGTGGTCTGCTGATCTGTCATGCGCGCGTTCCCGCCGGTCGCGATCTGGGTGACGAATCGGAACTTGACCGTGTAGCCTTCGCAGGGAGAGCCGTTGAACTCATACACCATCCGGCCGGCGAGGCTGGAAATGCCGGAGCGGTCGGAAGCCTTGTCGAGAGACAAGTCGTAGACGGCGCGATGCGGCACCAGGGGAGCACCGGCGAAAGCCGGAACGACGCCCAAGGCAAGAGAAGGGACCAAGGCGAGAAGGGCAAGGCGCGATGCGCGCATGGAGACGCTCCGGTGGCGCGATCCCCACGGACCGCTGATGAGGTCAGTTTTAAAAAAAGTCGTGGCGGAAGCTAGGCAAAAATAGCAGTTTGCGCGCGACAACCAATTTCCAACCCAAGACATAGGGAATGACTATGACCGACACAATCGAAAACCGGCTTAGCCAGCTCGGCGTTACCCTGCCTGTGGCTTCCGCGCCGGCGGCCAACTATGTGCCTTTCATGCAGAGCGGCAACCTCGTGTTCACCGCCGGCCAGTTGCCGCTGAAGGACGGCAAGCTGGGGGCCACCGGGCTGCTCGGCCAGGACGTTGACACCGCCGGCGGCCAGGAAGCCGCCAAGCTTTGCGCCATCAATGTTCTCGCGCAGATCAAGGCCGCCCTGGGCGACCTGGAGCGGATCAAGCGCCTGGTGAAGATCACCGTCTTCGTGGCTTCGGCGCCCGGCTTTGCCGAACAGCACCTCGTGGCCAACGGCGCGTCGGACTTCCTCGTCGCCGCGCTGGGCGAAGCGGGCAAGCATGCGCGCTCGGCTGTGGGCGTGGCGATGCTGCCGCTCAACGCCTCGGTCGAAGTCGAAGCCATTGTCGAAGTCGCCTGAGGCAAGTGGAACCATGACCGACCTGTCCTGGCTGGTGGCGCGGCCGATCGCGCATCGCGGCTACCACGACCTCAACAAGGCCGTGTGGGAGAACACGCTATCGGCTTTCGACCGTGCCATCGACCGGGGCTACGCCATCGAATGCGACGTGCATCTGTCGGCAGACGGCGTGCCCGTCGTGTTCCATGACGACGACCTGAAGCGGCTGGCGCGCACGGAAGGCTATGTCTGGCAGCGCACCGCCGCCGAAATGGGCGCACTGCGCATCGGCGGCACGGCCGATTATGTTCCCACCCTGCAGCAACTGCTCGATCATGTCCGCGGCCGCGTGCCGCTGGTGGTCGAACTGAAGGGCATTCCCGGCCGGGACGAAGGCCTGGTGGAAAAGGTCTGTGCGCTACTCCATGCTTATCGTGGCGAGGCGGCAATCATGTCCTTCGACCACTGGCTGATCCGCCAGTTTCCGGCGCATGCCGGCACGATTCCAACTGGCCTGACCGCCTACGGTACCAAGGACCACGAGTTGGAGGCGCATTTCTCCATGCTCGCGCACGACATCTCGTTTGTGTCTTACAGCGTGTCCGACCTGCCCAACCGCTTCGTGCGGTTCGTGCGCGAAAGGCTGCACATGCCTGTCATCACCTGGACGGTGTGCACCCAGGCAGGGGTGGAGCAGACCTTCGCCCATGCCGACCAGATGACGTTCGAAGGTTTCGAGCCGGATCCGGTGCGGGCGGCCTGAATGTGCCGCCCGCCTCTTGTACTGTCGAAAGGGCCACGTATCTAAACCCTCATGGACAGCACGCGGGACGGCGATAGGACAAGAGCGGATGGCGACTACGCCATCCGCGTCGCGGACGGGATGGGCGGTTTCACCAAGGCGGAGTGGGACAGCCTGACCGGGACTTCACGCGGCGATTCATCCGCTCCGTATAACCCGTTCATTTCATTCGATTTTCTGAAAATTCTGGAAGATTCTGGCTGCGCCGTGCGTCGCGCGGGTTGGATGGGACACCATCTGCGCCTCGAAGACCCGCACGGCATTCTGCTTGGCGCGGTGCCCTGCTATCTGAAATCGCACAGCCAAGGCGAATACGTCTTCGATCACGGCTGGGCCGACGCGTTCGAACGTGCCGGAGGGCGCTATTATCCCAAGCTGCAGGTTTCCGTGCCCTTCACGCCTGCAACCGGTCCGAGGCTGCTCGCAAGCCGTTCAGCCGATGCCGGCTCCGTCAGGGCCGCCCTCGCCTCCGGGCTCAGGCTGGTGACCGAGCGGCTCGGCGTGTCGTCGGCCCATGTCACATTCGCCACGCGGGATGACATGGCGGCGCTGAGCACGGCCGGCTTCCTTACCCGCACCGACCAGCAGTTCCATTTCTTTAACGAGGGGTATTCGAGCTACGAGGGTTTTCTGGAAACGCTCGCCTCGCGCAAGCGCAAGTCCCTGAAGAAGGAGCGGCGCGAGGCGCTGGCGGCAGGCATCGAAATTGACTGGCTGACCGGCAGCGATCTCACCGAACGCGTCTGGGACGACTTCTTCGCCTTCTACATGGATACCGGCAGCCGCAAATGGGGCCGGCCCTATCTCAACCGCACCTTCTTTTCGTTGGTTGGCGAACGGATGCGCGACGATGTGCTGCTGGTGATGGCGCGGCGCAACGGCCGCTATGTGGCCGGCGCCATCAACTTCATCGGCTCCGACACTCTCTACGGCCGCAACTGGGGCTGCATCGAAGACCATCCCTTCCTGCACTTCGAAGTCTGCTACCACCAGGCGATCGACTTTGCGATCTCCCGCGGGCTCAGGGTCGTCGAAGCCGGCGCCCAGGGCGAGCACAAGCTGGCGCGAGGTTACCGGCCGGTCACCACCCAGTCTGCCCACTACATCGCTCATGCCGGCCTGCGCAATGCGGTCGCCGCCTATCTCGAGCGCGAGCGCGAGGAAGTGCGGGAGATCGGCGAATATCTGGACGAGCACCGGCCGTTCCGGAAGGACCTCTCCCCTCGTGACGACTAGGTTTCAGTGCACCACGGTCTTTGAAAACAGGTTGATGATGCCAACCCCCACCACGATGAAGCCCATGCCGACCAGCGCCGGCAGGTCGAGCGCCTGGCGGAACCAGATCCAGCCGATTGCGGTGATGAGGACGATGCCGGCCCCGCTCCAGATGGCATAGACGATGCCGATTGGCATGCTGCGCACCGCAAGCGACAGGAAGTAGAATGCCAGCGCGTAGCCGATGGCGGTGGCCACTGACGGCAAAGGCCGGGTGAAACCGTGCGTCTCCTTCAACGCCGCGGTTGCCATGACCTCGAAGACGATGGCGACGACCAGAAAGACATAGTTCAACTGCATTCGCATTCCTGACCGGTTGATTGCGGGAAGCCCCCGAAACGACTATGACGCGAACACGCTGACGACGAGAGGGCAGATGATGAGATACGACGATACCAATGTGTTCGCCAAGATCCTTCGCGGCGAACTGCCGGCGCACAAGGTCTATGAGGACGAGCACGCGATTGCGTTCATGGATCTGATGCCACAAGGCACGGGCCACACGCTGGTGGTGCCCAAGGCGCCCTCGCGCAACCTTCTCGATGCCGACCCGGCAACCTTTGGCCCCCTCATGGCCGCCGTTCAGAAGATCGCCCGCGCTGCAAAGCGAGCCTTCGAAGCTGACGGCGTGACCGTGATGCAGTTCAATGAACCCGCCGCTGGCCAGACGGTCTTCCACCTGCACGTCCACATTTTGCCGCGGTTCGAGGGCGTGGCGCTGAAGCCCCACACCGGGCAGATGGAACAGCAGGAAGTGCTGGTCGCGAACGCCGAGAAGCTGCGCGCCGCCCTGGCTTCCGCCTGAGTCGACCTTTCGGCCGGAACCGAGGTGTTCCGGCCTCGCTCTGCGCCTATAGCGTGAAAAGCCCCACGGCGAGGACAATCTCGGCGGCGACGATGCCGGCGAGCACGCGCCGGCCGAGCAGCATATAGGCAGCAAAGCCCACGACCACCGCACCCATTCGCAGCACGATGGGCGCTGCCGCCAGCGCCCCGCTGGGAAATATGATCAGGTTTCCGATGACCGCCGCAACGAGCGCCGTTGCGATGGTGCGCACCAGCACCAGAATATCGGATTTTTCCGAAATGCGGCCACCCAGATATACGCCGAGGAACCGCCAGCTATCGGTCGCGAGCCAACCCGCGACAAGAATGAACAGGAACGGCCACCACCAGGCATCGACAGACTGAAAGGTCATGACAGCGCCCGCCTTCGCGACAATCGATGATAGGCATAGGCGCCCAGCCCGCCGCAAAGGCCGGCCGCCAGCAGGTCAAATCCCGGCCAGAGGGCGTGAAAGACCGGGCCGAGCACGAGCCCCATCACCATCGCGACATGCCCTGCCCGCTCCCGCGCCGAGCCCCACAGCGAGGTCAGGAAATACATCGGCGTCAGCAGAAAGAGAGCCGCCGAGACGAGCGGCGACATGTTTTCCGCCAGAAGGAACACACAGGCCACCACGGCCACGTTGACCAGCAGCAGCGTCGAGCCCAGTCCCGCATAGTAGGTAGTACGCATCTCACGCGGTATGCGGCTGAGCCGCTCCATGGCCAGAACCCAGGATGTGACCGCGACGAAATGGGACAGGAAGTAGAGCAC
Organism: Mesorhizobium sp. KR2-14; assembly: GCF_040049255.1. Classification (NCBI taxonomy): domain Bacteria; kingdom Pseudomonadati; phylum Pseudomonadota; class Alphaproteobacteria; order Hyphomicrobiales; family Phyllobacteriaceae; genus Mesorhizobium; species Mesorhizobium sp. KR2-14. The sequence goes on along the minus strand of NZ_JBDZDR010000004.1, from coordinate 346,896 downwards.
CCATTTCGGCGTGCGCGGGCCCTTCAGTTCCGGCACCAGCGCCACCACCATCGGCGTGAGGCGGATGGAAGACAGCGCAACCGCCAGAGCGGCGGCAGGCAGCGAGGCCCCCGAAAGAATTGCGCCGATCAGCACCACCTTCGCCGGCAGCGCCCAGACGAAGCCAGTCATGAAAACGGCCTGGCCGAGCGTGAGGCCTGATTCCTTTGCAAGGCCCGCAAAGCCGATGAAGGCGCTGGCCAGGATGAGGCCGGGCACCGAAACCGCCGTCTGCACCCCGCGCAGATACCATCTGCCGCGCCCGGTCTGGGCGAGCACAATGTTCCGGGTTATGGGGGCAGATTCGTCGGACATCGAAGCGCTGATTAGCATGGGGCGAAAAACGGCACGACGCCAAAGTCTTATGCCAGCCGGGGAAGGATTGTCAGGAGACAACCGCGTCGATTCTTGAACGGGCGGAAAGTAGCCGCTAGCCTTCGACCGTCTAAAAAGGCGGACCGGTTTGGTTAGCCCGGTCGTTTCCTCGGGGAAGCTCTGGCTGGCGCGTCGCGCCAAGTCCCATGACGGAAACCGCGCCGCATGGTGCGCCGCGGAAACGTTAGGGATATGGTCATGCAACAGCAAATCTCAGTCATCACACTCGGCATCCGCGATCTTGCCCGCTCGCGCCGGTTCTACGTCGAGGGTTTTGGATGGAAACCGGTGTTCGAGAACGACGAAATCGTTTTCTACCAGATGAACGGCTTCATGCTCGGCACGTGGCTGGAAAGCGCGCTTGCCGCCGATATGGGGCGCAAGCCCATGCAGCCCGGCGCGTTTGCACTGGGCCACAACGTACCGCAGCGCAGCGACGTGCAGGCCGCCATAGACCGGCTGGTTACCAGCGGCGGCCGCCTGCTCAAGGCGCCGGTCGAACCGCCGCATGGCGGGTTCAGCGGCTATGTCGCCGATCCGGACGAGCATGCATGGGAGATAGCCTGGAACCCGGCCTGGGCGATCAGCGAGGCCGGTTTCGTAAGCTTCGGCGTATGAACCTAAAAAGACCGCCGGCCGCATCTTGCAGCCGGCGGTCCATTCACTAGCCGTGCGCCGTCAGATCAGCCCTTGCGGGGCAATTGCGGCACCAGGCTGCGCTTGTTTCCGTCGCGAGCCTTTGGCTTCTGCGCGACCGCCTTCTTGGCGGCCGCCTTCTTCGCCGCGGGCTTCTTGGCCGGGGCCTTGCGCGGTTCTTCCTTCTTCGGCTTGACCGGCACCTCGTCGGCGATGGTCTCGAGCTTCAGGCCGGTCTCGCCGCCTTCCTTCGTCTCGACCGTGACGCGAACCGTGCCGCCCTTCTTGAGCTTGCCGAACAGTACCTCCTCGGCAAGCGGCTTCTTGATGTGCTCCTGGATGACCCGGCCAAGCGGCCGCGCACCCATGCGCTCGTCGTAGCCCTTGTCGGCCAGCCAGGCGACGGCCTCGGGCGACAGGTCGAAAGTGACGCCACGCTCCGAAAGCTGTGCTTCCAGCTGGAGCACGAACTTCTGCACCACCTGATGCACCACCGGCACCGGCAGCGAGCCGAAGGGGATTATCGCGTCGAGACGGTTGCGGAACTCCGGCGAGAACAGCCGGTTGATCGCCTCCATGTCGTCGCCCTCGCGCTTGGACGAGCCGAAGCCGATTGCAGCCTTGGCCATGTCGGCCGCGCCCGCATTGGTCGTCATGATCAGGATGACGTTGCGGAAGTCGACCTGCTTGCCGTTATGATCGGTCAGCTTGCCGTGATCCATGACCTGCAACAGGATATTGAATAGGTCCGGATGGGCCTTCTCGACCTCATCGAGCAGCAGCACGCAGTGCGGATGCTGGTCGACGCCATCGGTCAGCAAACCGCCCTGGTCGAAGCCGACATAGCCGGGAGGCGCGCCAATGAGCCGCGAAACGGTATGGCGCTCCATGTATTCCGACATGTCGAAGCGGATCAGCTCCACGCCCAGTGACGAGGCGAGCTGCCGGGCAACCTCCGTCTTGCCGACGCCGGTGGGGCCGGAAAACAGATAGGAGCCGATCGGCTTCTCAGGCTCGCGCAGGCCCGCGCGTGCCAGCTTGATTGCCGAGGCAAGCGCGGTGATGGCGGTATCCTGGCCATAGACGACGCGGCGCAGCTCGCTTTCCAGATTGGCCAGCACCTGCTCGTCGTCGGCCGAAACCGTCTTGGGCGGAATGCGTGCCATGGTGGCGATGGTCGCTTCGATCTCCTTGATGCCGATCGTCTTCTTGCGGCGGCCTTCCGGCAGCAGCATCTGCGAAGCGCCAGTTTCGTCGATCACGTCGATCGCCTTGTCAGGCAGCTTGCGATCGCTGATGTAGCGCGCCGACAGTTCCACCGCCGCCTTGATGGCGTCGTTGGTGTATTTCACCTTGTGGAACTCTTCATAGTAGGGCTTCAGGCCCTTCATGATCTCGATCGCGTCGTCGACGGTCGGCTCCTTCACGTCGATCTTCTGGAAGCGCCGCACCAGCGCGCGGTCCTTCTCAAAGAACTGACGGAATTCCTTGTAAGTAGTTGAACCGATGCAACGAATCGCGCCGGACGACAGTGCCGGCTTGAGCAGGTTCGAGGCATCCATCGCACCGCCGGACGTAGCGCCCGCGCCGATGACGGTGTGGATCTCGTCGATAAACAGAACCGCACCCGGATACTCTTCCAGCTCCTTGACGACCTGCTTCAGCCGCTCCTCGAAATCGCCGCGATAACGGGTGCCGGCCAGCAGCGTGCCCATGTCGAGCGCGAAGATGGTCGCGTCGGCAAGGACGTCGGGAACGTCGCCCTCGACAATGCGCTTGGCCAGGCCCTCGGCGATGGCCGTCTTGCCGACGCCGGGATCGCCCACATAGAGCGGGTTGTTCTTGGAGCGGCGGCACAGCACCTGGATGGTGCGGTTGATCTCTTCCGCGCGACCGATCAGCGGATCGATCTTGCCGGCGCGGGCCTTCTTGTTCAGGTCCACGCAATAAGCGCTCAGCGCATCCTGTTGCTTCTTCTTGCCGCTGTCTTCCGAGGAATCATTGCCGTGCGAGCCGGTCTGATCATCCTCGGCGCCGCGCGGTGTACGGGTCTCGTTGGCGCCCGGGCGCTTGGCAATGCCGTGCGAAATGTAGTTGACCGCGTCGTAACGGGTCATCTGCTGTTCCTGCAGGAAATAGGCAGCGTGGCTTTCCCGCTCGGCGAAAATCGCAACCAGCACGTTGGCGCCCGAAACCTCTTCGCGGCCGGACGACTGCACGTGGATGACCGCGCGCTGGATAACGCGCTGGAATCCGGCCGTCGGCTTGGAATCCTCATCATAGCCGGTAACGAGATTATCCAGCTCGGTATCGATGTAATTGATGACGGTGCGCCGGAGCTCTTCGAGGTCCACGTTGCAGGCGCGCATGACCGCCGCCGCCTCGGCGTCGTCGATCAAGGCCAGCAGCAGATGCTCGAGCGTTGCGTATTCGTGATGACGCTCATTGGCAAAGGTGAGCGCCTGGTGAAGCGCCTTTTCGAGGCCCTGGGAGAAAGCCGGCATTCAAAACCTCATTTCTTCTCCATCACGCATTGCAGCGGATGTTGATTCTGTCGGGCAAAGTCCATGACCTGAGACACCTTGGTCTCTGCCACTTCGAACGTATAGACCCCGCACTCGCCCACGCCATGATTGTGAACATGCAACATGATGCGTGTGGCGGTTTCGCGATCCTTTTGGAAAAAGCGCTCCAAAATGTGAATCACGAACTCCATCGGAGTGTAGTCGTCGTTGAGGATCAAAACCCGATAGAGACTCGGCTTCTTGGTCTTGGCCTTTGTGCGTGTGATGACCGCCGTTCCCCTCCCGGGGGTGTTTCCTCCGTCACCGCCACTCTGCATACGCGCCATTCGCATTGTCATGGCGCCCCCGACGCTCTTCACAAGTTCCATGTCTTTCGCGAGTTCCTCACCCGAAAACGGAATGTAGGTAATCAATTTGAGATTTTAAGCTCTTCTGTGTGGGTGACAATATGCTTGCGGTCCGGGAAGCCGACGATTTCTCCCTTTCGTGATCCCCCAGGACCGAAACACGACAAAGCCCGGCTGCGCCACGCAACCGGGCTTGCAGCGGGGCGAAAACCCCGAAGCGTTTGACTAAACCTACTTCGTCTTGCTTACCATGGCCTCGAACGGCCCGTAAGCCTCCTTCGCGAGGTCTGCATAGAGCGAGCCGAGTTTGGTGGCTTCGCTGACGAACCCTTCATAGGCCTGCCGCGCATAGTCAACCTGGATCTCCAGCGCCTTTTCCAGCGAACCGGAGGTCATCACGCGCTCGAGCGTGGTGGCACCTGCATCGAACGACTTCTTGCCGTACTCGGTCGTCTCGACGGCAATGGCCTGGGCATTCTTGGAAACGGCAGCGAAGCTCTTCAGCCCGCTGTCGACGAACGATTTGCCGAATTTGTTGATCTCTTCGAATTGCAACATTTGCGCATTCCCTTTCCGCGTGTGCAGCTGGTGGTTTCGGCGCATGCTATTTTGCGTCGCAATAAACTTATTGTGCAGTGCACAAAAAGTCAATGCAATGCCGGGAGACCGGACCCACGCGGCCGCTGCCTCAATTCCTTCTAAAACTCGACTAAAAAGGTGAACGTCCCGGTTACCATAAACGGATTGGTAACGCAGTGGACCTACTGTCCCGCCAAGTGAGGCAGGACCCTTGCCGCCTCAAAGTGCAACAACAATCAAAGGGTGAAACAGTGCGTCAAGCGTTTGCCGGCGCTGCCTTCAGGCAGGCCTTCTCCGCACGATCCGCGATTGCAGGCCTTCTCGCCGTAGTCATCAGCCTCGCGATAGCCGCTCCAGCCGCCGCGCAAAGCAAGCAGAACCCCAGGTACGCCGCCCTTGTGGTGGACGCGAACACTGGCAAGACGCTGTTCTCGGCGAATGCGGATTCGCGCCGCTATCCGGCCTCCCTCACCAAGATGATGACGCTCTACCTGACGTTCGAGGCACTATCGCGCGGCAAGATCACCAAGGAGACGCGCGTTCCCTTCTCCGCCAAGGCTGCGGCGGAACCGCCCACCAAGCTCGGCGTCCGCGCCGGCGGATCGGTTTCGGTCGAATCCGCCATCCTCGCCCTTGTGACCAAATCCGCCAACGACGCGTCGACCGCCCTTGGCGAGATGCTCGGCGGTTCGGAAGAGAATTTTGCCCGCATGATGACCGCCAAGGCGCGCAGCCTCGGCATGAACGGAACGGTGTTCCGCAATGCGAACGGCCTGCCGAATTCGGGCCAGTTCACGACCGCGCGCGACATGGCCACGCTCGGCATCGCGCTGCGGGAGCACTTCCCGCAGTACTACGGCTATTTCTCGACGCGCTCCTTCACCTTCGGCCGCCAGGTCATGCCGAACCACAATCGGCTTCTCGGTCGCGTGAAGGGCGTGGACGGCATCAAGACCGGCTTTACCAACGCCTCCGGCTTCAATCTCGTCTCGTCGGTGACGGACGGAAACCGCCGCATCGTTGCGGTGGTGATGGGCGGTGCTAGCGGCGCAAGCCGCGACAAGCACATGACCGACCTGATCGCAAAGTATCTGCCGGCTGCCTCCAATGGCGGCAAGGCCGCTCCGCTGGTGGCAAAGGCTGGCAGCACCCAGTTCGACGCTGTCGGCAAGCTGCAGTTGCCGAAGCAGGATGCTCCGACGCCGGACATGCGCCCCGACACCGAAGCACTGGTGGCCGAGGCCGCGGTCGACATGGATGAAGCGCCGGCCGTGCCCTTCGAACAGGCCAAGGCAGAGCCAACGCCGGAAGAAGTCCCCGCCCCCACCCTGCAGGCCTATGCAGACCCGGCTCCGCGCCCGCAGGCGGCGCTTGAGGCAGCCGTTGCCGCCCCGCAGGTCGATCCGGTCAAGACCGCTTCCGTAGCCGCCCCTTCGGGCTGGGTGGTGCAGATCGCCTCTTCGCCTAGCCGCGCCGAGGCCGAAGCCATCCTGGAGAAGACGACCAAGGTGGCTCCCGGCCCGCTTCGCAAGGCTTCGCCGTTCACTGTCCCCTTCGAGAAGGGCGGCGTGACCTACTACCGCGCGCGCTTCGGCGGCTTCGGCTCCAAGGTTGCCGCCTGGGACGCCTGCGCCGCGCTGAAGAAGCAGAAGATCAGCTGCTACGCAGTACAGAACTAGCAGTCAGGCCTGAAACACTCCCGGTTGTATCCGCGTCGAAGGAGATCTAGTCGTGATTGGTGAGCAGAATGTCCTTGGCTTCGTTGATCCGCGCCGCCAGGAAAGACGAGCCTCCGACATCGGGATGCAGACGCTGCATCAATCGGCGATGCGCCTTGCGGACATCCGCCGGGGTGGCCCCCGCTTCAAGACCAAGGATCTGGTAGGCCTCCTCCTTAGTCATGGCGCCAGAACCTGGCGCAACACCATGCCGGTGACCACCACCAGGCTGCGCGTTTTCTCGCCAGATGGGAAACCGGCTATCAAGATAACTCTCTAGGAGCTGGCGGCTCTCGGAATCGCTATAAAGTTCCGAGTACAGCTCCAAAAGCGCGCTGAGGCCGAGCGAGGCGAGCTGCTTCTGCTCGTATCTTCCGGCAAGCACCAGCCCGTCCAGCCTGCCGGTTTCGTGATCCAGAACCATCTCCAGTGCGGCAGTGCGCACCGTGGAGCGGCCGGGCGGAGCCCTTTGGGGCCGAGTGCGACGCAGGCCGTTGGCATACCAGGCGGCCGCCGCAGACACGAGCATGCCGCCAACGCCGACGCGGCCGAGCAGAAGCAGGCCAACGCCCACAATCCCGACAAGCGCCGGGCCGGCGATGCGCAAACTGCGGGCAAGCGCAGAGGCATCTGTGCGAACGAACAGGGCGAGCACCAACAGCGCAATCGCCGCAGTTCCCAGCAGCCCGAGCAAGACACTCATGGCCGGCCACCTGCGCGCAACTGGCTTAGAAGCAGCCGATCCTCGCTGCTGCCGCGCGCTTCAAGCGCCTTCAACCCGCCCGTGGCGTAGACTGCAATGGCCGACAGGAGCTTTGCCAGGTTGGCAGCCGATGTTCGGTCGAAGCGGAACCAGGCACCGCCGGAAAGCCGGGCGATTTCCTTGAAAGCAGCCTCGGTGAGATGGTCCTGCCCTTCCTGGAACAGAAATACCGGCACGCCATGAAGGCCTAGCTGCCCGGCCTTCACCGAAAGCGAATCGACATCTTCCTCCATCGCATCGCCGATATAGACCAGCGCTTCAACCTTGCCCCGGGATGTCTCTTTCAGGGCATGCGACAACACCTTGCCGATCTGCGTGTGCCCACCGCGGCATTCGAGCCCAGTCATCAGACGCTTCAGGGAGGCGGTGTCGGCCACGAATTTGGAGGCGCGGCATTCGCCCAGCCCGCGAAAATAGACAAGCTGGACATTGAGCGCACCGGCTTTGCCAACGGCATCGAACATCTCGCCCTGCAATGCGCAGGCGAGATCCCAGGTAGGCTGGCGGCTCATCGTCGCGTCCAGCGCTAAAATGAGACGGCCGGAGCCCGTTCCCGTGGCCGCGAGCTCCCTCGCCTTGTTGACGAAGGCCGAGATATCCTGCGCGCTGGAGCGCGGGCCGGAGGAAACGGCGCCGCTGCTGCCTTTCGGGGCTGGTGGCTTCTGCTCGCTCATGCGCATGAAGATGTAGCGGCGCCGGCAAGCTTGCAAGGCCGGAGCGAGCTGGTTGGCTGCCGGAGCTAGAGAAGCCCTAGCTCCGCAAGCTCCTGCCTGAGTTTCGCCGGCATCTCCGCCAGACCGGCCTGACCGGCGCCAAGATCGGCCGGAGCGTCAGGGGCCTTGAGATAACGCCAGCCCTGGAAGGCGCGGCGCGGCTGCCAACCGGTGCGCACCACCGCCGGATCGAGCACCAGGTGGCAGCGCGAAATCCCCTCGTCGTCGACGAAAGGCCGGATATCCACCAGCCGCTGGCGGCACTGGACGCTGCCCTTGATGACCCAATAGAGCGAGCCGCCGTCGAGGAGCTCGTCGCGCCGTGTCGGGACCATTCGGGTCGTATGGTACTGTTCGACCGGTTCGCCCGCACGCCGGCGCTCGTCGAGCCGGAAGGCTATCCACTCTTCCAGGTCTTCGACGCTGTCGCAGCCGACGCAGAGTTTTATGAGGTTCAGGGCCATGGGGATGGTTTAGCGCGGGCGGTGGCGGGGTCAACGCGTCAGGCGACGTTTGTCCACAAAGCTGCCGCCCGGGCTTTCGTCAGGTCGAGCGGATCAGCATTCCACGACGTTGACGGCAAGACCGCCCAGGCTTGTCTCCTTGTAACGCTCGTTCATGTCCATGCCGGTCTGGCGCATGGTTTCGATGGCCGCGTCCAGCGGCACGAAATGCGTGCCGTCGCCCTTGATGGCCAGCGATGCCGCCGTGACCGCCTTCACCGCGCCCAGCGCGTTGCGCTCGATGCAGGGCACCTGCACGAGGCCGCCTACGGGATCGCACGTCATGCCGAGGTGGTGCTCCAGCGCAATCTCGGCGGCGTTTTCCACCTGCTCCGGCGTGCCGCCCATGACGGCGCAAAGCCCCGCCGCAGCCATGGCGGAAGCCGAGCCGACCTCGCCCTGGCAGCCAACCTCGGCGCCCGAAATCGAGGCGTTGGTCTTGATGATGCCGCCCACGGCCGCAGCCGTCAGCAGGAAGTCGCGGATGCTGGCCTGGTCGGCCTCGGGGTGGAAGTGCAGCCAATAGCGCAGCACCGCAGGCAACGTGCCTGCCGCGCCATTGGTGGGGGCCGTGACGACACGGCCGCCGGCCGCATTCTCCTCGTTGACCGCCATCGCGTAGACCGACAGCCAGTCGTTGGCCAGCAGCGGGTTGGGCTTGTTGTGGCGCCAGTCTTCCTGCAGCTTGTCGTGCAACTGGCGCGCCCGGCGGCGCACCTTCAGCCCACCCGGCATGATGCCTTCCTGCGACAGGCCGCGGTCGATGCAGCCCTTCATTGCCGCCCAGATGCGGTCGAGGCCGGCATCGAGCTCGTCGCGCGACATGTGCATTTCTTCGTTGGCGCGCTTCATCTCGGCGATGGACAGGCCGCTCTGCGCCGCCATGGCCAGCATCTCCACTGCATTGCGGAACGGGTGCGGCACCTGCACCGAGGAAGGCTGTTCACCAGTGGTCTTGAGGCGCTGCAGTTCCTCTTCCGAAACCACGAAGCCGCCGCCGATCGAATAGTAGATGCGCTTGAGCAGCAGGTGGTCGTCGCTGTCATAGGCGTAGAATGCCATGCCATTGGCGTGGCCGAGCAGCGGGGTCTTCTTGTCGAGCACGAGGTCAACGGCAGGGTCGAAGCGGTAGGACGGATGGCCGGGCGGCGTGACCTGCTTTTCCTGCGCGACCTTTTCGATGACAGTGTCGGAAAGGTCGGGATCGACCGTGGTCGGGATCAGCCCCGTCAGCCCAAGAATGACGGCCCGGTCGGTGCCGTGGCCGACACCGGTGTAGGCGAGCGAGCCGTGCAGGCTGGCGGCCACGCGGTCCACCTTTGCGCCCGCAGGACGCGGCCATTCATTGCCAAGCAGCTCGTCCAGGAAACGCGATGCCGCCGTCATCGGCCCCATCGTGTGGGAGCTGGACGGGCCGATGCCGATCTTGAAGAGGTCGAATACCGAGAGGAACACGGGCGGCAAGTCTCCATCAACGGGCGCGCAAGGCAGGGACGCTTGCGTCCAAATATAGGGATGTTTGGGCGGTTTTATGAGGCAAAGCTTGGCGTTCCCCGACTTCGTCTGCTTCGCAAACGACATGCGGCAAGACCGCCTCAAACGAAAAGAGACGCGAAAAACGCGTCTCTTGGTACCTCCGGATTATGTCTCAGCGCGCCCCCAGTACAGCGGCCGTTTCGGCCCCGCTCATGAGCCAGGCAAGCAGGATGATCACCGCAAACCCGATCACTGCCTTGGCGGTTACGCCCCAGCAGGATTTCTGAACGCTTTCGTCCATGATGTCCTTGTCTATCCTTAAGAAACAGTGCGAGCGCAACTTCGCAGGTTGCCTTGTTCATTTCTCGCACAAGGCTTCTGGATACCCCTTCGGCGTGAAGTCCGCAACCGAAAAAGGCGAAAGCAAGGCAGGCGCCAGGTAGCGCATGGCGGGGTGATGGTTGGCACCCGGGGAAAACCGGGCGCTTGCTCTCAATCTGCAATTAAGAAAAGAGCAAGCTGTTCGGCGAAATTATGGCTTCCGTTCTTCGCTGCGGGCGGTAGCCGATCATGCCGGTCGTGATATGTTTTTGGGCATGCTCGATTCCCTTCAGCTGACCATTGCCGACCTTGGTGCCGTGGCGTTCTTCCTCGCCGTCTGGCTCGTTCACACGCTGGCCACCGCAGGCCGGCTGGTGAGCCGTGTTTCGCTGACCACGGCGATGAATGCCCAGCGTGCGGCCTGGATGCAGACCATGGCGCGGCGGGAACTGCGCATGATCGACACCAGCATCATGGTGGGGCTGCAGCAGGGCACTGCCTTCTTTGCCTCCAGCTCGCTGATTGCGGTGGGCGGCTGCTTTGCCTTGCTCGGCGCGTCCGACCACGTGATTTCGGTGCTGACCGACCTGCCACTGGCCGACGGGCTGTCACGGCCGTCATTCGAGATCAAGATCCTCGGGCTGATCGTGATCCTGGCTTTCGCCTTCTTCAAGTTCGGGTGGTCCTACCGGTTGTTCAACTACTGCTCGATCCTGGTCGGCGCCGTGCCGATGGTGCACGAGAGCGGGATCCACAGCCCTGCCCTGCAGATTGCCGTGGACCGCGCAACGCAGATGAACGTCCTTGCCGGCAAGCATTTCAACTCCGGCCTGCGCGCGATCTTCTTTTCGCTGGGATATCTGGGTTGGTTCGTCAGTCCGGCCGTCTTCGTGGCCACGACGATCATCCTGTTTGCGGTGCTGCTGCGCCGGCAGTTCTTTTCGGCGGCGCGGCTGGCCGTGCTGGAGCCGGATCAGGCCGGGCCGGGGAACGGCGTGTCGATCCGCCCCGAAAGCCAGTAGGCCAGAAGCCCGATCCACTCGCGAATGGCCACCGAGGTGTTCTGCAGGGAATCCTGCGGATTGTCGCGCATCAGGCCGACGCCTTCGCGCCCCGAGGTGCGATAGTCGACCGGCCACGGCAGCACCTCGAAATCTGCCTTGCGGAACAGGGCCATCGACCGCGGCATGTGGAATGCCGAGGTGACCAGCAACCACGTCTCGCCGGGCTTGGGCGACACCAGTTGCTTGGTGAAGACAGCGTTTTCGTAGGTGTCGCGCGACTTGTTTTCGAGCACCATGCGCTCGCGGTCCACGCCAAGGGCGGAAAGCAGCCGCTCGGCGGTGTCCGCATCGCCCTCGCCATCAAGGATGAGCGATCCCGTGCCGCCGGAAACGACGATGCGCGCGTCCGGATATCGCCGCGCCAGCACGGCCGTCTCCACGAAGCGGTCGCCGGCGCTGTTCAGCTCATAGCCGCCGCGCGCTAGGTTGATGGCGCCTTCGAGGCCGCCGCCGAGCACGACGATGCCGTCGACCTTTTCAGGCGTGGCGGGGCGCTGGAAACGCTCCTCGAGCGGGGTCAGCATGATCGCGCCGAGCGATGTCCAGGTCGCGAGCGCCAGGATCAGGAAGCCTGAAACGCAGCCCGCGATCGACAGGCGCCGCCAGCCGGCCAGCAGCGCGACGACGCCCACCAGAAGCAGGAACAACGACAGGTTCAAGGGCTGGATGAAAAACCAGAACACCTTGGACAGGACAAAGAACATGCCGCCGCCTCAAGCCGGATGACGCTGAACGCTTACCACCACTTCTCCGGCTCGAACCGCCCGGCCGCCTGTTCGATGACATGCGCGGTCTGGAACAGCGTCTCTTCGTCGAAGGGGCGGCCGATGAGCTGGAGCCCAAGCGGCAGGCCGTTGGCGTCGACACCCGCCGGAACGGCAATGCCGGGCAGGCCGGCCATGTTCACCGTCACCGTGAAGACGTCGTTGAGGTACATCTTTACCGGATCGCTGGCCATCTCCTGATCGGCGACGCCGAAGGCGGCCGACGGGGTAGCCGGCGTCAGGATGACGTCGATGCCGGCTGCGAAGGCATCCTCGAAATCCTTCTTGATCAGCGTGCGAACCTTCTGCGCCTGCAGGTAATAGGCGTCGTAGTACCCAGCCGAGAGCACGTAGGTGCCGATCATGATGCGGCGCTTGACCTCGCGGCCGAAACCGGCGGCGCGGGTGTTCTCGTACATCTCGATGATGTCCTTGCCCGGCACGCGCAGGCCATAGCGGACGCCGTCATAGCGCGCGAGGTTGGACGAGGCTTCGGCCGGCGCGACGATGTAGTAGGCCGGCAGGGCGTATTTCGTGTGCGGCAGGGAAATGTCGACGATCTCGGCGCCGGCTTCCTTCAGCCAGGCAATGCCCTTCTGCCATAGGGACTCGATCTCGGCCGGCATGCCGTCGACGCGGTATTCCTTCGGAATGCCGATTTTCATGCCCTTGACCGAACGGCCGATCGCCGCTTCATAGTCCGGCACCGGCATGTCGACGGAAGTGGTGTCCTTCGCGTCGACCGAAGCCATGGACTTGAGCAGGATCGCGGAATCGCGCACGTCGCGGGCAATAGGGCCTGCCTGGTCGAGCGAGGAGGCGAAAGCGACGACGCCCCAGCGCGAGACGCGCCCATAGGTCGGCTTGATGCCGACCGTGCCGGTGAAGGCTGCCGGCTGACGGATCGAGCCGCCGGTGTCGGTCGCGGTGGCACCTGCGCACAGCCAGGCGGAAACCGCCGTCGCCGAACCGCCAGAGGAGCCGCCCGGCACCAGCTGCTTGTTCGAGCCGGACGCGCGCCACGGATTGATCACCGGGCCGTAGTAGGAGGTTTCGTTGGACGAGCCCATGGCAAACTCGTCCATGTTCAGCTTGCCCAGCATGACGGCGCCGTCCGCCCACAGATTGGAGGTGACGGTCGACTCGTAGCGCGGCTTGAAATTGTCCAGGATATGGCTGCAGGCCTGCGTGTGCGCGCCTTCGGTGGCGAACAGGTCCTTGATGCCGAGCGGGATGCCTTCGAGCGCACCGCCCTCGCCCTTGGCAAGCTTCTCGTCGGAAGCCTTGGCCATGTCGCGCGCCCGGTCGTGCGTTACGGCGACATAGGCGTTGAGGGTGCCGTTGGCCGCATCGATCGCGTCGAGATAGGCGTCGGTGAGTTCGCCTGCCTTGATCTCCTTGGAGCGGAGCTTGGCGCGGGCCTCGGAAATGGTCAGTCTGGTCAGGTCGCTCATCGTCATTCAGCCTGCAAATTCTTTTCGTAAAACACCGACCATTCCGAATCCGGATAGTCGAGCACCGGCCCGCAGCGCGTGAAGCCGGCGCGCTCATAGACGGCCCAGGCGGCCGGGTGCCGGTCGCCGGTTTCGAGAACCAGCCGGCCCAGTCCCTCTTCCCGTGCCAGCGCTTCGATGCGCCCGACGATCTCGAGGCCGATACGACGGCCGCGATGCGCAGGGCGCGTGTACATGCGCTTGACCTCGCCCATCGCGCCGCCGTGGCGCTTCAGAGCACCGCAGGCCACCGCCTCGCCATCGTCGCGGGCGATGAACACCGTGGTTTCGGCGCCGGCCATCTCCTCCGCCGTCATGTGGTAGCAGAATTCCGGCGGCGTCAATTCAAGCAAGGCGGCATTGAGTTCGGCGATCAGGCCGCGCACATCGTCCTGCAACGGGCTTTCGGTCGCGATCTCGATTGCCACGCAGCGTTACTCCACCACCTTCGGCACCAGGAAGAAGTTCTCGTCGGTCACCGGCGCATTGGCGACGACATCCGCCGCCTTGCTGCCGTCGGTGACGACGTCGTCGCGCATCCTCATCGCCATCGGCATGACCGAGGTCATCGGCTCGACGCCGGAAACGTCGACCTCGTTCAGTTGCTCGACGAAGCCGAGAATGGCGTTCAGTTCGCCGGTCATGCGCTCGGCATCCTCTTCGGACACGGCGATGCGGGCGAGATGCGCGACGCGCTTTACGGTGGCTATATCAACGGACATTCGGGATTCTCCGGAAAACCGGGCTGGTTATCGTGTCCGGGCTATAGCGGCGCCCGGCGCGGCGCGCAACAATCATGTCCGAGAACAGGACACAGCGCACGCTAAATCTCCCTCGTCTCGCCCACTGCCGGCACCAAGACCTCCACGCCCGAGCCTTCCATGCCTGCCACGAACTTCTCCGGTGTCTGGTCGAGCATCGGAAAGGTTGCATAGTGGCAAGGGATGACCGTTTCGAATTGGAAGAAGCGACGGCAGGCAAGGGCTGCCACCGCCCCGCCCATGGTGAAGCGGTCGCCCACCGGCACAATGCCGACCTTGGGCTCGTGCAACTCGTTGATGAGCCCCATGTCGGAAAAGATGTCGGTGTCGCCCATGTGGTACAAGGTGCGGTCATTGGCGAAGTGCAGCACCAGGCCGGCCGGATTGCCGAGATAGGTGTTGGAACCGTCGCCATTGTCTGCAGACGACGAGTGCAGCGCGTTGACGAAGGTGGTGGTGAAGCCGCCGCAGTCGACCGTGCCGCCGATATTGCCGGGGTTGATCTGGTCGCCCCGCACGCCCTGCCCGACGAGATACATGCAGAGCTCGAAATTTGCGACGAGCTGGGCACCCGTATTCTTCAGGATCGCGACGGAATCACCGAGATGATCACCATGACCGTGGGTGAGCAGCACATGGGTGACGCCTTCCGCTGGTCCCTCCCAGCTTTTGCCCCACAGCGGATTCTGGCTGATGAACGGGTCGATCAGGATTTTTGCATCCCCCACTTCAACGCGAAACGCTGATTGCCCGTACCAGGTGATCTTCATGGCTTGCGCCTCCTCGATTTTTTGTCGCCCTGAGGATAGAAGGCGGGACAGCCAAGTCAAAAGGAAAGCCGCGCGCCCTTGAACATCGTTGCAATCGAAGAGCTGCCGGCGCTGCTGGCCAACGGCAAGACGCTGGCCGGGCTGGACCTTGGCGACAAGACGATCGGGGTGGCCGTATCGGACCGCAGCCTCTCATTCGCGCATCCGCGACCGGTCATCATACGCAAGAAGTTCTCGATCGATGCAGCCAGCCTGCTAGAGCTGCTCGGCAAGGAAAACACTGGCGCGGTGGTGATCGGACTGCCCGTGAACATGGACGGCAGCGAAGGACCTCGCGCGCAAGCCTCCCGCGCCTTCGTGCGCAACATCGCCAAGCTCACGGACCTGCCTTTTGCGTTCTGGGACGAGCGACTGTCGACCGTCGCTGCAGAGCGCAGCCTGATCGAGATGGACATGTCGCGCGCCAAGCGCAAGACGAAGATCGATTCGGCCGCGGCCGCCTTCATCCTTCAAGGCGTGCTGGACAGGCTTCACGCGCTCGGCGAGGAAACACCGGCAAGATAACGCAGACGACGGGCCTTCAGACGCGCGGCGATCTGGCGACGCCGGCGGAAGGCAAAGATCGCGAGAAGAATCAGCGTGTCGAACACGCAGGCCTTGGCGACCATGGCCGGAATGATGTGCGGGTCGATGCCCAGCATCTCGCCATAGAGTTCGAACACTAGGTCGTGGACCTGGCGCGTCAGCATCACATAGCCGAAATTGACGTCATAGAACGACAGGCCGAACCAGCCCCAGAAAATGAGCAGCGGCGAGGCCCAGAGGATGAGGATGTAGCGCATCAGCGCCCCCAGCCGATTCGCGCAGCCCCCGGCAGAACACACAGAGCCTGCGCCGACGGCAAGCCGGCGGCGGTGGCGAAGCAGGTCAGTGTTGGGCCGTTGTAGGTGCGCATGGTCGTCCTCGGATTCCCCCTACTTTGAAGCGTTAACCATTTCGCCGCAACGGTAACTGTTCATTAAGGTTAATCGCACCAATCTCACCGATTGGGAATGGCGGCAAATAGGCTGTATAGATCGCCTGCCAACCCTCCTTGCCCAAACGTTCCGGCACAACCTCATGATCGCGATTTTCGACAGCATCCTGCCGATCTTCCTGCTGATTCTCGCCGGCAACCTTTTGCGCCGCGTGCCACTGATCGATGCTGGAGCGTGGGTGGGGCTTGAGCAGATAGGCTACTGGTTCCTCTATCCGGCGCTGCTGTTCGTGACGATCTACAACGCCGATTTCGAAGGGCTCCAGCTCGACGCGATGATGCTGGCGCTGGCGCTGGCCCTGACGGCGATGATCGCCCTCACCTGTGCCCTGTGGCCGCTGCTGGGTCGCGCCGGTCTCGTCCAGAGAAGTGAATTTTCATCGATCTTCCAGACCGCGGTGCGCTGGAACAGTTTCATGGCGCTGGCGATTGCCCAAAAGGTCTTTCCGCCGGCCGGCATGGCGGTGGTGGCGCTGGTCATGGCCATCATCATCATTCCGATCAACCTGGTGACGGTCTTCCTGGTGACGCGCTTTGCCGACCGGGCCGCCAACTGGCGGCGCATCGGGCGCGATATGGCAGTGAACCCGATGATCCTGGGTTCGCTGGCTGCAATTCTGCTCCGCCTCCTGCCGTTCCAGCTCTACGGGCCGCTTAACCAGACGCTCGGGCTGGTGGGCAATGCAGCGCTTGGAATGGGGCTGCTGGCAATCGGTGCTGGCTTGCGCCTCGGCGACTTGTGGCAGCCGCGCTTTGCCCTGCTGCTACCGGTGATGCTCAAGCTGATGCTTTTTCCGGCTCTTCTGATCGGCTCGGCGCTGGCGTTTGGCGTCAGCGGCAGCGAGCTTTCCTATTTGGCGCTTTGTGCGGCGGTTCCGACGGCGATGAACGGCTATCTGCTTGCGCGCCAGCTCGGCGGCGACGCAGAGCTCTATGCCGCCGTGACCACTGTGCAGACGGCGGCCTCGTTCGTGACCATCCCGGCAGTTCTGGCGCTGTCGGCTCAGATCACCGGATAGAGCGTGTCGACGATCATGCGGGCATCATGACGCGCGTCGAGCATGCCATAGGTGCCGCGCCACTGGCCGGCTAGCCGAGTCTCGATGAAGGCGTCGGCAATGCGCCCTGCCCCCATGCGCCGGAGCTCCGCCGCGGCGGCGGACAGCGCAAGTTGCTCGGTGAGGATGCGCGCAGAGCCCTCGTCCGACGCGGCAACCTGCTGGGCAGCACGCAGCACGCTGGTGGTGCCGCGCCCACTCGGACCCAGATCCCGCTCGATGCCGGCCAGCACGTCGTCGAACAGGCCGGGCGCGCGGCCAAGAACGCGCAGCACGTCGAGCGCCATCACATTGCCCGAGCCTTCCCAGATCGCATTGACCGGGGCCTCACGGTAGTAGCGCGCCAGCGGCATCTCCTCGACATAGCCATTGCCGCCCAGGCACTCCATCGCCTCGTAAAGCAGCGCCGGCGCGATCTTGCACACCCAGTATTTCACCACCGGGGTCATGACTCGGGCGAAGGCCGCCTCGCCGCGATCGGCCGCAGCCTCGTCGAATGAACGCGCCAGCCGGAACGACAGCGCCGTGGCGCCGGCGACGTCCAGCGCCATGTCGGCCAGCACGCGCTGCATCAGCGGCTGGTCGATAAGGTTCGTGCCGAACACCTGGCGATGGCGCGTGTGGTTGACCGCCTCGGCCAGTCCGGCGCGCATGATGCCCGAAGAGGCAATGGCGCAGTCGAGCCGCGTCAGCGTCACCATGTCCATGATGGTCTTGATGCCCTGCCCCGGCTCACCCACCATCTCGCCGAGCGCATTGACGAATTCCACCTCGGAAGAGGCGTTAGAGCGGTTGCCGAGCTTGTCCTTCAGGCGCTGGAAGCGAAAGCCGTTGCCGCTGCCGTCGCCCAGGATGCGGGGCATGAGGAAGCACGACAGCCCCTCGCGCGCCTGCGCCAGCACCAGGAAGGCATCGGACATCGGCGCCGACATGAACCATTTATGGCCGGTGATGCGATAAAAACCGTTGGCCGCACGGTCGGCGCGGGTGGTGTTGGCGCGCACGTCGGTGCCGCCCTGCTTCTCGGTCATGCCCATGCCGAGCGTCAGGCCGGCCTTTTCCACTGGCGGCTTCTGCGACTGGTCGTATTTGCGCGTAGTGACGCGCGGCGCCCATTCGCGGAACAGTTTTGGGCTGGCCATCAGCGCGGCCAGCGAAGCGCTGGTCATGGTGATGGGGCAAAGATGCCCGGTCTCAAGCTGCGCGGTTAGATAGAAGCGCGCGGCGCGCACCTGGTGGCGGCGGCCGGTCTCGTGCGCGCCGTTTTCCCAGATCGAGGAATGCAGGCCGTTGGTCACCGACCGGCGCAGCAACGCGTGATAGGCCGGATGATAGTCGACGACGTCTAGGCGGCGGCCCTGCCGGTCATGCGTGCGGAGCTTGGGCGTCTCGCTGTTGGCAAGCCGGGCAAGATCCTGCGCCTCGGCGCTGAGAACGAAGCGGCCGACGGCATCTAGATCCTTGCGGACGGGCTCGGAAAAGTCCTCCGCGATCTGCACCAGCAACGGGTCGCCCCGCCAGGCGTTGCTCCCCGTCAAAGGCGGGGATTGGTTGGTTACCTCGTCGCTCACGCGCAATCCTTAGGGTTGCTCTTCGGTGCACGATGCGAATCCGAAGTGGGTTCAAAGGCGGTTATAACCCAAGCTAACCTTACCACGCGATGAAAATCCCGGGAAAGAACCGCTTCAATCCTTCGTCCAGCGCTTGCGGTGGCATCGGCACGAGCCTATAGGACGGCTTTAAGATGACCGACATTTCAGCCCTGCCGCTCTTTCCGCATCGCCATCTGCTTGGCATACGCGACCTTTCTCCCATCGATATAGAATTGCTGCTGGACCGGGCCGATGCCGCGGTGGCGATTTCGCGCCAGAACGAAAAGAAGACAACCACCCTGCGCGGGCGGACGCAGATCAATCTCTTCTACGAAGCCTCGACCCGCACGCAGTCTTCCTTCGAGCTCGCCGGCAAGCGCTTGGGCGCCGACGTAATGAACATGTCGGTGGCGAGTTCGTCGGTGAAGAAGGGCGAGACCCTCATCGACACGGCCATGACGCTGAACGCGATGCGGCCGGACATTCTCATCATCCGCCACGCCTCGGCCGGCGCTGCCGCGCTTCTCGCGCAGAAGGTGGGATGTTCGGTGGTCAATGCCGGCGACGGCGCGCATGAGCACCCGACGCAGGCGCTGCTGGACGCGCTGACCATCCGCCGCGCCAAGGGGACGATCCCCCGCCTCACCGTGGCCATCTGCGGCGATATCCTGCATTCGCGCGTCGCCCGCTCCAACATCCTGCTGCTAAACGCGCTGGGTGCGCGGGTGCGCGTCGTGGCGCCGTCCACTCTGCTGCCCTCCGGCATCGCGCAGATGGGCGTCGAAGTTTGCGCGACGATGGCGGAAGGCCTGAAGGACGCCGACGTAGTGATGATGCTGCGTCTGCAGCGCGAGCGCATGGAAGGCGCCTTCGTGCCCTCGGTGCGCGAATATTTCCGCTATTTCGGCCTTGATGCCGAGAAGTTGAAGGCCGCAAAGCCTGACGCACTGGTGATGCACCCCGGCCCGATGAACCGCGGTGTGGAAATCGCCTCTGAAATTGCCGATGGCCCGCAAAGCGTCATCCAGGAACAGGTCGAGATGGGCGTGGCCGTGCGCATGGCCGTGATGGAGGCGCTGCTGGATCCGCGCCGCAGCCAGGACGGAGGCCGGGCATGAGCATCACCGTTTTCCAGCAGGCCCGCATCGTAGATCCGTCGCGCGGCATCGACGAGATCGGCTCCGTCATCGTCGAGGGCAAGAAGATTGTCGCTTCCGGCGCGGCGGCGCTGAATCAGGGTGTTCCCGAAGGTGCCACTGTGGTCCCTTGCGCCGGCAAGACGATCATCCCTGGACTGGTGGACGGCCGGGTGTTTATCGGCGAGCCGGGCGGGGAGCACCGTGAGACCATCGCCTCGGCCAGCCTCGCAGCCGCCGCCGGCGGCGTGACCTCCGTCGTGATGATGCCCGACACCGACCCGGTGATTGACACCGTCGCGCTGGTCGAATTCGTGCTGCGCACCGCGCGCGACACCGCGCTCGTCAACGTGTTCCCGGCTGCCGCCGTTACCAAGGGCCTCGAAGGCCGCGAGATGACCGAGTTCGGCCTGCTGCGCGCGGCCGGCGCTGTCGCCTTCACCGACGGCCGACGCACCATCGCGAATTCGCTGACCATGCGCCGCGCCCTGACCTATGCGCGCGACTTCGGCGCGGTCATCGCGCAGGAGACGCAGGACCCGCACCTTGCCGGCTCGGGCGTGATGAACGAGGGGCTCTATGCGAGCTGGCTCGGCCTTTCGGGTATTCCGCGCGAGGCGGAACTGATCCCGCTGGAGCGTGACCTCTCGCTCGCCCGGCTGACGCGCGGCCGCTACCACGCCGCCAAGATCTCCACCGCGCTCTCGGCCGGTGCTGTCGCCCGCGCCAAGGCAGACGGTGCGAATGTCACCGCCGGCGTGTCGATCAACCACCTGTCGCTCAACGAGAACGACATTGGCGAATACCGCACCTTCTTCAAGCTTTCGCCGCCGCTGCGCACCGAGGACGACCGGCAGGCGATGATCGAGGCGCTGCGGGACGGCACCATCGACATCATCGTCTCCTCGCATGACCCGCAGGACGTCGACACCAAGCGCCTGCCCTTCGCTGACGCCGCCGACGGCGCGATCGGCCTGGAAACGCTGCTGGGCGTGGCGCTGCGCCTCCACCACAACGACGAAGTGCCGCTTCTGCGCCTCGTCGAGGCGCTTTCGACCGGCCCGGCAAAGCTGTTCGGCCTGCCGGGCGGCACGCTGAAGCCGGGCGCGGCGGCAGACCTTGTCCTGATCGACCTCGATGAGCCATGGGTCGTGCACGAGGCCGCCATCCGCTCGCGCTCCAAGAACACCTGCTTCGAGGGTGCACGGCTGCAAGGCAGGGTCTTGCAAACTATGGTTGCGGGCCGCACAGTGTTTTCGGCGTAATTCGGGCCGTCCACGGGCGGCACCGAGGGGGAAATAGATGGATCCTTTGACCTGGCAGCTTCCGCTGTCCGTTCTCGTTGCGGCGCTCGCCTTCGGCTACCTGCTCGGCTCGATCCCGTTCGGCTTGCTGGTGACACGCGCGGCCGGGCTGGGGGACGTGCGCAACATCGGCTCGGGCAACATCGGCGCCACCAACGTGCTGCGCACCGGCAACAAGAAACTTGCCGCGCTGACCCTCCTGCTCGATGCGCTGAAAGGCACGGCGGCCGTGCTGCTCGCCGGGCTTTACGCCCCGGAAGCCGCGCTGCTGGCCGGCTTCGGAGCGTTCCTTGGGCATCTTTTCCCGGTCTGGCTCGGCTTCAAGGGCGGCAAGGGCGTGGCGACCTATCTCGGCGTGCTGATCGGCCTCGCCTGGCAGGGCGCGCTGGTTTTCGCGGTGGTCTGGCTCATCATTGCCTTCCTGACCCGCTATTCCTCGCTCGCTGCGCTGGTCGCTGCTATCGCCGTACCCATCTCGCTCTTCTTCCTCGGCCAACGCGATACGGCTGTCCTGTTTGCCGTCATGAGTCTAATCGTGTTCGCCAAGCACCACGCCAACATCTCCCGGCTGCTCTCCGGCACCGAGTCGCGCATAGGGGCGAAGGGATGAGCAAGGCTGCCGGTCTCCGTCTCAGTGACCGGCAGAGATTGAACTGGCTGCGTCTGATCCGTACACCGAACGTCGGCCCGGCCAGCTTTCGCGACCTGATCAACCGTTTCGGCTCGGCCGAAGCCGCAATCGAAATGCTGCCGGAACTGATGGCCTCTGGTGGCGCCAGCCGCATCGTCCGCATTCCGTCGTTAGCCGACGCCGAAGCGGAGATGGAGGCGGCCCGAAAGCACGGCGCCCGCTTCGTCTGCATAGGCGAGCCCGACTATCCGCCAATTCTCCGGCGAATGGACAACCCGCCGTCCCTGCTGGCGGTGAAGGGCACAAGCGCGGCTTTCGATCTGCCGCCCGTTGCCATAGTCGGCGCACGCAACGCCTCGCTTGCCGGCATCAGGATGGCGCGCACGCTGGCAGAAGAGCTTGGCCGCGAGGGATTTGCGATCGTTTCCGGTGTCGCGCGCGGAATAGACACCGCCGCGCATCAGGGCAGCCTTGCCACCGGCACCATCGGCGTTCTGGCCGGGGGTCTCGACCGACCCTACCCGCCTGAAAACATCGCGCTCTGCGGGGAGATCGCGGCGGGCTGCGGCGCGATGGTGTCGGAGATGCCCTTCGGCTGGGAACCGCGCGCGCAGGATTTTCCCCGCCGCAACCGCATCGTAGCCGGTCTGTCTCTCGGATTGGTTGTGGTGGAGGCGGCCAGGCGCTCCGGCTCGCTGATCAGCGCACGGATGGCGGGCGAACTCGGCAGGCTGGTTTTCGCCGTGCCCGGATCGCCTCTCGACCCGCGCTCGGCCGGCACCAACGGCCTGCTGAAGGACGGCGCCAGCCTTGTGACCGAAGCCGCGGACGTGGTGGCCGGCATCGCACCACTGCTGGGCATACCTCTTTCAGTTCCAAGCCCGCGCGAGGACCCGCCGGACTTCGTCGCGACCCCGCCCCCTGCCGACGACGACCGGGCGCGCGTCGTCGAGGCACTGGGACCGACGCCGGCTGCCATAGACGAGATCATCCGCCATACCGAGCTTCACCCGGCACAGCTATCCATGATTCTCCTGGAGCTCGACCTGGCTGGCCGACTCGAACGCCATTCAAGTGGCGCTGTGTCGCTTGTTATGCATAACTCTTAAGGGGCGTTGGCCGCGAATGATGTCGCTGGCTTCGATGTAGGCCATTTCAATAAGGAAGGCGAGCATGTCGCAGCGCTCGGATTCCGCCAAGGTACGCAGCTGGCCAAGCAACGACTGTATATAGTCGAGAGTATCGGTTCGCCTCGTTGTAAGGGACTGCCGCATCGGCAATACTCCGGTTTGTCCAGCCGGGCCGCACCGCCGGACAGGAGGGGGTTAGACGAATGACTTTTTGCAAGAATTCTCCACAACCAGTGATACTATAGACCATATTACACTTATCCTAGATTGCAATACGCAGACGCCCGCATTTTTGGCGCGAGGCCTATCTGTCAACCGTCGATTTCGCCGTCGCCCCTTGACCGGATGCAAAACCGCAGCCATGTGACGAGCCAGTTGACAGAATTTTTCGCCGCGCGTCGCCTTTGTTGCCGCTGGCGACACCATTGGAAACAAGAGAAAACATGGACGTCGTCGTCGTCGAGTCGCCCAACAAGGTCAAAACCATCAACAAGTATCTGGGCAAGAACTACAAGGTTCTCGCCTCGTTCGGCCATGTGCGCGATCTTCCGGCCAAGGACGGCTCGGTGAAGCCGGACGAAGACTTTGCCATGTCCTGGTCCGTGGACGGCGCTTCGGCCAAGCGCCTGACCGACATCGCCAAGGCGGTGAAGGATGCCGACGGCCTGATCCTCGCAACCGACCCTGATCGCGAGGGCGAGGCGATTTCGTGGCACGTCCTGGAGGTGCTGAAGCAGAAGCGCGTGCTGAAGGACAAGCCGATCAAGCGCGTGGTGTTCAACTCCATCACCAAGCAGGCCGTGCTCGACGCCATGGCCAATCCGCGCGAAATCGATCCGCCGCTGGTCGATGCCTATCTGGCGCGCCGCGCGCTCGACTATCTCGTGGGCTTCACGCTGTCACCGGTGCTGTGGCGCAAGCTGCCCGGCGCCCGCTCGGCCGGCCGCGTCCAGTCGGTGGCGCTGCGCTTCGTCTGCGACCGCGAGAACGAGATCGAACGTTTCGTGCGTGAGGACTACTGGCTGATCGCGGCGATCCTCGCCACGCCCCGCGCGGAGAATTTCGAGGCCAAGCTCACCGTCTATGACGGTAAGAAGCTGCAGAAGCTCGACATCAAGACCCAGGAACAGGCCGACGCGATCAAGGCCATGCTGGACGGCGCCGCCTTCAAGGCGCTGTCGGTGGAGGCAAAGCCCACCAAGCGCAACCCTGCCCCGCCCTTCACCACTTCGACCCTGCAGCAGGCCGCCTCGTCGCGCCTCGGCTTCTCGGCGTCGCGCACCATGCAGGTGGCGCAGCGCCTCTATGAGGGCATGGATATCGGCGGCGAGACCACCGGCCTCATCACCTATATGCGTACCGACGGCGTGCAGATGGCGCCGGAGGCGATCAGCGCAGCCCGCGCGGCGATTGCACGCGAATTCGGCGACAAATACGTGCCGGAAAAGCCGCGCTACTATTCGACCAAGGCCAAGAACGCCCAGGAAGCGCACGAAGCCATCCGCCCGACGGACTTTTCACGCACTCCCGCCGAGGTGCGCAAGTATCTCGATGCCGACCAGGCCAGGCTCTACGAAATGATCTGGAAGCGCGCAATTGCCAGCCAGATGCTGCCGGCAGAGATCGAGCGCACCACCGTCGAGATCGAGGCGCGCAACGGCGCCCGCACGGCGGAGTTGCGTGCGGTCGGCTCCGTCGTCCGCTTCGACGGCTTCATCGCCGCCTATACCGAGCAGAAGGACGAGGACGCGGAGGACGAGGAAAGCCGCCGCCTGCCGGAAATCCGCGCCGGAGACGCGCTCGACCGCCAGTCGATCAACGTCACCAGCCACACCACCGAACCGCCGCCGCGCTACACCGAAGCCTCCTTCATCAAGAAGATGGAAGAGCTCGGCATCGGCCGCCCGTCGACCTATGTCGCCACGCTCAAGACGCTGGAAGACCGCGACTATGTGACGATCGATAACCGGAGGCTGATCCCGCAGGCCAAAGGCCGGCTGGTCACCGCCTTCATGGAAAGCTTCTTCGAGCACTATGTCGAATACGACTTCACTGCCTCGCTGGAAGAGAAGCTCGACGAGATCTCGGACGGCAAGCTGTCCTGGAAGGACGTGCTGCGCGACTTCTGGAAGGCGTTTTCGGCGACCGTCGACGACATCAAGGAACTGCGCGTCACCGACGTGCTCGACGCACTCAACGAAGAGCTTGCTCCGCTCGTCTTCCCTGCACGCGAGGATGGCTCCAACCCGCGCATCTGCCCGAAGTGCGGAACCGGCAACCTGTCGCTGAAGCTCGGCAAGTACGGCGCCTTCGTCGGCTGCTCGAACTATCCCGAATGCGGCTACACCCGCCAGCTCGGCGGCGACGGCAATGGCAACGGCGAAGGCACCGAGGGCCTTGAGGACGGCACCAAGTCGCTGGGCAAGGATCCCTACACCCAGGAAGAGATCACGCTGCGCAGTGGCCGTTTCGGTCCCTACCTGCAGCGCGGCGAAGGCAAGGAGGCAAAGCGCTCCAGCCTGCCCAAGGGCTGGACGCCGGCAAGCATCGATCATGAGAAGGCGATAGCGCTGCTGTCGCTGCCGCGCGATGTGGGCAAGCATCCCGAATCCGGCAAGATGATCTCGGCCGGGCTCGGCCGCTACGGGCCGTTCGTGCTGCACGACGGCACCTATGCCAATCTCGAAAGCATCGAGGACGTGTTCTCGATCGGCCTCAACCGCGCGGTTTCGGTTCTGGCGGAAAAGCAGTCGAAGGCGAAGGGCGGCCGCACCGCCGCCGCGGCGCTGAAGGAACTCGGCGAGCATCCGGATGGCGGCGGCGCGATCACCGTGCGCGACGGCAAATACGGACCCTATGTCAATTATGGCAAGATCAACGCGACCTTGCCTAAGGGCAAGGATCCGGCAAGCGTAACCATGGAAGATGCGCTAGCGCTGATCGCCGAGAAGGAGGCCAAGGGCGGCGGCAAGAAGCCAGCCCGCGCCAAGGCTGCTGCCAAAAAGCCGGCCGCGAAGAAGCCTGCCGCAAAGAAAACCGCGACCAAGAAGTCCGCGAAGAAGACAGAGGAATAACCCCCCTTGGCAAGAGACATCTCCGGGCGGAAAGGTGCCGGCACCAAGAGCGGCTCATCCGAGGCTGCCCGCTCCGGAGGCAAGTCGCGCGACTTCCTGCCGTCGCGCGACGATATCTTGCGCTACATTTCCGAGAACCCGGACAAGAGCGGCAAGCGCGACATCGCCAAGGCCTTTTCGCTCAAGGGCGAAAGCCGCATCTGGCTGAAGGACACGCTGGCCGAGCTTCAAAGCGAAGGGTTGCTGGAGAAGGACCGCAAGCGCCTGATGCGCCCGGGCGCCCTCCCCGCCGTTGCCGTGCTGGACATTTTCGCGCGCGACGAGGACGGCCTTCTGCTGGCCCGCCCCACGGAGCAGCGCGAAGGCGCGCTGCCGACGGTGGTGTCGATCAAGGTTCCGCGCAGTGGCCCGGCACCGGGCATCGGCGACCGCGTTCTGGCCAAGACTTTTCCCACCCATGCCGAGACCGGGCCGGCCTACACGGCACGCGTGATGAAGGTCTTCGAGAAGCGCAGCGAGGCGGTTCTCGGCGTGTTCCGTGTGCTCCAGGACGGCACCTTCCGCATCGAGCCGGTGGAGCGCCGCCAGTCCGAACTGGTGGTGGAGAAGGAATTCCGCAACGGCGCCGAAAATGGCGACCTGGTGGAAGTCGAGCCACAGCGCGCCTCGCGCTATGGGCTGCCGCGCGCCAAGGTGCTGAACGTGGTTGGCTCGCTGGCCAGCGAGAAGGCGGTCTCGATGATCGCCATCCATGCCCACGACATACCGCACATATTCCCGCAGGAAGTGATTGCAGAGGCCGAGGGCTCCAAACCCGCCACGTTGGAACGCCGCGAAGACTGGCGCGACGTGCCGCTGGTGACCATCGATCCGGCTGACGCCAAGGACTACGACGACGCGGTCTACGCCGAGGCCGATACCGACGAGCGCAACCCGGGTGGCATGATCGTCGTCGTCGCAATCGCCGATGTCGCGGCTTACGTGCGCTCGGGCACCCCGCTCGACCGCGAGGCGCTCAAGCGCGGCAATTCGGTCTACTTCCCGGACCGCGTGGTGCCGATGCTGCCGGAACGCATCTCGAACGACCTCTGCTCGCTGAAGCAAGGCGTCGACCGCCCTGCCCTGGCGGTGCGAATGACGTTTTCGGCGGAGGGTCGAAAGATCCGCCATTCGTTCCACCGCATCATGATGCGTTCTGCCGCGCGCCTCGCCTACCCTCAGGCGCAGGCGGCGATCGACGGCACTCCGGATGATGCGACGGGGCCGATCCTCGAAACAATCCTGAAGCCGCTTTGGGACGCCTACCACGTGCTCAAGCGCGGGCGTGATTCGCGCCAGCCGCTGGAGCTCGACCTGCCGGAGCGCAAGATCCTGCTCAAGCCGGACGGGACCGTCGACCGGGTCGTCGTGCCGGAGCGGCTCGACGCGCACAAGCTTATCGAAGAGTTCATGATCCAGGCCAACGTCTCTGCGGCCGAGACGCTGGAGGCGAAGAAGCAGAGCCTGGTTTATCGCACCCACGATGCGCCGTCGCTTGCCAAGCAGGAAGGCTTGCGCGAGTTCCTGGCTACGCTGGGTCTTTCGCTGGCGCGCGGCGCGCAGATGATGCCGGCGCAGTTCAACCAGATTCTGAGCCGCGTGAAGGGCGCCGAGCACGAAGCGCTGGTCAACGAAGTGGTGCTGCGCGCCCAGAGCCAGGCGCTCTATTCACCTGAAAACCTTGGACATTTCGGCCTCAACCTGCGCCGCTACGCCCACTTCACCTCGCCGATCCGCCGCTATGCGGATCTTATCGTGCACCGCGCCCTGATCGGCGCGCTGAATTTCGGGCCCGACGGCATCACCCGCGGCGAGGAAGAGAGGCTGGAAGACATCTCCGAGCTGATCTCGGCCACCGAGCGCCGCGCCATGGCGGCCGAACGCGACACCATCGACCGGCTGATCGCCGGCTATCTGGCTGAACACCTCAACGATACGTTCGACGCGCGTGTTTCAGGTGTCACCAGGGCGGGTCTTTTTGTCCAATTGCCGCAGTACGGCGCCGATGGTTTTATTCCGGTGTCATCGCTGGATGGCGACTACTATATATACGACGAGTCTACCCAGGCGCTTTTCGGAGAACGCACGCGCAAAGGCTATCAGCTTGCAGATCGCGTCGAGGTTCGCCTCGTCGAAGTGGCCCCGCTACAGGGCGCAATGCGTTTCGAGATGCTGACCGAGCCAAAGCCGTTGCCGGGATCCAAGGCGTCATATCACAAGGCAAAGGCACAGAGGTCGCGGGCTCGCGCTGCACAACGCAAGATGCCCCGGAGCAGGAGACGGTGATGGAGACACAGGTTTTTGGCGCGGCGGAAGCAGCCCGGCCAACTCGGCCGCTGTGGCAGGCAATGAAGCGCGGCTTTCTCGGGCGCTGCCCGCATTGTGGCGAGGGAAAGTTGTTCGGCTCGTTCCTGAAGCCGGTCCACCATTGCGAGCACTGCGGCGAGGAGATGTATCACCACCGCGCCGACGACCTGCCGGCCTACATCGTCGTTGTCATCGTGGGACACGTCGTGGTTGCCGCCTTCATGGGCATCGAGGCCACGGTCCAGCTGTCCACCTGGCAGCACCTTGCGATGTGGGTACCCGCGACCATCCTGATGTCGCTTGCGTTGCTGCGCCCGGTCAAAGGCTCGATCGTCGGTCTGCAGTGGGCTCTCTACATGCACGGCTTTGACGGCAAAGGCGACCACAACGACAATATGGACGCCTGAACGAAGCGGCTGGCGTAAAGCTCTATCCGCTGGAACAATTTCGCCCGGCGGCAGATTCCCCTAAAGTGCATGCATGGACGGATTGACCAAAGACCAGCTGGACAAGGCCGAGTCCAATGACGCGTCGTTAGGCGCCGGCCCCAGACGACCACGCGACGCCGCGACGCTGATCCTGCTCGATCGCAGGGGCGGCGAAGTGCATGTGCTGATGGGCAGGCGCCATTCGAGCCATGCCTTCATGCCGGGGAAGTTCGTCTTTCCCGGCGGGCGCACCGACCCCGATGACGGCCGGGTGCCGGTGACCGACATGCTTGACCCCCTCGAAGAGGCCAAGCTTCTGGCGACCATCGCGCGCAGGAGCCAGGCAA
This sequence comes from Mesorhizobium sp. KR2-14, assembly GCF_040049255.1. Classification (NCBI taxonomy): domain Bacteria; kingdom Pseudomonadati; phylum Pseudomonadota; class Alphaproteobacteria; order Hyphomicrobiales; family Phyllobacteriaceae; genus Mesorhizobium; species Mesorhizobium sp. KR2-14. The sequence goes on along the minus strand of NZ_JBDZDR010000004.1, from coordinate 317,967 downwards.
GGGCACGCGCGATCGCGCTATCAGCGATTCGCGAGACTTACGAGGAAGCTGGCTTGCTGATCGGGCGAAAAGGCCCCTTCTCGACAGCAAAAGCAGACTGGCAGGGTTTTGTCGAACACGGCGTGCAACCGACATTGCAGCCGCTTCGCCTGGTGGCCCGCGCCATCACCCCGCCCGGCCGGGTGCGCCGTTTCGACACCCGTTTCCTGGCGACGTGGCGGACCGACGTTGCCGTAGAGCTTCCAGGCGGCGGCCCGACCAACGAACTGGAAGGGCTGATCTGGCTGCCGCTGCGCGAAGCGCCGCAGGCCGACGTTCCGGTCATCACCAAGACCATACTCGAAGAACTTCAACAGCGGCTGGCGGCAGACCCCCAGCTACGCCCCGGCGGACCAGTGCCCTTCTACCGAATGGTCCGAAACAGTTTCATCCGCGACCTTTTTTAATTCCGAAAGTTCCAGGTTCGACAAATACATGACAGGCAGCATCGAATCGCAGGCGCTAGACGTGCCCATGCGATGGTTGTCCATTTCGGCAGCTATCGCGTCCATCAGCGTTGTGGGCATCGCCATTGGGCTGGGCATGCCGCTGCTGAGCATCATTCTGGAGACGCGCGGCCACTCGGCCTCGATGATCGGCCTCAACACCGCCATTGCCGGCCTGGCCTCGATCGCCGCCGCGCCGCTGGCGACACCGCTGGCGGTGCGATTCGGTGTGGTCGCCACCATGTTCGCCATGATCGTGCTGGGCGCGCTGGCCTTCGTCGGCTTCTACTTCGCGCCTTCCTTCTGGATGTGGTTTCCGCTGCGCGTGGCGCTGCACCTGTCGCTGACGGTCCTCTTCATCCTGTCTGAATTCTGGATCAGCACCTCGGCCCCGCCGAGCCGGCGCGGGCTGGTGCTGGGCATCTACGCGACGGTGCTTTCGCTCGGCTTCGCTGCCGGCCCGTGGCTGTTCTCGCAGATGGGAAGCTCCGGCTTCATGCCGTTCGGAACGGTATTCCTGCTGGTGATGATTGCGGCCATCCCGGTGCTGGCGGCCTGGCGGGAAAGCCCCAACATCGTGCCTGAAGGCGGCAAGACCGGCTTCATCCGCTACATATGGCTGGTTCCGACCGCCACGGCCGCCGTGCTCGTGTTCGGCGCGGTCGAAACCGGCGGCTTCGCGCTGTTTCCCGTCTACGGCAACCGCATCGGCTATTCCGAGGGCGACGCGGCGCTGCTTCTGACAATGATCGGTCTCGGCAACGTGGTCATGCAGATTCCGCTCGGCATGATCTCCGATCGCGTCAAGGACAGGCGCCACATGCTGCTCATCTGCGCGAGCGTGGGCCTGGTCGGGATGATTCTGCTGCCGCATATCCAGACGGACTGGCACGTGATGGCAGGCCTGCTGTTTCTATGGGGCGGCGTGGTGGCGGCACTCTACACCATCGGTCTTGCTCACCTCGGCTCGCGCCTCTCGGGACACGAGCTTGCCAATGCCAATGCCGCGTTTGTCCTGTGCTACGGCCTGGGCATGGTGCTGGGCCCGCAGGCGATCGGCATCGGCATGGACGTGTTCGGCAGCGATGGCTTCGGGTGGTCGCTGGGCGCATTTTTCGCCGCCTATATCGTTTTGTCGGTCGTCCGCCTCGTCATCGGCATAGGCCGGACTTGACTTTCCGCGCATGTTCTTTATGTGTCGCGCCAAGTTTCCGCGTCCGGGCTTCTAGCCGTGGTCAGGCGGCCCGAACTTCAAAGATAGACGGAAGAACATCATGGCCAAAGCCGCAAACATCAAGATCAAGCTTCTTTCGACTGCCGACACCGGCTACTTCTATGTGACGAGCAAGAACAGCCGCACCAAGACCGAGAAGCTGTCGTTCCGCAAGTACGACCCGGTCGCCAAGAAGCACGTCGAATTCAAGGAAACGAAGATCAAGTAATTTTCGATCCATTAGCGAAAGCGCAGCGATGCCGCCCCTCGGGCGGCATTTTTGTTTTATCGGCAGGAAAAGAACCGCAACGCGGAAGCGCGCGATCAATCGTCCGTCAATTTTCGAGGGAGAGTTGGGGGCCGGCCGGCGCACGGCAGCGGTACGAGGAGGCCACTATGTGCCAGCGCCGGCCGACCGACCCCATGGACCCAGGAGATGCGGCGGACCTGAGCATCATGGGGCTGCTCGCGGAAAGGCCCGAAAACTGTACGGGCGCCCTTTCCTTCCGCAGCGAGAGTTGCGCAAGCCCGGTTGAAAATCAATAGTTTCTTAACCGCAGTTAGCGAATCACCTTGATTAAGGTAAATCGCTAACCTTTCGGCCGAGGGACCTGCCCGCGCCTGCTCACGCCGCCTTGGCGACCACGCGGTTTCGGCCGGCCCGCTTGGCCTCATAGAGGGCTATGTCTGCCCGCTTCATCAGATCGGCCACTGTATCCAGCCCGCGCCGCAGCGAGGAAACGCCGACGCTGACCGTGACATCCAGGCACTTGCCATCCTTGCCGGCCGGAAACGGTTCTCGTGCGACTTCGGCGCGAATGCGCTCGGCCACCTTTTCGGCGATTTCGCCCTCGGTGTCCGGCATGACGACGACGAATTCCTCGCCGCCATAGCGGCAGGCGAGATCGATTCCGCGCACGTTCTTCCGCAACCGGCTGGCAAACTCGCGCAACACCTCGTCGCCGGCATCATGCCCGTAGGCGTCGTTGACGGACTTGAAGCGATCGATATCGGTAATCATCACCGACAGCGGGCGTCGGCGCGCCACCGCGCGATCGAACAGCGTTTGCAGGTGGCTGTCGAGATAGCGGCGGTTGTGCAGGCCGGTCAGCCCGTCCGTCACCGCCATTTCGATGGTCTGGGTGACGCTGGCGCGGAGGTGGTCGTTGTAGCGCTTGCGCTTGACCTGGGTGCGCAGCCGCGCCAGCAATTCCTGCTGATCGATGGGGCGCATCAGATAATCGTTGATGCCAAGCTCCAGGCCGCGGATGACCCGCTTCTCCTCACCGGGGTCCGCCAGCAGGATGATCGGCAAGGAGCGGGTCCCGTCGAAGGTGCGGAACTGGGAACAAAGCCGCAGCGCATCGAAGTCGGCGAAGGCTGTCGAGACGATGACGCATTCATAAGGCGCATCAGCGGCCTGAAAGAAGGCGGCATGCGGATCTGTGGCGACGTCAAGCTGCATCTTGTTGCGCAGCATGCTCTGGATGCGCTCGTAAGACGACGGCCTTTCGTCGATCAGCAGCACGTGCGGCGGCGTGCCCTCGGAAGGCTGCCGGCGGCTGAGCAACTCCTCGATGCCGATATTGCGCGTGGTGGAGGCGCGCAGGCGCAGTTCGTCGGTCAGCATCTTGAGCCGCACCAGGCTTTTGACACGGGTCATCAGCTGCAGATCGTTGGCGGGCTTGGTCAGAAAATCGTCCGCCCCCACCTCCAGCCCGCGAATCCTGTCGGAGACATCATCGAGCGCCGTGATCATCACCACGGGTATGTGCGAGGTGGCAGGGTCGCTCTTCAGGCGGCGACAAACCTCGAAGCCGTCCATATGCGGCATCATGACATCGAGCAACACCACGTCGACCTTGCCGTTCTCGCAGGTCTCGATGGCATCTGCTCCATTGGTGGCCGTCACCACGTCGTAATATTCGGCCAGAAGCCGCGCTTCGAGCAGCTTCACATTGGCCGGAATGTCATCGACGACGAGAATGCGCGCGGTCATGGTGCTTCCTGCTCAGGCAACTGGCGAGCGGCGCACTAGGCGTCGCCCAGATAGGACTTGATCGTCTCGATGAAGCGCGGAACCGAGATGGGCTTGGAAATGTAGGCCTCGCAGCCGCCCTGCCGGATGCGCTCCTCATCGCCCTTCATGGCGAAGGCAGTGACCGCGATGACAGGGATGACGTGCAGCTCGTCGTCTTCCTTCAGCCACTTCGTCACCTCGAGGCCGGAGACCTCCGGAAGCTGGATGTCCATCAGGATCAGATCTGGCTTGTGGGTGCGCGCCAGTTCCAGCGCCTCCAGTCCGTTGCGGGTTCGAACCGTCTCGTAACCGCTTGCTTCGATCAGGTCGCGGAAGAGCTTCATGTTGAGCTCGTTGTCCTCGACGATCATTACCTTCTTAGTCATAGAATTCCCGTCCCGACTGCCGATCGCGCCACTGAACTAATCTTCCGCGCGCCTGCCGATGGTACAAATCCATGGCACAACTAGCACAAGATCATTGACGAAACGGAAACCTCCTGCGCGAAACTTGAGAGCGTCCGTCTTGCCGCCGCTGCCCTTGCCCGGACTGGCGGCAGCGGCTACTTCATCCTTGTGTTTTGGACATCATGAAAGTGGCGATGATGCAGCAGTTTTCAACGGAAGGCGCCGAGGCGATTGCCATCCAGGCGTTGGGCTTCGTTGCGTCCGACCCAGAGCTTCTGCCGCGCTTCCTGTCGATCACCGGCATCGAGGCATCGGCAATTCGCCAGGCCGCGCAGGAGCCGGGCTTCCTGGCCGGCGTACTGCAGTTCCTGCTGGCGCACGAGCCGACGCTGTTGAGCTTTTGCGAAGCGAGCGGCATTGCGCCGGGCGAGATCGCCAAGGCCTTGCGGCAACTGCCGCTTGGCGACGACAGCCACCAGACATCGATATGACCGAAGATCCTGAAACCGCCCGCCAGATAGCTGAACTCGCACGCGACGAGCGACCGCTGCTGGTGCTCGACGTCGACGAGGTGGTGCTTGAGTTCATTCGGCCCTTCACGGGCTATATCGGCACGTTGGGCCTCGAGCTGCGGCCCGACTCCTTCCGGCTGCACGGCAACATCTTCGACCAGCGCACGCAGGCGCCGGTGCCCAACGAACGCGTCTCTGAACTGATCGAGGGGTTTTTCCCCGTCCAGGCCGACTGGCAGACCGCCCCCGCGGGCGCGGCTGAAGCCGTGGCGACTTTGGCCGAAAACGTCGAGATCGTGCTGCTGACGGCGATGCCGCACCGGCATCGCGCGACGCGACGCGCCCTTCTCGACCAGCTCGGCTTCCCCTACCCGCTTCTCACCACCGAGCGGGCAAAAGGTCCCGCGCTTCTCCAGCTGCGCGGCGAACACCCGCGCCCCGTGGCCTTTGTCGACGACCTTGCCCACAACCTGACTTCGGCCCGTGCATCTGTAGCCGATGCGCATCTCTTCCACCTGATGGCGCACCGGCAGCTGAGGGCCCTGATGCCGCCACTGCCGGAGGGCATAGTGGCGGCCGAGGACTGGCCGGACGCGGCGCCGAAGATCGCCGCGGCTCTCGGCCTCTGAAGCTCGTTCAGCCCAGCGACCAAGGGAAAGCACCCAGCTTCTACAGAGACCTACACGGCAAGCCGCATCAGCGGCCGCCCCGGCTTGCGTTCCGCAACCGGCGAGAAGCCCGCCTTCTCGAAAACGCGTGTCGAGCCGACGTAAAGACCGACCGAGCGAGAATCCTTCGATTCGGTCATCGGGCAGGCTTCCACCAGGCGCGCGCCGTTCTTCCGCGCGAAGTCGACGCCGGCCTCAACGAGCCGATGGGTGAGCCCCTTCCGGCGGGCCGTATTGCGGATGAAGAAACACGAGATCGCCCATACTGACGGGTCGGCGGCGTCGCCGGGATCGAGCGGCGTGGACACCCTGCCCGCATTGTTCCACTCAGGCACGTCGGCACGCGGGCCGATCTGCATCCAGCCGGTTGCGACATCGTCCTCGATCGCCAGCAGGCCGGGAGGCGGGCCGGCCTCGATTCGCGCCTTGATGAATTCCTTGTTGCGGACGCGATCATTCTCCCGCCGCGCAGCTGGCGGCAGGCGGAAATGCGTGCACCAGCAGCCGTAACAGGCGCCCTGTTTGCCGAACAGATCCTCGAATTGCGGCCAGAGTCCGCCCGTCAATGGCACGATTGTCAGCTTCGACATGCATCCTCCCTCTTGTCGCTTGTGAGCGGCAACCTGCTGCCATAGAATTCGTGACGTTCTGTTTATGTTCGCAATCATGCACACGCCTGTCAACGATTCGAGCCACGGTTTTTGCCGCGACTGCCTGACCCCGCAGCGCGGCGTCGGCATGCGTTGCGCCGCCTGCGGCAGCCCGCGCCTGGCGCGACATCCTGAGCTCTATTCGCTGCACATCGCGCATATCGACTGCGATGCCTTTTACGCCGCGGTGGAAAAGCGCGACAACCCTGCACTCAAGGACAAGCCGGTAATCATCGGCGGCGGCAAGCGAGGTGTTGTCTCCACCGCCTGCTACATCGCCCGCATCAACGGCGTGCGCTCGGCCATGCCGATGTTCAAGGCGCTGGAGGCCTGCCCCGAGGCGGTGGTCATCAAGCCGAACATGGAGAAATACGCCACTGTCGGCCGCGAGGTGCGCGCCATGATGCAGGCGCTGACACCGCTGGTGGAGCCGGTTTCCATCGACGAGGCATTCCTCGATCTTTCCGGCACCGAGCGCCTGCACGGCCACCCGCCGGCGCTGGTGCTGGCGCGTTTCGCGCGCACGGTGGAAAAGGAGATCGGCATCACCGTTTCGGCCGGCCTCTCCTACTGCAAGTTCCTCGCCAAGATCGCTTCCGACTTCCGCAAGCCGCGCGGCTTTTCGGTGATCGGACAGGCCGAGGCGATGGGCTTCCTCGCCGATCAGCCGGTGACGATGATCTGGGGCGTGGGCAAGGCCTTTGCGGCCACGCTGGAGCAGGACGGCATCCGCTCCGTCGGGCAGGTCCAGCGCATGGAGCGAGGCGAGCTGATGCGCCGTTACGGCACGATGGGCGACCGGCTCTACCGCCTCGCGCGGGGCCAGGACGACCGCCGCGTGGTGCCGGACCATGACGCCAAGAGCGTGTCGGCCGAAACCACCTTCGACACCGATCTCGCCACGGCCGCCGAGCTCGTGCCTATCCTGCGGGCGTTGTCGGAAAAAGTCTCGGCGCGGCTGAAGAAGGCGGGCATTGCCGGGCGCACCGTGGTGCTGAAATTGAAGACGCACGACTTCAAGCTCCGCACCCGCAACCGCCAGCTCACGGACCCGACACGGCTGGCCGACCGCATTTTCCAGGTCGGCATGCAGCTGCTCGAGAAGGAGACCGACGGCACAAGATACCGCCTGCTCGGCATCGGTGTCAGCGATTTGACCGACGCCGAGCGCGCCGATCCGCCGGATCTGGTCGATGTGCGCTCGCACAAGCGCGCGCTGGCCGAAGGCGCCATCGATGCCTTGCGCGACAAGTTCGGCAAGAAGGCGGTGGAAACCGGCTACACCTTCGGCAAGGGCCGCAACGCGCAAACCTCGGAGGATGTGGAACGGTAGGCGGTATTGCTCGCCGCTTTTACCCCTTCCACCCCTTGCGCGCGAAAAGATCGGCAAGCACCGGCCTCAGGGCTAGCGGAAGATCCTCCGCAATCAGGCCGGGACCGAAATGCCGCGCGGCCTCGCAATGTATCCAGGCGGCCGCGCAGGCCGCCTCGAAGGGCGGCATGCCCTGTGCCAGCAGCCCGGCGCAAAATCCTGACAACACGTCACCGGAGCCGGCGGTGGCCAGAAGCGGCGTGCCGTTGGAGTTGATGGCGGCGCGGCCGTCGGGAGCGGCGATCACGGTATCGGGGCCCTTGTAGACGACGACGGCAGACGCGCGCGCAGCCCCCGCCCGCGCCTTTTCCAGCTTGGAAAGCTTGCCATCGGCGGCGATGTCGGGAAACAGCCGTCTGAGCTCGCCTTCATGCGGGGTGAGCACCGCTTGCGGCGCGGCAGGGCGGCTGAGCGCAGCACACAGCGCCTGCGGCTGCGTGGCAAAAGTGCTCAGGCCGTCGGCATCGAGCACGAGGCTCTCGGGCAGCGCCTCGGCAGTGGAAAGAAGGTCGAGCAGGAAATCGCCGACTTCCTGCTCCGGCCCCAGGCCCGGGCCATAGACCAGCGCCTGCGGCTTGCGCGCGTCGAGAAAATCCAGCACCTCGTCCAGCGTGTCGGCCTGTCGCAGCATGATCGAGGTGAGATGCGCGCCGTTGACCGCCAGCGAACGCGTGGGCGACAGCATGGTGACCGCCCCCGCCCCCGCCCTAGCCGCGGCCATGGCCGTCATTCTGGCTGCCCCTGTGGCCGTCGGCGCGCCGGAAAACACGCCGACATGGCCACGGCGGTACTTATAGGTGTCGGACGCCGGCACCGGGAAATGATCGAGCCAGAGCGCCGGCCCATTTTCAGAGGTGCGCGGAGCAATTTCGGTGACCACCGCATCTGAGATGCCGATATCGGCCACCACGACCTCGCCGCACAGTTCGCTGCCCGGCAGCAGCAGGTGCCCCGGCTTCTTGCGCGCGAAGGTGACGGTGAGCGCGGCGGAGAATGCATGGCCCAGCACCTCCCCGCTTTCTCCAGAGACGCCGGACGGCAGGTCCACGGCGATGACCGCCACCCTCCGCTCCGCCGCAACCCTTGCCGCACGCGCGGCGTCTTCCGAGAGGGGCTTGGACAGACCCGCGCCATAGAGCGCGTCGATCACAAGATCGCCGGGGTCGGGCAGGAAGACGGCCAGTGAGCGCGGCTCGACCGGATAGTCCGCGGCGGCACGGGCTGCGTCGCTGCCCGCGCGCGGCTCGCCCTCCTCCCAGAGCTGGACATGAACGCCGGCCTCGGCCAGCAGGCGCGCCACGACATAGCCGTCGCCCCCATTGTTGCCGGGTCCGCAAAGCACGTGGACGGTTGGGGCTGTGGGAAAACGCGCCAGCGCCAAAGCCGCGATGGCGGCACCGGCATTGCACATCAGCCCATAGCCGTCAAAAGGCCCCTGCCGCATGGCGAGCCTGTCGGCCCGGCCCATTTCGCTCGGGGTCAAGATTTCATGCGACATGCGCGGCCCATCCACACAAACGAATGAGGCTATGAGTAGCACATCGGGGCGCGCTCCAAAATGGAAGCATGGCGGCGAGACCCGCCTAAAAAATAGGCACCATGCACAGTTTTGCACCTGCCCAAACCGGCGTCGCCTGGCGTGAACAAGAGCTCTTGCGCGGTGGGGAATTTCGGAAGGCCTGCCACGCAATTTTTCGCGAAAATCAGCGCCCACCAAAAAGACTTGTTGCGAGCTATTGCAACTGGCACGCTTCCTGCATTTAGAAGCGCAGCGGGCTCCAAGCCCTGTCCAGTTTCCATCGGAGGCCAAGTTCAGATGAAGAAGATCGAAGCGATCATCAAGCCGTTCAAGCTCGACGAGGTGAAGGAGGCCCTTCAGGAGGTCGGGCTTCAGGGCATCACGGTCACGGAAGCCAAGGGCTTTGGGCGCCAGAAAGGCCACACCGAACTCTACCGCGGCGCCGAATATGTGGTCGACTTCCTGCCCAAGGTGAAGATCGAGGTGGTGCTGGGCGACGATTCCGTCGAGGCCGCCATCGAGGCCATCCGCAAGGCGGCCCAGACCGGCCGCATAGGCGATGGCAAGATCTTCGTCTCCAACATCGAGGAAGTCGTGCGCATCCGCACCGGCGAGACCGGCCCTGACGCGATCTGACCCGGCCGCAACCTTTTCATCCCCCCAAGTTTTAACGTCATCACATAGGAAAGCATGACATGACGACAGCCAAAGACATTCTCCGGCAGATCAAGGACAACGACGTCAAGTTTGTTGACCTGCGCTTCACCGATCCCAAGGGCAAGCTGCAGCACGTGACCATGGACATTGCCGAGGTCGATGAGGACATGTTCGCCGATGGCGTCATGTTCGACGGCTCGTCGATCGGTGGCTGGAAGGCCATCAACGAGTCCGACATGCTGCTGATGCCGGACCCTGAGACTGTCCACATGGACCCGTTCTTCGCGCAGTCGACCATGGTCATCCTGTGCGACGTGCTCGACCCGGTTTCGGGCGAGGCCTATAACCGCGACCCGCGCAGCATCGCCAAGAAGGCCGAGGCCTATATGAAGGCCGAGGGCATCGGCGACACCATCTTCGTCGGCCCGGAAGCCGAGTTCTTTGTTTTCGACGACGTGAAGTACAAGGCCGACCCGTACAACACCGGCTTCAAGCTCGACTCCACCGAACTGCCGTCGAATGACGATACCGACTACGAGACCGGCAATCTCGGCCACCGCCCGCGCATCAAGGGTGGTTACTTCCCGGTTCCGCCGATCGATTCCGCACAGGACATGCGCTCGGAGATGCTGACCGTGCTGACCGAGATGGGCGTGCGGGTGGAAAAGCACCACCACGAGGTGGCCGCCGGCCAGCACGAGCTTGGCGTGAAGTTCGACGCGCTGGTGCGCAACGCCGACAAGATGATGCTGTACAAATATGTCGTGCATCAGGTTGCCAACGCCTATGGCAAGACGGCCACCTTCATGCCGAAGCCGGTGTTCGGCGACAACGGCTCGGGCATGCATGTGCACATGTCGATCTGGAAGGAAGGCAAGCCGACCTTCGCGGGCAACGAATATGCCGGCCTGTCGGAAAGCTGCCTCTACTTCATCGGCGGCATCATCAAGCATGCCAAGGCCATCAACGCCTTCACCAACCCGCTGACCAACTCCTACAAGCGTCTGGTTCCGGGCTATGAGGCGCCGGTGCTGCTGGCCTATTCGGCCCGCAACCGCTCGGCCTCCTGCCGCATCCCGTTGGGCTCCTCGCCCAAGGCGAAGCGCGTGGAGATCCGCTTCCCTGATCCGGGCGCGAACCCCTATTTCGCCTTTGCCGCACTGCTGATGGCCGGCCTTGATGGCATCAAGAACAAGATCCACCCCGGCCAGCCGATGGACAAGGATCTGTACGACCTGCCGCCGAAGGAGCTGAAGAAGATCCCGACCGTTTGCGGCAGCCTGCGCGAGGCGCTGCAGAGCCTCGACAAGGACCGCGGCTTCCTGAAGGCCGGCGGCGTGTTCGACGACGACCAGATCGACAGCTTCATCGAACTGAAGATGGCCGAGGTGATGCGCTTCGAAATGACGCCACATCCGGTCGAGTTCGACATGTACTACTCGGTTTAAGCGCCTGATGTATAAATGAAAAACCCCGGCGCGAGCCGGGGTTTTTTGTTGCCGCCAGTGCGGCGGAATGATTTAGCGAAGGCTAAGCCTTGAGCGCTTCGAGCAGCTCAACCGCCGCCATCATGTCGCGCTTGCGGTTGTTGCGCCGCGCGATCGCCTCGGCATCCTGACCCCACTGCTCGATCTGCCAGTCCTCGTCGACATGCGCGGCCGCCCAGGCTTCCTCGGCCGTGAGTTCGCCGGTCTCGACCGCCAGCGCCAGCAGCGCCGAGCCGGTCAGCGTCGTCATAAGATGCATTGCCGCAAGCCGCAGCGGCTCGCTGCGCTGGCTCAGGTGGATGCCGATAGCGCCGATCGCCTCGCGCGGCTGCTCCACATGCATGACGCCCTCGGCCAGCGCGAAGCGCGCGCCGAGGGATGCTCGCGCCCAGTCGAGCACGCCGTCCCAGGCCTCGTTCTGGCGCTCGACGAGCCGCTCTGGCGCTTCGGCGCGGTAGCAGAGAAGGTCGGAGGAGGCGAAGCGCAAAATGTCCTCCAGCACGGCCTGCGGATCGGTGGCGACGCCGTCGATGGCCGTGTTGACCAGCCGCGTGACAGGCATGGTCATCGGGTCGATGTGCTCTTCCTGCGCGGCGAATTCCTTGGCGACCAGTTCGGCCGCCGCAGCCGTGGGCAAGGCGAGAAGCGCCTTGGTGGGGGTGCGCACCGACTTGCCGTCGAGCTGCACGGCAAAGCCTTCGTCCACCGGAGCGACCGAGACCTCCTTGTAGAAGCGCTTGGGCAGCTGCCGCTTTAGCTGGCTCTGCGCCCGGCGCACCGGGTCGGGATCGGACAAGAGATCGTGGGCTTCGAGATCGTTCAGAAGGTCGCGCATGGTATCCTCAAATCGGCAGCGGCTGCATGCCAGCCCTGCTGTCCGCTATGGCGTCGGCGCGATCGCCCCGGGCGGCCGCGCGGCAATCGCAGATTATATAGGCTTAGCCCTCAGATTGCCCAACCCGAAGCAACGGCGCCGGAGAAAGCGCCGAGCGCCTGCGATTGCCTTCTGACTGGCTGCGGATGTGCAGCCCGCCTCAAGCCTCTTCCTCGCCGCTGGCCTCATCGAAGCCGAGCAGGTTCCAGCTCTGGCGCATATGCGGCGGCAGTGGTGCGGTGACATCAATCACCCCGCCGTCGGGATGCGGAATGCGGATGCGCCGCGCATGGAGATGCAGGCGGTTCTGCATGCCGCCCGGGAAATCCCAATTGGTGTCGGCCTCGAAATATTTCGGATCGCCGATGATCGGGCAGCCGATATGGGCGGCGTGCACGCGCAATTGGTGAGTGCGGCCCGTATGGGGTTCCATTTCCAGCCAAGCCAGGCGCTGCGCCGCCTGTTCGATGACGCGATAGTAGGACACGGCGTGGTCGGCGCCACGCTCGCCATGCTTGGCCACGCGCACGCGGTCGCCGTCCGGCGTGGCTTCCTTGATCAGCCAGGTGGAAATCTTGTCTTCGCGCTTCTTGGGCACACCCTTGACCAGCGCCCAATAGGTCTTCTTGGCATCGCGGCCACGAAACGCTTCGGCGAGCTTCATCGCGGCAAGGCGCGTGCGCGCCACCACCAGCACGCCCGAGGTGTCGCGGTCGAGCCGGTGCACGAGGCGCGGCTTCTCGCCCTTCTTGTTGCGCCAGGCCTCCAGCATGTCGTCGACATGGCGCGAGACGCCCGAGCCGCCCTGCACCGCAAGACCTGCCGGCTTGTTGAATACGAAAACCTTCGGGTCTTCGTAGAGCAGCATCTGGGCGAGAACGTCGCCGTCGTCCTGGTTGCGCATGGTGCGCGCGGTCAGCGGGCCCTCGCCCTTCTTGTCGACATCCAGCGGCGGCACACGCACCATCTGGCCGGGCTCCACGCGCGTGTCGGCCTTGGCGCGGCCGCCATCGATGCGGACCTGACCGGACCGCAACAGCTTCTGAAGCTGCACGAAACCCAATCCCGGAAAATGCGTCTTGAACCAGCGGTCGAGCCGCATGCCCGCCTCGCCGGCTTCAACCTTGATCTGCTCTACGCCTGCCATTTCATCAGTCCGTTTCGCCCGCTGCAAATATAGGGGCCGAGTTCCTGCGGCGCCGAAAAGCTGACGCCCACGGCGGCAAGCGAACCGAAACGTTCGCCTGAAACCATGGGCGGTGCTACCGCGATGTTTCTGTCATGTCGTTGCGAATAGCGGTTCGCACCTTTCGCAGCAATGTTCAATGGGCCGCGCCCACGCTCCGCCTATTTGGCAGGTGCGGCCTTGGGGTCGCGCGAGCCGATCATCTTCCAGTTCTTGTAGAAGATCGCCTTCATGCGGTCGACGCTGATCGAAATACCGGCCAGCATCATGGACAGGACCCCCGGCACCGGAGAGGGGCGGATGACGTCCATGAAGACGCAGTAGCGGCGGCCGTCATGCTCGTTCACCGAACGGTGTAGCAGCGTGTCGTCGAAGATGAACAGCGGATCCTGATACCAGAACTGCTTGGCATTGCCGCACTCGATGAAGATCTGGTCGGTCTTGGCCGGCCTCAGATTGTAGAGCACGCGCAGTGTGAGCCGCAGCGGGCCGAAGTGATACGAGGTCGATTCGCGGCCGCTGAACACCGACACGGCGATGGTGCGGATGTATTTGAACTTCCGGGTGAATTCCGGAACGTTGTCGATGTGCTGCTTGCCGTACCACTGGTAGACATACATGCCGCGCCGACCGCTCTCGAAGTGGGCGTCGATGTCGGCGATGATCTCGGCTTGCCGGTTCTTGAAGACGTCCAGAACCTCCTCGACCTCGCGGCGGTAGTCGTCGGGAAACTGTTCCAGCTTCCACACGCCCCAGTTCTTGTAGGACAAGAGATCGACCAGAAGGTTTAAGGGCGACAGCAGCCAGGTGAACAGACCGTTGCCGGCAAAGTAGAGGCTGAACAGCCGGCCGTTCTTGCGGTCGTTGCGGAGGACGTCGATGAGCCCGCACAGGATGAACAGCGCGGTTATGATCGGAATGAAGTAGAAGGCCAGCGCCAAGGCGACTATTGCGAGGCCGACCTTGCGTATGGTCTTGAGCGACTTCCTGTCCATATTGCTTACCGGGAATAGCGGGAACGATGGCGCTGTTTACGAAATTCGCGGAACAAATGCCAGCCCCGACGCCCGCTACTTGCCGCGCGCCCTCTCGGCGCGCAGTTTCGCCCAATAGTCCAGGCGCTTCCTGATCTCGCGTTCGAAGCCGCGTTCGGGCGGGTCGTAGAAGGTGTGGCGGCCCATCTTCTCGGGGAAATAGTCCTGGCCGGAAAACGCCTCGGGCATGTCGTGGTCGTAAAGATAGCCCTTGCCGTAGTCCTCTTCCTTCATGAGCTTTGTGGGCGCATTGAGAATGTGGCGCGGCGGCAGCAGCGAGCCATATTCCTTGGCCGCGCGCATGCCGCTCTTGAAGGCCGTATAGACGCCGTTCGACTTCGGCGCGGTGGCGAGATAGACGCAGGCCTGCGCGAAGGCGAGTTCACCTTCCGGAGAGCCTAGATAGTCGTAGGCGTCCTTCGCGGCGTTGGCGATGACCAGCGCCTGCGGATCGGCAAGGCCGATGTCCTCCACCGCCATGCGCACCAGCCGGCGGCCGATATAGAGCGGGTCCTCGCCGGCATCGAACATGCGGCAAAGATAGTACAGAGCGGCATCAGGGTCGGAGCCGCGCACAGATTTGTGCAGCGCGGAGATCAGATTGTAGTGGCCATCCTGGCCTTTGTCGTAAATCGGCGCACGCCGCTGCACGATGCGCTGCAGGCCCTCGGCATCAAAAATCTCGCCGGGCTTTGCCGCGCGCCAGACTTCCTCGGCAAGCGTCAGCGAGGCGCGGCCGTCGCCGTCGGCCATGCGGACCAGCACCGCCCTCGCCTCATCGTCGAGCGGCAGCGGCTTGCCTTCGGCGTGTTCGGCGCGTTCAAGCAGTTTTGAGATGCTGTCCTCGCCGAGGGAACGGAACACCAGCACCCGCGCCCGCGACAGGAGCGCAGCGTTGAGCTCGAAGGACGGGTTTTCGGTGGTAGCGCCGACCAGGATGACGGTTCCATCCTCCATGACCGGAAGGAAAGAATCCTGCTGGGCGCGGTTGAAGCGATGGATCTCGTCGACGAAAAGCAGCGTTTGGCGACCATTGCCGCGGCGCAGGCGCGCAGTGTCGAACACTTTCTTCAGGTCCGCGACACCGGAGAAGATCGCCGAAATCTGCTCGAAGGCCAGATCCGTCTCGCCGGCCAGCAGCCGCGCCACGGTGGTCTTGCCGGTGCCGGGCGGGCCCCAGAAGATCATGGAGCCGAGCGAGCCGGAGCGGATCATGCGGGTCAGCGCGCCATCCTCGCCGGTCAGGTGCTCCTGGCCGACGACCTCGGCGAGACTTGCCGGGCGCAGCCGATCGGCCAGGGGCCGCCCGGGCGGTGCCCTTTCAGGTTCGGCGGCCTGGAACAGATCGGCCATATCTTCCTGGTTCCTCAGTAAATCAGAACTTGCCGCAGCAGCTGCCCGTTGCGCTCCAGCGTAAGCCGCCAGCGGCGGGTCTTCTCTGCGGCAGCTTGCTTCAGCGTGTCGGGCGTGTCTATGGCCTGGCCGTTCACCTCGCGCACGACATCGCGAGGCCGCAGCCCGAGTTGCGCGGCGGGTGAATTACGCTGAATGTCGACGACCGTGACGCCCTTGAGATCGTTGGGCATGCCGAGGCGCTGCGCAAGGCGCGGCGAAAGTTCTGCCACCGTGGCACCTGCGAACGGACTGCCCCCTTCAATGGTTATCGGGCCGGCGGAAGCGCCCTCCGGCGGCCGCACCGGCGTGATCTCTACGGTCTTTTCGGCTCCCTGGCTGAAGACAGCCAGGCTTGCCGGGCTGCCGACGGAAACCGTCGCTAGCCGGTAGCCGAGCGCATCCACGTGCTCGATCGCGATGCCGTTGAGCGACAGCACCACGTCGCCCGGCTTCAGGCCGGCCTGGGCGGCAGGCCCTTCAGGTGCAACGGAGGAAACAAGCGCGCCCGAGGGCTGCTCCATGCCGAGCGATTCGGCTATCGCCGGCGTGACCGGTTCGAAAGTGGCGCCGATGAAGGGGCGTTCGAAATAGTCGCGGCCCTGCATGGCGGCTTCGACCACCGCACGCACCATGTTGGAGGGGATGGCGAAGCCGATGCCGATCGAACCGCCGCTGCGGCTGTAGATGGCGGTGTTGATGCCCATGAGCTGGCCGGTCATGTTGATGAGCCCGCCGCCGGAATTGCCCGGATTGATGGCCGCATCGGTCTGGATGAAGAAGCCGAAATCGGACACGCCGATATGGCTGCGCGCAAGAGCGGAGACGATGCCGCTGGTGGTGGTCTGGCCGACGCCGAAGGGGTTGCCGATGGCCAGAACGAGATCGCCGACCTCGAGCGCGTCGGAATCACCGATGGGAACAACCGAGAACGGCTTGTCGCTGTCGATCTTGAGAACCGCAAGGTCGAGCGACTCGTCCCTGAGCAGAACCTTTGAGGGGAATTCGCGTCCGTCGGAGGTCGCGACCTTCACCTCGTCCGCATCCTTGATGACATGGTTGTTGGTGACCACGATGCCGCTGGCATCAACCAGAACGCCCGACCCTAGCGAGGACTGCATGCGCTGCGGCGCCTGCTTGCCGAACTGCCGGCTAAAGAACTGCTCGAAGAACGGATCGCCGGCGAAGGGCGAGCGCACCTGCACCTGCTGCGAGGCGTAGACGTTGACCACGGCCGGGGCCGTTTCCTTGACCAGCGGGGCAAAGGACAACTGCATCTCAGTGCGCCCGAACGGGAGCCGCTTGCCCTGCGGCGCGGGCGCCGGCAGCTGCTGGTCGCCCTTGCCAAGCAGGTCGTTCAGCACCTCCTTGAGGCCCGGCTGCTCTTCCTTGGGCGCGGCTGCCTGGTTGTCCGCCGGCTGTGTTTCGGCGGGCTGCGCATCCTCGGCCAGTGCCGGCAGCGCGACGAACGGCGCGGCGGCGAACCAGGCAGCAGTCAGAAGCCGAAACAGTGTTTTCGCAGCCATTGCGAATCCTCCAAAGCGAGCGCGAGCCATTCTCACGATGATTGTGCAAAATGAAAGGCTTCAGGGTTCAAATTCAAGCGATGCCTTGTCACACGCGGCGCCGCTTCCGAAGCCCGAAAAAGCAGAAAGGGGCCGCAAGGCCCCTTCCCGCTCATCCGACGATGCGAAGCCGATCAGGCGGCTTCGGATTCCGTCTCGACTGCCTCGGCCGCGGTGCGGGCGTGGTCGCCGGCACCCTTGGCAGAGGTGTCGCGCTCGACGAACTCGATCACGGCCATCGGGGCGTTGTCGCCATGACGGAAGCCGGCCTTCATGATGCGCAGATAGCCGCCGTTGCGGGTGGCGTAGCGCGGGGCAATCGTGTCGAACAGGCGCTTGACGACCGACTCATTGCCGATCTGCGCGATGACCTGACGGCGGGCGTGCAGGTCGCCGCGCTTGCCCAGCGTGACAAGCTTCTCGACGATCGGACGCAGGTCCTTCGCCTTCGGCAGGGTGGTGGTGATCTGCTCGTGCTCGATCAGCGAGACGGCCAGATTGGCAAACATTGCCTTGCGGTGGCTGGAACTGCGGCCCAGCCGGCGGCCGGCGAATCCATGGCGCATGGCTCTACTCCTTCAAATTTTGTTCGAGAGGCCTACGCCTCAGTATTGGTCTTCGTAACGCTTGGCGAGATCTTCGATGTTTTCCGGCGGCCAGTCGGCCACTTCCATGCCGAGATGGAGGCCCATCGAGGCAAGAACTTCCTTGATCTCGTTCAGCGACTTGCGACCGAAGTTCGGGGTGCGCAGCATCTCCGCCTCGGTCTTCTGGATCAGATCGCCGATGTAGACGATGTTGTCGTTCTTCAGGCAGTTGGCAGAACGCACCGACAGCTCGAGCTCGTCCACCTTCTTGAGCAGCGCCGGGTTGAACGCCAGCTCGGTGACCTGCTCGGCGGCGACTTCCTTCTGCGGCTCTTCGAAGTTGACGAACAGGCCAAGCTGGTCCTGCAGGATGCGCGCCGCGAAAGCGACGGCGTCCTCACCGGTAACCGAGCCGTTGGTCTCGATCGTCATGGTGAGCTTGTCCTTGTCGAGCTCCTCGCCGTGGCGGGTGTTCTCGACCTTGTAGGACACCTTCTTGACCGGCGAGTAGAGGCTGTCGACCGGGATGAGACCGATCGGAGCGTCTTCCGCGCGGTTGCGCTCGGCCGGCACATAGCCCTTGCCGGTGTCGACGGTGAATTCCATGCGGATTTCAGCGCCTTCGTCCAGCGTGCAGATGACGTGGTCGGGATTGAGGATCTCGACGTCGCCAACCGTCTGGATGTCGCCGGCGAGCACCATACCCGGGCCCTGCTTGCGAACGACCATGCGCTTGGGACCATCGCCTTCCATGCGGATGGCGATTTCCTTGATGTTCAGCACGATGTCGGTGACGTCTTCACGAACACCGGCGATCGAGGAGAATTCATGCAGAACGCCGTCGATCTGCACCGCCGTGACGGCGGCGCCGCGCAGGGACGAGAGCAGCACGCGACGCAGCGCATTGCCCAGCGTGAGGCCGAAACCGCGCTCCAGCGGCTCTGCCACCAGCGTGGTCAGCGTCTTACCCTTAGACGAGAACTCGATCTTGTTTGGCTTGATCAGTTCTTGCCAGTTCTTCTGGATCATTTTGTCTTCCTTCCGTTTCCCTGCACTATCCAATCGTGACAGGCGATCTGGAAAAACCGCATGAGCGCGGAATTACGCCCATGCGGCACCAAGAAATGAACTAGACGCGACGCTTCTTGCGCGGGCGGCAGCCATTGTGCGGGATCGGCGTCACGTCGCGGATCGACGTGATGGTGAAACCGCCGGCCTGCAGCGCGCGAAGCGCCGACTCACGACCCGAGCCGGGGCCGCAAACCTCGACCTCGAGGGTGCGCATGCCATGTTCCTGCGCCTTCTTGGCAACGTCTTCGGCAGCCATCTGAGCGGCAAACGGGGTCGACTTGCGCGAACCCTTGAAGCCCTGGGCGCCAGCCGACGACCAGGCAATGGTGTTGCCCTGCGCGTCGGTGATGGTGATCATGGTGTTGTTGAACGTCGAGTTGACGTGCGCAACGCCCGACGAAATGTTCTTACGTTCGCGACGGCGAATACGTGCGACTTCCTTGGCCATAATAGTCCTTTCAGAGTGATCTCTACGCCGCCGTAACTCCAGCGGCTACACCTCGAAGGCAAACGCGGAAACGGCCGACGGGGAAAAGGCCTCGCCTTCTCACCACCGGCCGGTGACGTGTTGCCTTACTTCTTCTTGCCGGCAATAGCCTTTGCCGGGCCCTTGCGGGTGCGCGCATTGGTGTGCGTGCGCTGACCGCGAACAGGCAGCGAGCGACGATGACGCAGGCCGCGGTAGCAGCCAAGGTCCATCAGACGCTTGATGTTCATCGAAACTTCGCGGCGCAGGTCGCCCTCGACCTGGTAGTCGCGGTCGATGGTCTCGCGGATCGCCAGAACTTCAGCGTCGGTCAGCTGGTTCACGCGGCGCTCGGCCGGGATGCCCACCTTTTCGACGATCTCGCCGGCAAACTTCGGGCCGATGCCGTGAATGTACTGCAGCGCAATGATGACGCGCTTGTTGGTCGGGATGTTAACGCCGGCTATACGAGCCATTCTCATTCTCCATGTATGCCGGGCTTGCCGGCGACTGAGTTGTCCCGCGTCCGGTGGAGGCCGGCCCTTGCGGGTGTTCCTGTTCCGATGCGATCGGCACATGCTTGTGCAGCCGAGCAAAACGCGTCTGATGGGAGACGCGCCGCTATAGTCCACAAGACCCTTTTAGTCAACTGCCCACACTATCTGGTGCGGGCAGCTTCCGAAAGGATATTTTCAATCTCGGCGGTCACGACGTCGATGTCGGCCATTCCGTCGATGGTTTTCAGCTCGCCGGTGCTTGCGTAGTACGCCGACAGCGGCGCCGTCTTTTCGCGGTACTCGCTGAGCCGCTTCTTGAACGACTCGGGATTGTCGTCGGCACGTACCTGACCGCCGGCGGCGATGGTCTCGGCCACCCGGCGCTCCATGCGCTTGAGCAGGGCCGACTCGTCAACCTTGAGCTCGATCACCGCATCAAGCTGCTGGCCCTTGTCGGCCAGGATGCGGGACAACGCCTGCGCCTGCGGCACGGTGCGCGGGAAGCCGTCAAGAATGAAGCCCTTGCGGCAGTCCGGCTCGTCGATGCGATCGGACACGATCTGGTTGACGATTTCGTCGGACACGAGTTGTCCAGCATCCATGACAGCCTTGGCACGCTTGCCGACCTCGGTTCCCGCGGCGACCGCGGCGCGCAGCATGTCGCCCGTCGAAAGCTGCGGAATGCCGTGCCTTTCGACCAACCGCTGCGACTGGGTGCCTTTTCCCGCGCCGGGCGGTCCTAGCAGAATAAGCCTCATCTTCCCCTCTTGCCCCCGCGGAGCTTCGACTTCTTGATCAGCCCCTCGTACTGGTGGGCAATGAGGTGGCCCTGGATCTGCGCAACCGTGTCGAGCGTAACGCTGACGACGATCAGCAGCGAAGTACCACCAAGATAGAACGGCACGCCGGTCGCGGAGATCAGGAACTCGGGCAGAAGGCACACGAGCACCAGATAGATGGCACCGACGACGGTCACGCGGGTGAGAACGTAATCGATATACTCAGCCGTGCGCTCGCCCGGGCGATAGCCCGGAATGAAGCCGGAATGCTTCTTGAGCTGGTCGGCAGTTTCCTTCGGATTGAACACGATGGCCGTGTAGAAGAAGGCGAAGAAGACGATCATCGCCGCGTAAAAGACCATATAGGCCGGTTGGCCATGCCCGAGAGCGGCCAGGATGCTGCTGGCCCAGCCCGGCATCGACTCCGTGTTGGAGAAGCCAGCGACGGTGGCCGGCAGCAGCAGCAGCGACGAGGCGAAGATCGGCGGAATGACGCCCGAGGTGTTGAGCTTCAGCGGCAGGTGCGAGGTGTCGCCCTGGAACATGCGGTTGCCGACCTGGCGCTTCGGATACTGGATCAGCAGGCGGCGCTGTGCGCGTTCGAAGAACACGATGGCGGCGATGACGACAACCGCCAGAATGATGATGCCGATGATCAGGCCGGTGGAAAGGGCACCGGTGCGGCCGAGTTCCAGCGTGCCGCCGATTGCGTGCGGCAGGCCTGCGACGATACCCGCAAAGATGATCAGCGAAATGCCGTTGCCGATGCCGCGAGCCGTGATCTGCTCACCCAGCCACATCAGGAACATGGTGCCGCCAACCAGGGTGATGACGGTGGAGGCACGGAAGAACAGGCCCGGATCGGTGACGATGCCGTTGCCGCTCTCAAGCCCGACCGAAATACCATAGGCCTGGACGAGCGCGAGAAGCACCGTGCCGTAGCGGGTGTACTGGTTGATGATCTTGCGGCCCTGCTCGCCTTCCTTCTTCAGCGCTTCGAGCGACGGAATGACCGACGTCATGAGCTGCATGATGATGGAGGCGGAGATGTAGGGCATGATGCCGAGGGCAAAAATCGCCATGCGGCCGACGGCGCCGCCGGCAAACATGTTGAACATGCCAAGCACGCCACCGCTCTGCTGCGTGAAGGCCTGCGCGAACGCATCGGGATTGATGCCCGGAAGCGGAATATAGGTGCCGAGACGGTAGACCAGCAGCGCACCCAGGGTGAACCAGATTCGCTTCTTTAGATCTTCGGCCTTGGCGAAGGCTGCGAAATTGAGATTTGAGGCAAGTTGTTCGGCAGCCGATGCCATGGGAAAGTCTCCGCTTGGTCACGCTTGGAAGCCCGCGCCGGGCGGCACGTGTAGACGAAGCCCCGAGATAGGCTCCACGCGGCAAAGATGCAAGCGGCTGCCGATGGGGCAGCCGCTTGTCTGTGTCATTACTCGGACTTTGCGTCCGCCTTCTCAGGCACCTTGACCGATCCGCCGGCCTTTTCGACCTTCTCGACGGCCGCCTTCGAGGCGCCGGCGATGTCGAAAGACACCTTGGCGGTGAGGTCGCCGTCGCTCAGCAGGCGCACGCCGTCCTTGACGCGGCGAATCACACCGGCCTTGACGAGCGCTTCGGCGGTTACGGTTTCGCCGGCGTCGAGCTTCTTGGCATCGATCGCAGTCTGAATGCGGCCCACAGACACTTCCACGAAGTCCTTCGCGAAGATGTTGTTGAAGCCACGCTTCGGCAGGCGGCGATAGAGCGGCATCTGGCCACCCTCGAAGCCGTTGATCGAGACGCCCGAGCGGGACTTCTGACCCTTGACGCCGCGGCCGCCGGTCTTGCCCGAGCCCGAGCCGATACCGCGACCGACGCGCTTCTTGGCGTGGGTAGCGCCTTCGTTGTCACGCAGTTCGTTGAGTTTCATCGTCTTTCTCCTGCGTCCGGCTTACTTTTCGTCGACGACGCGGACGAGGTGCTGCACGGCCGCGATCATGCCGCGCACTGCCGGGGTGTCCTCGAGGGTGCGGCGGCGGTGCATCTTGTTGAGGCCCAGGCCGATCAGCGTCGCACGCTGTTCCTGCGGGCGGCGGATCGGGCTGCCGATCTGCTCGACCGTGATGGTCTTGGTAGCGTTCTTTGCCATTGTCGTAATCCTTCCCCGTCCGGCTTACTCGTCGGCCGCAACGGCGGCGCCGCGACGTGCCTGGAGGGTCGAGTACTTGATACCGCGCTGAGCAGCCACATCCTTCGGATGCATCTGGTTCTTCAGAGCGTCGAACGTTGCGCGCACCATGTTGTACGGGTTCGACGAACCCATCGACTTGGCGACGACGTCCTGCATGCCGAGCGTTTCGAAAACGGCGCGCATCGGACCACCGGCGATGATACCCGTACCGGCCTTGGCGGTGCGCAGCAGCACGCGGCCAGCGCCGTGGCGGCCGGCGACGTCATGATGCAGGGTACGACCCGAACGCAGCGGCACGAAGATCATGTCGCGCTTGGCGGCCTCAGTGGCCTTGCGGATGGCTTCCGGCACTTCGCGCGCCTTGCCATGACCGAAGCCCACGCGGCCCTTCTGGTCGCCTACGACGACGAGAGCAGCAAAGCCGAAGCGACGGCCGCCCTTCACCACCTTGGCGACGCGGTTGATATGAACGAGCTTGTCGACGAATTCGCTGTCGCGCTCTTCGCGGTCACGGCTACGCTCGCGATCGCGGCCGCCTTCCCTACGTTCTTGTGCCATTTTCCTGATCCTTATTCTTTTCCGGAAGCACGGGGTTAAAAACTGAAATCCGGCGTCTATAACGTCGCCGGATTTATTTCAACTGCCGATCGTGCAACGAGGCGCAATGCGCCTCGTTTGAGATCGTATCAGAAGCTGAGGCCGGCCTCGCGGGCGGCTTCGGCCAGCGCCTTGACGCGGCCGTGATAGATGTAAGGTCCGCGGTCGAAGACCACTTCCTTGTAGCCAGCCTTGATGGCGCGCTCGGCGATCAGCTTGCCGACAGCAGCAGCGGCGGCAACGTCAGCACCGGTCTTGAGGGAGCCCTTGAGCTCCTTCTCGAGCGTGGAAGCGGCGGCAACGGTGTGGCCCTTCGTGTCGTCGATGAGCTGCGCATGAATGTTCTTCGACGAGCGATAGACCGACAGGCGCAGACGGTCGCCGGAGACCTTCTTGAGCTGGCGACGGACGCGAGCGGCCCGGCGCTGGGTGGAATCCTTGGAAGCCATTGTATTCGTTCCTTGCCTTCTGAAACGGGCCCGGCCATGTGCGGTAGGCGATTGACGCCTCCCGCGACCGAGCACCGCGGCTTACTTCTTCTTGCCTTCCTTGCGGACGATGACTTCGCCAGCATACTTGACGCCCTTGCCCTTGTAGGGCTCGGGGCCACGATACTTACGAATCTCAGCCGCAACCTGGCCGACCACCTGCTTGTCCGTGCCCGACACGACGATCTCGGTCGGCTTCGGCACGGAGATGGTGATGCCTTCCGGCGTCTGGTAGACCACATCGTGGCTGAAGCCAAGCGCCAGCTGCAGGTTCTTGCCCTGCATGGCGGCACGGTAACCAACGCCGCTGATCTCGAGCTTCTTCTCGAAGCCGTCCTTCACGCCGGTCAGGATGTTGACGATCTGCGTGCGCGAGAGACCCCACTTGGAGCGGGCATCCTTCGAGTCATCACGCGGCTGAACGGCGATTTCGCCGTTCTCGAACTTGACCAGCACCTCGTCGTTCACGACGTACTTCAGCTCACCCTTGGGGCCCTTGGCCGTCACGGTCTGGCCGTTGACGGACGCGGTGACGCCAGCAGGCACCTGAACGGGTTTCTTGCCAATACGAGACATGTCGTTGTCCTCGTTCTTTCTGTCTTACACCCGCCCGATCAGAACACCTGGCAGAGGATTTCCCCGCCGACGTTCTGTTCGCGCGCTTCATGGTCCGTCATCACGCCCTTGGGCGTGGACAGGATCGAAATGCCGAGGCCATTGGCCACATGCGGGATCGACTTCACCGACACGTAAACGCGGCGGCCCGGCTTGGAAACGCGAGCGATGTCGCGGATGACCGGAGAGCCGTCGTAGTACTTCAGTTCGATCTCGATTTCCGACTTGCCGTTGCCGTAGTCGACCTGGCTGTAGTCGCGGATGTAGCCTTCAGCCTTGAGAACTTCCAGCACACGGGCACGCAGGCGCGAGGCCGGCGTGGAGACCTTGGTCTTCCTGCGGCCATAGGCGTTGCGGATGCGGGTCAGCATATCGCCGAGAGGATCACTTAGGGACATAGCTTGTGCTCCTTACCAGCTCGACTTGACCAGCCCGGGGACCGCGCCCAACAGGCCCAGTTCGCGCAGTGCGATACGCGACATCTTCAGTTTGCGATAATATGCGCGCGGACGACCCGAGACTTCGCAGCGATTGCGGATGCGGATCTTCGCGGAATTGCGCGGCAGGGCCGAGAGCTTCAGCTGAGCGCGGAAACGCTCTTCGATCGGGAGGCTCTTGTCCATGACGGTAGCCTTGAGGGCCTTACGCTTGGCAGCGTACTGGTCCACAAGCTTCCGGCGCTTGTTGTTATTCTCGACTGAGCTGGTCTTTGCCATTTCAGATAAATCCTTTTCTCGCTGCCGTTACTGCCGGAAGGGGAAGTTGAAGCCCTTGAGCAGCGCCCGAGCCTCGTCGTCCGTCTTGGCAGTCGTACAAACGATGATGTCCATTCCCCAGATCTGATCAACCTTGTCGTAGTTGATCTCGGGAAACACGATGTGTTCCTTGATGCCCATGGCGAAGTTGCCGCGGCCATCGAAGCTCTTGGCGTTCAGACCGCGGAAGTCGCGCACGCGCGGCAGGGCGATCGTGACCAGGCGGTCCAGGAATTCGTACATGCGCTCGTTGCGCAGCGTGACCTTGGCGCCGAGCGGCATCTTCTCGCGGACCTTGAAGCCGGCGATCGAGTTGCGCGCATAGGTGATGACCGGCTTCTGGCCGGCGATCAGGGCCAGGTCGGCAGCAGCGACCGAAGGCTTCTTCGAATCGCCGGTCGCTTCACCGACGCCCATGTTCAGCACGATCTTGTCGAGACGCGGGATCTGCATCTCGTTCTCGTACTTGAACTGCTCGAGCATAGCCTTGCGGATGGTCTCTTCGTAGACCTTGCGAAGGCGGGGCTGATTTTGTGCCTTAGCCATTGATCACTTCTCCCGAGCGCTTTGCCACTCGCACCTTGGTACCGTCCTGCTGGATCTGGAAACCGACGCGAGTCGGCTTGCCATCCTTCGGATCGGCCAGCGCGAGGTTGGACAAATGGATCGGCGCTTCCTTGCTGATGATCCCGCCCTCTTGGGACTGGGTCTGTTTCTGGTGGCGGCGCACCATATTGACGCCGCGAACGACGGCCTTGTCGTCCTTGGGCATCACGCGGAGCACCTCGCCCGAGCGGCCCTTGTCCTTGCCGGCCAGAACGACGACTTTGTCGCCTTTGCGAATCTTCTGCATTTTTCCGGCTCCTTACAGCACTTCTGGCGCGAGCGAGATGATCTTCATGTGGTTCTTGGCGCGCAGTTCGCGCGGAA
This sequence comes from Mesorhizobium sp. KR2-14, assembly GCF_040049255.1. Lineage (NCBI taxonomy): Bacteria > Pseudomonadati > Pseudomonadota > Alphaproteobacteria > Hyphomicrobiales > Phyllobacteriaceae > Mesorhizobium > Mesorhizobium sp. KR2-14. The sequence continues at coordinate 291,956 of NZ_JBDZDR010000004.1, read as the reverse complement.
CCGGTCCGAAGATACGGGTGCCGATCGGCTCTTTCTTGTTGTCGACGAGAACAGCTGCGTTCTTGTCGAACCGGATCACGCTGCCGTCCGGACGGCGGATGTCCTTGGCCGTGCGAACCACGACCGCCTTCATCACATCGCCCTTCTTAACGCGGCCGCGCGGAATGGCTTCCTTGATCGACACCACGATGATGTCGCCGACCGAGGCGTACTTCCGCTTCGAACCGCCCAGCACCTTGATGCACATGACACGACGGGCGCCGGAATTATCCGCGACGTCGAGGTTTGTTTGCATCTGAATCATGACTGGCCGCCTTCTTTATTCATGGGTAGTGGCGCAGCGCCCTACCCGGCTTGTCCAAATATTTCGTTACTGCGAAGCCTGGGCGTCGGTGATGACGACCCAGCGCTTGTCCTTGGAGATCGGGGCCGATTCCTGGATGAACACCTGATCGCCGACCTTGCACGCGTTGTTTTCGTCGTGCGCCTTGTACTTCTTCGACATACGCACGACCTTCTTCATGACCGGGTGCGTGAAGCGGCGCTCGACCTTGACGACAACCGTCTTCTCGTTCTTGTCGCTGACGACGGTGCCCTGCAAAATGCGCTTTGGCATGATTTTCGTCCTTATGCCTTCTTGGCCGAAGCTTTTTCGGCGGCGATGGTCTTGATGCGCGCTATGTCCTTGCGGACCTGCTTCACACGCGCCGTCTTCTCGAGCTGACCGGTGGCCTTCTGGAAGCGCAGGTTGAACTGCTCCTTCTTCAGGGCACCCAGGTCCTCGTTCAGCTGGTCAGGGGTCTTTGACCGGAGTTCTGCGGCTTTCATGACGCTTGACCTTTCTTATTCAGCAATGCGCTGCACGAAGCGCGTCTTGACCGAGAGCTTGGCGGCGCCGAGACGAAGAGCCTCGCGGGCGACATCCTCGGGCACCCCGTCGATCTCGAACATCACGCGGCCCGGCTTGATCCGGCAGGCCCAGTAGTCCACCGCGCCCTTGCCCTTACCCATACGAACTTCGGTCGGCTTCGAGGTGACCGGAACGTCCGGGAAAATGCGAATCCAGACGCGTCCCTGACGCTTCATCTCACGCGTGATCGCGCGGCGGGCCGCCTCGATCTCACGTGCCGTAACCCGGTTCGGCTCCAACGCCTTCAGGCCAAAGCCGCCGAAATCCAGGTTGGTGCCGCCCTTGGCGGCGCCGTGGATGCGGCCCTTGAACTGCTTCCGGAACTTTGTGCGCTTTGGCTGCAGCATCGTTCTTACTCCAAAATCCTATGCTTCTCAGGCGTTCTCGCGACGACGCGGACCGCGCTCGCTCGTCGGCTGATGATCGCCCTCGGTGGCGCGACGCTCGGAAGCCATCGGGTCATGCTCGAGGATCTCGCCCTTGAACACCCAGACCTTCACGCCGCAGATGCCGTATGCCGTCTGAGCTTCGGCCGTGCCGTAGTCGACGTCGGCGCGCAGCGTGTGCAGCGGCACGCGGCCTTCGCGGTACCACTCCATGCGCGCGATTTCAGCGCCACCCAGGCGGCCCGAGCAGTTGATACGGATGCCTTCGGCACCCAGGCGCATGGCCGACTGCACGGCGCGCTTCATGGCGCGGCGGAAGGCAATGCGGCGCTCGAGCTGCTGCGCGATCGACTGGGCGACCAGCGTGGCGTCGGTCTCGGGCTTGCGGACCTCGACGATGTTGAGGTGCGTTTCCGCCTTGGTCATCTCGGTCAGCTTCTTGCGCAGCTTCTCGATGTCCGCGCCCTTCTTGCCGATGATGAGGCCAGGACGGGCGGCGTGGATCGTGACGCGGCACTTCTTGTGCGGACGCTCGATGACGACCTTCGAGATCGCAGCCTGCTTCAGCTCGGTCTCAAGATACTTACGGATCTTGATGTCTTCGTGCAGCAGCTTGCCGTACTCGTTGGTGTTCGCGTACCAGCGCGAATCCCAGGTGCGGTTGATGCCGAGGCGCAGACCGATCGGATTGATTTTCTGACCCATCAGGCGGCCTCCCCTTTCTCTTCCACTTCACGAACGACGATCGTGAGATGCGAAAACGGCTTCTCAATGCGGCTGGCGCGGCCACGGCCACGGGCATGGAAACGCTTCATCACGATCGACTTGCCGACATAGGCCTCAGCCACGACGAGGGAGTCGACATCGAGGTCGTGATTGTTCTCAGCGTTGGCGATAGCCGATTCGAGCGTCTTCTTGACAGTGCCGGCGATGCGCTTGCGCGAAAATTCCAGATCCGACAGCGCGGTGCCGACCTTCTTGCCGCGGATCAGCGCGGCCACCAGGTTCAGCTTCTGCGGGCTGACGCGGATCGTGCGCAGGACGGCGCGCGCCTCGTTGTCAGCAAGCCTGCGCGGAGCTTTGGCCTTGCCCATTTTACTTCCTCTTCGCCTTCTTGTCCGCGCCGTGGCCGTAGTAGGTCCGCGTCGGAGCGAATTCACCGAACTTGTGGCCAACCATGTCTTCGGACACGGAGACCGGGATGTGCTTCTGGCCGTTGTGGACGCCGAAAGTCAAGCCGACGAACTGCGGCAGGATGGTGGAGCGGCGGCTCCACATCTTGATCACCTCGTTGCGGCCACCTTCGCGCACCTTTTCAACTTTCTTGAGAAGAAAGCCGTCGATGAACGGGCCTTTCCAAACTGAACGGGTCACGTCAGACTACCTCTCTTTAGCTCTTGCGCTGATGGCGCGAGCGAACGATGAACTTATCGGTCGCCTTGTTGGACCGCGTCTTCTTGCCCTTGGTCGGCTTGCCCCACGGGGTGACCGGGTGGCGACCGCCCGAAGTGCGGCCTTCACCACCGCCGTGCGGGTGGTCGACCGGGTTCATGGTCACGCCGCGGTTGTGCGGGCGCTTGCCGCGCCAGCGCGTGCGGCCGGCCTTGCCGTCGTTGATGTTGGCGTGCTCGGGGTTCGACACCGCGCCGACAGTGGCGAAGCAGGAGCCGTGGACCAGGCGCTGCTCGCCCGAGTTCAGGCGCAGGATCGCCATGCCCTGGTCGCGACCGACGAGCTGGGCGTAGGCGCCAGCCGAACGAGCGACCTGACCGCCCTTGCCCGGCTTCAGCTCGATGTTGTGCACGATCGTGCCCACCGGCATGGCCGACAGCGGCATCGCGTTGCCCGGCTTCACGTCGGCGCTTTCGCCCGACACGACCTTGTCGCCAACGGCCAGGCGCTGCGGCGCCAGGATGTAGGACAGTTCGCCGTCTTCGTACTTGATCAGCGCAATGAAGGCGGAGCGGTTCGGGTCATACTCCAGCCGCTCGACCGTCGCCGCAACGTCGAACTTGCGGCGCTTGAAGTCGATGATGCGGTAGGACCGCTTGTGGCCGCCACCGATGAAACGGGCGGTGATGCGGCCGAGGTTGTTGCGGCCGCCCGACTTGGTCAGGCCTTCGGTCAAGCCCTTGACCGGCTTGCCCTTGTACAGCCCGGAGCGGTCGGTGATGACCAGCTGGCGCAGGCTAGGCGTTACGGGTTTGAAATGTCTCAATGCCATCTGTTTGTCCTCGCGCCAATCAGAGCCCGGTCGCGACGTCGATGGACTGGCCGTCGGCCAGCGTCACGATCGCCTTCTTCACGTCGCTCTGACGGCCGATCGTGCCGCGGAAGCGCTTGACCTTGCCCTTGCGGACCAGGGTGTTGACCGCCGTGACCTTGACGCTGAACAGCGCCTCGACCGCAGCCTTGATTTCCGGCTTCGTCGCCTTGCGGGCGACATTGAACACGACCTGGTTGGCTTCCGAAGCCATGGTCGACTTTTCGGTGATCACCGGGGTGACGATCACGTCGTAGTGGCGAAGATCCGTCATTTGAAGCGCTCCTCGAGAGCCTCGACGGCCGCCTTCGAGAGGACCAGCGTGCCGCGGCGCAGAATGTCATAGACGTTGATGCCCTGGATCGGCAGGACATCGATGTTCGGGATGTTCGACGCAGCGCGCTTGAAGTTCACGTCAAGCTCGGCGCCGCCCACCACCAGGGCGTTGGTCAGGCCCAGCTTCTCGAAATTCGCGACGAGAAGCTTGGTCTTGGCCTCGCCCAGAGCCAGATCATCGACGATGATCAGGTTCGAAGCCTTGGCCTTGGCCGACAGCGCATGCTTCAGGCCGAGGGCGCGGACCTTCTTGGGAAGGTCGTGCTCGTGGCTGCGCACGACCGGGCCGTGCGCCTTGCCACCGCCGCGGAACTGCGGGGCGCGGGCCGAAGAGTGACGGGCGCGGCCCGTACCCTTCTGCTTGTACATCTTGGCGCCCGTGCGCGAGATTTCCGCGCGTGTCTTGGCCTTGTGGGTGCCCTGCTGCTTCTTGGCAAGCTGCCAGCGAACGACGCGCTGGAGGATGTCTTCGCGCGGATCAAGGCCGAAAATCTCCTCGGAGAGTTTCACCTTGCCGGCATCCTCGCCGCCAAGCGTTGAAATCTTGAGATCCATTATTCGGCTCCTTCCTTGGCCGAAGCTTCATTCTGCGCGGCACGCAGGCCGGCCGGCTTCGGAGCGTTTTCGGGCAGCGCTTCCTTGACCGCGTCGCGAACCAGGATCCAGGCGCCCTTGGTGCCCGGAACGGCGCCGCGGATGAGGATCAGGCCACGATCGCTGTCGGTCGACACGACCTCGACATTCTGAGTGGTCACGCGGGTTGCACCCATGTGGCCGGCCATCTTCTTGCCCTTGAACACCTTACCGGGGTCCTGGCGCTGACCGGTAGAACCGTGCGTACGGTGGGCCACCGAGTTACCGTGGGTTGCACGGCCGCCACCGAAATTGTGGCGCTTCATGACACCCTGGAAACCCTTACCGGTGCTGGTGCCGGTGACGTCGACCTTCTGGCCGGCGACGAAGTGGTCGACGGTGATCTCGACGCCGATGTCGAGCAGGTTCTCATCCGACACGCGGAATTCGGCAAGCTTGGCCTTGGGCTCGACGGAGGCAGCGGCGAAATGACCGCGCATGGCCTTCGACGTGTTCTTGACCTTGGCCAGGCCAACGCCGAGCTGAACAGCGGTGTAGCCGTTCTTTTCCTTCGTGCGCTGCGCCACGACCTGGCAGTTCTCCATGCGGAGAACCGTAACGGGAACATGCTCGCCGGCATCGTTATAGATGCGGGTCATGCCCAACTTCTGTGCGATAACACCTGAACGCATCGGTTCAATTTCCTTTTCAGAGTTCCCTGTCGGGGCAACCGCCCCTCCACGCCTCTTGCACCCGTCTTAGAGCTTGATCTCGACATCGACGCCGGCGGCGAGGTCGAGCTTCATCAGAGCGTCGACGGTCTGCGGGGTCGGATCCACGATATCAAGCAGCCGCTTGTGCGTGCGCATCTCAAACTGCTCGCGGCTCTTTTTGTCGATGTGCGGCGAGCGGTTGACAGTGAATTTCTCAATCCGCGTCGGCAGCGGAATAGGCCCACGAACGTTTGCGCCGGTGCGCTTGGCCGTCGACACGATTTCGCGCGTCGAAGCATCGAGCACACGGTGATCGAACGCTTTGAGGCGGATGCGGATATTCTGTCCGTTCATCGTCATTTCCTTGTTCTGGCGCGGCGCGGGCGATGTTCCGCGCCCGCGACAGATCGGTTAATTCTAATTATTCGGTGATGCTCACGACGACGCCGGCGCCGACGGTGCGGCCGCCTTCGCGGATGGCGAAGCGCAGCTTCTCTTCCATGGCGATCGGCACGATCAGTTCCACGTCCACCGTCACGTTGTCGCCGGGCATCACCATCTCGGTGCCCTCGGCCAGCTGCACGATGCCGGTCACGTCCGTCGTGCGGAAGTAGAACTGCGGACGGTAGTTGGTGAAGAACGGCGTGTGGCGGCCACCCTCTTCCTTGGTCAGGATGTAGGCCTCGGCCTTGAACTTCTTGTGCGGCTTGACCGAGCCCGGCTTGCACAGCACCTGGCCGCGCTCCACGTCCTCGCGGCCGACGCCGCGCAGCAGCGCGCCGATGTTGTCGCCGGCCTGGCCCTGGTCGAGCAGCTTGCGGAACATCTCGACGCCGGTGCAGGTCGTCTTGGCGGTCGGGCGGATGCCGACGATCTCGAGTTCCTCGCCGACCTTGACGATGCCGCGCTCGACGCGGCCGGTCACCACGGTGCCGCGGCCCGAGATCGAGAACACGTCTTCGATCGGCATCAGGAACGGCTGGTCGATCGGGCGCTCCGGCGTCGGCACGTATGCATCAACCGCAGCCATCAGCGCGCGGATGGCCTCTTCGCCGAGCTTCTTGTCCGAATCTTCCAGAGCGGCCAGCGCCGAGCCCTTGATGATCGGAATGTCGTCGCCGGGGAACTCGTTCTTCGACAGCAGCTCGCGGACTTCCAGCTCGACCAGCTCGAGCAGCTCCGGGTCGTCGACCTGGTCGCACTTGTTCAGGAACACCACGATCGACGGAACGCCGACCTGGCGGGCGAGCAGGATGTGCTCGCGGGTCTGCGGCATCGGGCCGTCGGCAGCCGACACGACCAGGATCGCGCCGTCCATCTGTGCGGCGCCGGTGATCATGTTCTTCACATAGTCGGCGTGGCCCGGGCAGTCGACGTGGGCGTAGTGGCGGTTCTCGGTCTCGTACTCGACGTGCGAGGTCGAGATGGTGATGCCGCGCGCCTTCTCCTCCGGAGCGGCGTCGATCTGGTCATAGGCCCGGAAATCGCCGAAAAACTTCGTGATCGCAGCCGTCAGCGACGTCTTGCCATGGTCAACGTGACCAATCGTGCCAATGTTCACATGCGGCTTGGTGCGCTCAAATTTACTCTTAGCCATGTGAAATCTCCATTCCTATCAGCCACTTAAGGCGTTGAATTAAGGTAACGACGTAATTCCTCGGAATTACGCGAATTTCTTTTGCACTTCCTGCGCCACGGCGGTCGGGACCGCATCGTAGTGGTCGAACACCATCGAGTACTGGGCGCGGCCCTGCGACATCGAGCGCAGGCTGTCCACGTACTTGAACATGTTGGCGAGCGGAACCATGGCGTTGACGACCACGGACACGCCGCGGGCTTCCTGGCCCTGGATCTGACCACGGCGGCTGTTCAGGTCGCCGATGACGTTGCCGACATAGTCCTCAGGCGTGACCACCTCGACGCGCATGACCGGCTCGAGCAGCTGGACGCCGAGCTTCGGCGCAGCTTCGCGAAGGCAGGCGCGGCTGGCGATTTCGAACGCGAGCACCGACGAGTCGACATCGTGGAAGGCACCGTCGACGAGCGTCGCCTTGACGCTGATCATCGGGAAGCCAGCGAACGGACCAGAGGACAGAACGCTGCGGACACCCTTTTCGACGCCCGGGATGTATTCCTTCGGAACCGCACCGCCGACGATCTTGGACTCGAACACGAAATCCTCGCTCTCGGGATTCGGCTCGAACACGATCTTGACGCGAGCGAACTGGCCGGTACCGCCCGTCTGCTTCTTGTGGGTGTAGTCCTGCTCGTGGGTACGGGTGATCGTCTCACGATAGGCCACCTGCGGCGCACCGACGTTCGCCTCGACCTTGAACTCACGCTTCATGCGATCGACGAGGATGTCGAGGTGAAGCTCGCCCATGCCGGCGATGATGGTCTGACCGGATTCCTCGTCAGTCTTGACGCGGAAGGACGGATCCTCGGCAGCGAGACGATTGAGCGCGAGGCCCATCTTTTCCTGGTCGCCCTTGGTCTTCGGCTCGATCGCGATCTGGATGACCGGCTCGGGGAATTCCATGCGCTCCAGGATGACCGGCTTCAGCGGATCGCAGAGCGTATCGCCAGTGGTGGTCTCCTTGAGGCCGGCCAGAGCGACGATGTCGCCGGCAAATGCCTCTTCGATGTCCTCGCGGGAGTTCGAGTGCATCTGCAGCATGCGGCCGATGCGCTCTTTCTTGCCCTTGACGGTGTTCTCGAGCGACATGCCCTTGGTGACCTTGCCCGAGTAGATGCGGCAGAAGGTCAGCGAACCGACGAACGGGTCGTTCATGATCTTGAACGCCAGCATCGACAGCGGCTCTTCGTCGGACGACTTGCGGGTGGTCTCAGCCTCGGTCTTGGGGTCGATGCCCTTGATGTCCGGCACTTCGTTCGGAGCCGGCAGGAAGTCGACGACAGCGTCGAGCAGAGGCTGCACGCCCTTGTTCTTGAACGCCGTGCCGCAATAGACCGGGTGGAACTTGACGCCGATCGTGCCGATGCGGATGAGCTCGCGGATCTTGTCGTTGTCCGGCAGATTGCCCTCGAGATAGGCTTCCATCGCGGCTTCGTCCATTTCGACGGCGGCCTCGATCATCTTCTCGCGGTATTCTTCGGCCTTCGCCTTGAGGTCTTCCGGGATCTCGACGACGTCCCAGGCAGCGCCCAGCGCCTCGTCGCGCCAGATCAGGCCCTTCATCTCGATGAGGTCGACGACGCCCTTGAAATCGCTTTCAGCGCCGATCGGCAGCTGCATGGCGACCGGAATGGCGCCGAGACGCGAACGGATCATGTCGAGGCAGCGATAGAAATCGGCGCCGATCTTGTCCATCTTGTTGCAGAAGATCATGCGCGGGACATGATACTTCTCGGCCTGACGCCAGACGGTCTCGGTCTGCGGCTCAACGCCGGCATTGGAGTCGAGCAGGGCGATGGCACCGTCGAGCACGCGCAGCGAACGCTCCACCTCGATGGTGAAGTCGACGTGGCCGGGCGTGTCGATGATGTTGAAACGGCGGGTCTTGCCGTCGCGGCCCTTCCAGTACGTCGTCGTGGCAGCCGACGTGATCGTGATGCCGCGCTCCTGCTCCTGCTCCATCCAGTCCATCGTGGCCGAGCCCTCGTGGGTCTCGCCCAGCTTATGGGACTTGCCGGTGTAGTAGAGGATGCGCTCGGTCGTCGTCGTCTTGCCGGCGTCGATGTGCGCCATGATGCCGAAGTTGCGATAGTCTTCGAGTTTGTATTCGCGGGCCATGGAAGGTGCCTCTCAGTCGTTCGTTCGCGCTATTACCAGCGGTAGTGCGCGAAAGCGCGGTTGGCCTCAGCCATCTTGTGCGTGTCTTCACGCTTCTTGACAGCAGTGCCACGGTTGTTGGCGGCGTCCATCAGTTCACCCGACAGACGGTCGACCATGGTCGTCTCGTTGCGGTTGCGGGCGGCAGTAATCAGCCAGCGGATGGCGAGAGCCTGGCGACGCTCCGGACGGACATCGACCGGAACCTGGTAGGTCGCACCACCAACGCGACGCGAGCGCACTTCGATGTGCGGAGCGACGTTGTCGAGCGCCTGATGGAACACGGAGACCGGCTCCTGCTTGGTCTTGGCCTGAACCTGGTCGAGCGCGCCATAGACAATCGTCTCAGCGACCGACTTCTTGCCGTCATACATGACGGCGTTCATGAACTTGGTGATGACCAGGTCGCCGAACTTCGGATCCGGGTTGATCTCACGCTTCTCTGCACTGTGGCGTCGGGACATGTTTCTCGTCTCTCAACTTCGAAGCTCGACGCGACCATGCGGCGCCCGAGCCGATAAACCTTACTTCGGACGCTTGGCGCCGTACTTGGAGCGGCGCTGCTTGCGGTTCTTCACGCCCTGCGTGTCGAGCACGCCGCGGATGATGTGATAACGAACGCCGGGAAGATCCTTGACGCGGCCGCCGCGGATCATGACCACCGAGTGCTCCTGGAGGTTGTGACCCTCACCAGGAATGTAGCCGATCACCTCGAAGCCATTGGTCAAGCGGATCTTGGCCACCTTGCGCAGCGCCGAGTTCGGCTTCTTCGGCGTCGTGGTGTAGACGCGCGTGCAGACGCCCCGCTTCTGGGGATTGGCCTGCATGGCCGGAACCTTATTGCGCTTCACCGGCGCAATGCGCGGCTTGCGGATCAGCTGGTTGACGGTAGGCATTAAACCCTCTTGTCTCTCAAATTCGGTGTCTCGAGCCCATTCACGGGCGGCTCCAAGCGCCATTCCACACGAAAATTCGGGCCACAAACCGCGATCCGCGGTGCGCCCGAACAAAAAGCAGAGGAAGCGGAACCGCTTCGTGCACGCCGGAGATGTGTATACGCTCGTAAAACGAACCTTGTTTGAGGCAAACTCCAGAACGTGTCGCTCCGGAAAGCCAGACCTCACATGGGTTCAGACAAGGCGGCTAATACGCTTGAACCCGCGGACCGTCAACCCCACACGGGTCATATTCTTAACAAAGCAGCCCGTTCCGGCGCCCCACACGGCCGCGAGACATAATATTTCGCCTCGTCGCAGCCGTGAAACAGAATGTGGCGCGGTTTTCCCTGTCCCCTGCCCGCCATTCGTGGCAAAACGCCAGTAGACGATGGCGTGGATACCTCGCCAAAGGCCATGAAGCAAGGAATCACGCATGAACGACAATGAATCAGGGCCCGTCACGATCATCATCGGCCGAGTCTGGCGCAGGAAAGGCGGCGAGTCGGAAGGCGTGCATGTCATGCTGGTGGCACCGGACGACGATTCCGCCGTTCGGATCGCTCTCGAGGCGCTTGCCAAGGAAGGTTACGCCGAGGCCGAGCTGGACCAGATCGGCGAGATGCAGGACGAGCCGGACGACGAGCCGCATCTTTCCGCCTACCAAGGCGCGCTTGAAGGCGAAGTCTCCATCGTGACCTTCAACGAAGACGATTGAGCTGAGTGCCCGCGAGGGCGCGCCACCGCAAACGTTTCCACGACGGGTGGCCGCTGCTCTGAAACGGGCGGTTGTCTGCGGACAGAAAAAGACCGCCCGGATGGGGCACAACCGGGCGGCCAAAGCGCGGTACGGGAGGCATATGCCACCTGTTGCAACCGCGTACTGTGAAGCTTGGTTACTTGTCTTCCCCCTCGCCCGGCCAGACGCAAAAATCACGTCCGTGCCATGCGCTCCCCCGAGCGCTTGAGCGTGCTGAATGCAACCTTAAGCAAATCAACAGGCCGAGTATCAATCTAAAGGCGCCATTTGTCATCCCCCAAATGGGGGAGGAACCGACAATATTTCGAGGCATGAAAAAAAGGCCGCCGGGAAATTCCCGGCGGCCTTTTTGACTGCGGCATCTGCCCCCGCGCTGGTTACTGCGCGGCGTTGACCATGTCGGTCAGCATCGGCTCGGCGACTTCCACGCCGGACGCCTTGCGGCGCTCGTCGAGGATCAGTTCGTCGCGCGACGTAGCGATGCGACGGATCTGGTTCATCTGACCGCCGGTGCCGGCCGGGATCAGACGGCCGACGATGACGTTCTCCTTCAGGCCCTGCAGCATGTCGGTCTTGCCGGCAACCGCTGCCTCGGTGAGAACGCGGGTCGTCTCCTGGAACGACGCGGCCGAGATGAAGGACGGAGTCTGCAGCGAGGCCTTGGTGATGCCGAGCAGCACCGGCTGGCCTTCCGCAGGCTTCTTGCCTTCCTCGATCAGGCGATCGTTGACCTCGTCGAACTCGATGACGTCGACGTGGTCGCCCGGGATGTAGACCGAGTCGCCCTGTGCGGTGATCTCGATCTTCTGCAACATCTGGCGAACGATTACCTCGATGTGCTTGTCGTTGATCGACACGCCCTGGAGACGATAGACCTCCTGGATTTCGTTCACGAGGTAGGAAGCCAGAGCCTCCACGCCCTTGATGGCCAGGATGTCGTGCGGCGCCGGGTTGCCGTCGAGGATGTAGTCGCCCTTCTCGATGGCGTCGCCATCCTGGAGATGGAACGGCTTGCCCTTCGGGATGAGATACTCGATCGGCTCCAGCGTCGAGTCGTGCGGCTCGATGATGATGCGGCGCTTGTTCTTGTAGTCGCGCCCGAACCGCACCGTACCGTCGATCTCGGCGATGATGGCGTGGTCCTTCGGACGGCGCGCTTCGAACAGCTCGGCAACACGCGGCAGACCACCGGTGATGTCCTTGGTCTTGGCGCTTTCCATCGGGATACGTGCCAGCACGTCACCGGGCCTGACTTGGGCGCCCGGCTCGACCGAGAGAATGGCCTCGACCGAGAGCATGAAGCGTGCATCGCCGCCCTTCGACAGCTTGGCCAGCTTGCCCTTGGCGTCCTGGATCGTGATCGCCGGCTTGAGGTCCGAACCGCGCGGCGTGGACCGCCAGTCGATGACCTCGCGCTTGGTGATGCCGGTGGATTCGTCGGCGGTCTCCTGAACCGAGATGCCTTCGACGAGATCCTCGAACGCCACCCGTCCTTCGATTTCGGTGAGGATCGGACGGGTATACGGGTCCCATTCCGCGATACGCTGGCCGCGCCTGACCTTGTCGCCGTCGTCCACATAGACGCGCGAGCCGTAGGTGACGCGGTGCGCGGCACGCTCCTTGCCCGCCTCGTCGAGGATCAGGATCGCCATGTTGCGGCCCATCACGACAAGGTTGCCGTCGGAGTTGCGAACCACGTTGCGGTTGCGGATCTGGACCGTGCCTTCATACGAAGCTTCGAGGAAGGAAGAGTCCACCACCTGCGCGGTACCGCCCATGTGGAAGGTACGCATGGTGAGCTGCGTGCCCGGCTCGCCGATCGACTGCGCGGCAATGACGCCGACCGCTTCGCCCTGGTTGACCGGGGTTCCGCGTGCCAGGTCGCGACCGTAGCACACTGCGCAGACGCCGGTCTTGACCTCGCAGGTAAGCGCCGAACGGATTCGCACCGTCTGGATGCCCGCCTTCTCGATCTGCTCGATGTCGCGCTCGTCCATCAACGTGCCGGCCTTGACGATCAAGTCGCCAGTGAGCGGGTGGCTGATGTCGTCCAGCGCGGTGCGGCCCAGGATGCGCTGGCCGAGCGAAGCCACTACCTGCCCGGCATCCACGATCGGCTGCATGGTGAGGCCCTTCTCGGTGCCGCAGTCGATGGCGTTGACGATGCAGTCCTGCGCCACGTCGACCAGACGACGGGTCAGGTAGCCGGAGTTGGCGGTCTTCAACGCGGTGTCGGCCAGTCCCTTGCGGGCGCCGTGGGTCGAGTTGAAGTACTCGAGAACGGTGAGGCCTTCCTTGAAGTTCGAGATGATCGGCGTTTCGATGATCTCGCCCGACGGCTTGGCCATGAGGCCGCGCATGCCGGCGAGCTGACGCATCTGGGTCGGCGAGCCACGAGCACCTGAGTGCGACATCATGTAGATCGAGTTCATCGGCTTCTGACGGCCGCTGTCCTCGAACTCGACGGCCTTAATGCGAGCCATCATCTCGTCGGCGACCTTTTCCGAGCACTTGGCCCAGGCGTCGACCACCTTGTTGTACTTCTCGCCCTGCGTAATCAGGCCGTCATTGTACTGCTGCTCGTATTCCTTGGCCAAAGCTTCGGTCTCGGCGACCAGCTTATGCTTGGTGTCCGGAATGACCATGTCGTCCTTGCCGAACGAAATGCCGGCGCGGCAGGCATGGGCGAAGCCGAGTGCCATGATGCGGTCGCAGAAAATGACCGTCTCCTTCTGACCGCAGTGGCGGTAGACGGTATCGATCATCTTGGAGATGTTCTTCTTGGTCATCTCCTGGTTGCAGATGTCGAACGGCACGTTGACGTTCTTGGGCAGCAGCTCGCCGAGGATCATGCGACCGGGCGTGGTGTCATAGATCTTCGACACGACGTTGCCTTCCGCATCGACGGTGCGGAAACGGCCCTTGATCTTGGCGTGCAGCGTGACCGCCTTGGTCTCGAGCGCGTGCTGGAGTTCGCCCATGTCGGCAAACGCCATGCCCTCGCCCGGCTCGTTCTGGTTGACGATCGACAGGTAGTACAGACCCAGCACCATGTCCTGCGACGGCACGATGATCGGCGCGCCGGAGGCCGGATGCAGGATGTTGTTGGTCGACATCATCAGAACGCGGGCTTCAAGCTGCGCTTCGAGCGACAGCGGCACGTGAACGGCCATCTGGTCGCCGTCGAAGTCGGCGTTGAAGGCCGTGCAGACCAGCGGGTGAAGCTGGATGGCCTTGCCCTCGATCAGGATCGGCTCGAACGCCTGGATGCCGAGGCGGTGCAGCGTCGGCGCGCGGTTCAGCAGCACCGGATGCTCGCGGATAACCTCGTCCAGGATATCCCAGACTTCCGGCTTTTCCTTCTCGACCAGCTTCTTGGCCTGCTTGACGGTGGACGAATAGCCCTTGGCGTCAAGCCGCGCATAGATGAACGGCTTGAACAGCTCGAGCGCCATCTTCTTCGGCAGGCCGCACTGGTGCAGCTTCAGCTCCGGACCGGTCACGATGACCGAGCGGCCCGAATAGTCGACGCGCTTGCCGAGCAGGTTCTGACGGAAGCGGCCCTGCTTGCCCTTGAGCATGTCGGACAGCGACTTCAGCGGGCGCTTGTTGGCGCCGGTGATGACGCGGCCGCGGCGGCCGTTGTCGAACAGCGCGTCCACAGCTTCCTGCAGCATGCGCTTTTCGTTGCGGATGATGATGCCCGGCGCGCGCAGCTCGATGAGGCGCTTCAGACGGTTGTTACGGTTGATGACGCGGCGATAGAGGTCGTTCAGGTCGGACGTCGCGAAGCGGCCGCCGTCCAGCGGCACCAGCGGACGCAGATCCGGTGGGATCACCGGCACGACCTTCATGATCATCCATTCCGGACGATTGCCGGATTCGATGAAGTTCTCGACCACCTTCAGGCGCTTCAAGAGCTTCTTCTGCTTCAGCTCCGATGTCGTGGAGGCAAGCTCGGAACGCAGGTCGCCGGCGATCTTCTCCAGGTCCATGCTGGCCAGAAGCTCATGGATGGCCTCGGCGCCGATCATGGCGGTGAACTGGTCCTCGCCATACTCGTCGACGGCGAGCATGTACTCTTCCTCGGAGAGGAGCTGATGCTCCTTCAGCGCGGTGAGGCCCGGCTCGGTGACGATGTAGTTCTCGAAATAGAGGACGCGCTCGATGTCCTTCAGGGTCATGTCGAGCAGCGTGCCGATGCGCGAAGGCAGCGACTTCAGGAACCAGATGTGGGCGACGGGCGCGGCGAGCTCGATGTGGCCCATGCGCTCGCGGCGGACGCGCGACAGCGTGACTTCGACCCCGCACTTCTCGCAGATGACGCCCTTGTACTTCATGCGCTTGTACTTGCCGCACAAGCACTCGTAGTCCTTGATCGGACCGAAGATGCGGGCGCAGAACAGGCCGTCGCGCTCCGGCTTGAACGTACGGTAGTTGATCGTCTCCGGCTTTTTGATCTCACCGAACGACCACGACAGAATCTTCTCCGGGCTGGCGAGCGAAATCCGGATGGAATCGAACACCTGCGCCGGAGCGTTGTTGTTGAAGAGATTCATGACCTCTTGGTTCATGTCGTTCTCCTTTTGGGACCCAGGGCCCCAGACGAATATTGGCGGGCCTTCGCCCTTGGCGATCCGTTCAAGCGCCGCCGCTACGCCGACGTTACGGATCCATGCGTGCGGCCGGGGGAACCGGCCAGAATTTCCGGCGGCAACGCCGCGGAACCGAAGTTCCGCGGCGCGCCGTGCATTTTACTCGGCCGCGTCGGGCAGTTGAGCCGGCGTCTCGTTAAAGCGAGTGTTCTCCAGCTCGACGTTGAGACCCAGCGAGCGCATTTCCTTGACGAGAACGTTGAAGCTCTCGGGAATGCCTGCCTCGAAGGAGTCGTCGCCGCGCACGATCGCCTCGTAGACCTTGGTACGGCCGGCCACGTCGTCCGACTTCACGGTCAGCATTTCCTGCAGCGTGTAGGCGGCGCCGTAGGCCTCGAGCGCCCAGACCTCCATTTCACCGAAGCGCTGGCCACCGAACTGCGCCTTGCCGCCCAGCGGCTGCTGGGTGACGAGCGAGTACGGTCCGATCGAACGCGCGTGGATCTTGTCGTCCACCAGGTGGTGAAGCTTGAGCATATAGATATAGCCCATCGTCACCTTGCGGTCGAACGGCTCGCCGGTACGTCCGTCATAGAGCTGCGACTGGCCGCTCGTGTGCATGCCGGCGCGTTCCAGCATCTCGTTGATGTGGACTTCCTGCGCACCGTCGAACACCGGGGTCGCAATCGAGACGCCGCGCTTCATCTGCTCGCCTAGGCGAACGATGCTCTCGTCGTCGAAATTGCGGACCGGCTCGTTGCGGTCGTTGTCCGGCATCAGGTTCTCGATCTCGGCCCGCAGCGGCTTGATGTCTCCGCCCGCCTTGTAGGCGTCGATCAGCTCCCCGATCTTCCTGCCCATGCCTGCGCAGGCCCAGCCCAGATGCGTCTCCAGAATCTGGCCGACGTTCATGCGGCTTGGCACGCCCAGCGGGTTGAGCACGATGTCTGCATGCGTGCCGTCCTCGAGGAACGGCATGTCCTCGACCGGGACGATGCGCGACACCACACCCTTGTTGCCGTGACGGCCGGCCATCTTGTCGCCCGGCTGCATCTTGCGCTTCACGGCCACGAAGACCTTGACCATCTTCATGACGCCCGGGGGCATCTCGTCGCCGCGCTGCACCTTCTCGACCTTGTCCATGAAGCGCTGTTCGAGCGCCTTCTTGGAGTCGTCGTACTGGCCACGCAGGGCCTCAAGCTCGCTCTGGAGCTTCTCGTCCTCGACGGCGAACTGCCACCACTGCGACCGCGGATAGTCCGCCAGGACTTCCCTGGTGAGCGTGGTGCCCTTCTTGAAGCCCTTCGGCCCGGCAATCGCGTCCTTGCCCGCCAGCATGTCGCTCAGGCGGCTGTAGACGTTGCGGTCGAGAATGGCCTGCTCGTCGTCGCGGTCCTTGGCGAGACGCTCGATCTCCTCGCGCTCGATCGCCATGGCGCGTTCGTCCTTCTCCACGCCGTGGCGGTTGAAGACGCGAACTTCGACGACCGTGCCATAGGCTCCGGGCGGCATGCGCATAGAGGTGTCACGCACGTCGGACGCCTTCTCACCGAAGATGGCGCGCAGAAGCTTCTCTTCCGGCGTCATCGGGCTTTCGCCCTTCGGCGTGATCTTGCCGACCAGGATATCACCCGGCTGCACTTCCGCGCCGATATAGACGATGCCGGCTTCGTCGAGGTTCTTCAGCGCTTCTTCCGAGACGTTCGGAATATCGCGCGTGATTTCTTCAGGCCCGAGCTTCGTGTCACGCGCCATCACTTCGAATTCCTCAATGTGGATCGAAGTGAAAACGTCGTCGGCGACGATGCGTTCCGACAGGAGGATGGAGTCCTCGTAGTTGTAGCCATTCCACGGCATGAACGCGACGAGCACGTTGCGGCCGAGAGCCAGATCGCCCAGGTCGGTCGACGGACCGTCGGCGATGATGTCGCCCTTCTCGATCCGGTCGCCCATCTTCACCAGCGGACGCTGGTTGATACAGGTGTTCTGGTTCGAGCGCTGGAACTTCATCAGGCGGTAGATGTCGACGCCGGACTTGCCCGGATCGAGGTCTTCCGTCGCGCGGATGACGATACGGGTCGCGTCCACCTGGTCGACGATGCCGCCGCGGCGGGCAGCAATGGCGGCACCGGAATCGCGCGCCACCACCGGCTCCATGCCGGTGCCGACGAACGGCGCCTCGGCGCGCACCAGCGGCACGGCCTGACGCTGCATGTTCGAGCCCATCAGAGCGCGGTTGGCGTCGTCGTTCTCAAGGAACGGGATGAGCGCTGCGGCAACCGAAACGAGCTGCTTGGGCGACACGTCCATGAGGTCGACGTTTTCGCGCGGGGCCATCATCACTTCGCCGGCGTGGCGGCAGATGACGAACTCGTCGACGAAACCGCCATTCGCGTCGAGTTCGGCGTTGGCCTGGGCGACGTAGTGCTTGGCCTCTTCCATCGCGGAGAGATAGACGACGTCATAGGTGACCTTGCCGTCGACGATCTTGCGATACGGGGTCTCGATGAAGCCGTACTTGTTGACGCGAGCGAAGGTGGCCAGCGAGTTGATCAGACCGATGTTCGGGCCTTCCGGCGTTTCGATCGGGCAGATACGGCCGTAGTGCGTCGGGTGCACGTCGCGCACCTCGAAGCCGGCGCGCTCGCGGGTCAGACCGCCAGGTCCAAGCGCCGAGAGGCGACGCTTGTGGGTGATCTCCGACAGCGGGTTGGTCTGGTCCATGAACTGCGAGAGCTGCGAGGAACCGAAGAACTCGCGCACGGCGGCGGCCGCCGGCTTGGCGTTGATCAGGTCCTGCGGCATGACCGTGTCGATCTCGATCGAGGACATGCGCTCCTTGATCGCGCGCTCCATGCGCAGCAGGCCGACGCGGTACTGGTTCTCCATCAGCTCGCCGACGGAACGGACGCGGCGGTTGCCGAGATTGTCGATGTCGTCGATCTCGCCCTTGCCGTCGCGCAGGTCGACCAGCGTCTTGACCACGGCCAGGATGTCTTCCTTGCGCAGCACACGCACGGTGTCCGGGCAATCGAGGTCCAGACGCATGTTCATCTTGACGCGACCGACGGCCGAGAGGTCGTAGCGGTCGGCATCGAAGAACAGCGAGTTGAACATCGCCTCGGCGGTATCGATCGTGGGCGGCTCGCCCGGGCGCATGACGCGGTAGATGTCGAACAGCGCGTCCTGACGGCTCTCGTTCTTGTCGGCCGAAAGCGTGTTGCGGATGTAGCCGCCAACGTTGATGTGATCGATGTCGAGGACGGTGAATTCCTCGGCGCCGGTCGAAAGCAGCGTCTTCAGCGTCTTCTCGTCGATCTCGTCGCCGGCTTCGAGGAAGATCTCGCCGGTGCGATAGTCGACGATATCCTCGGCCAGATAGCTGCCGAAGAGGTCGTCCTCGGTGGCCTTGATGGCCTTGAGCCCCTTCTCGGCCAGCTGCCTGGCCTGACGGGCCGTGATCTTCTTGCCGGCCTCGACGACGATCTCGCCGGTGTCGGCGTCGATCAGGTCGTCAACGGCCTTGAGGCCCTTGAAGCGCTCGACGTTGTAAGGCACGCGCCAGTGGTCGCCGGAGCGCTTGTATTCGATCTTGTTGTAGAAGGTGGAGAGGATTTCCTCGCCGTCCATGCCCAGCGCCATGAGCAGCGACGTCACCGGGATCTTGCGGCGGCGGTCGATGCGGGCGTGCACGATGTCCTTGGAATCGAACTCGATGTCGAGCCACGAGCCGCGATAGGGGATGACGCGCGCGGCGAACAGCAGCTTGCCCGACGAGTGCGACTTGCCCTTGTCGTGGTCGAAGAAGACGCCCGGCGAACGGTGCATCTGCGAGACGATGACGCGCTCGGTGCCGTTGACGATGAAGGTGCCGTTGGAGGTCATGAGCGGCATGTCGCCCATGTAGACATCCTGCTCCTTGATGTCCTTGATCGACTTGGCGCCGGTGTCCTCGTCGATATCGAACACGATGAGGCGCAGCGTGACCTTGAGCGGTGCGGCATAGGTCAGGTCGCGCTGGCGGCACTCGTCAACGTCGAACTTCGGCGCCTCGAATTCGTACTTGACGAATTCCAGCATTGAGGCGCCGGAGAAGTCGGAGATCGGGAAGACGGACTTGAAAACAGCCTGCAAGCCTTCGTCAGGGCGACCGCCAGCCGGCTCTTCGACCATGAGAAACTGGTCGTATGATGCCTTCTGAACCTCGATGAGGTTCGGCATCTCCGCAACTTCCGGGATGTTTCCAAAGAATTTGCGTACGCGTCTGCGGCCATTAAAAGTCTGGGTCTGGGCCATCGTCGCTCCTTGCTGCCTCTCTTGGGGCGCGGCCTCTCGCGCCTTGCAATTCCTGACCGCGCATGCGCGGTCTATCCGAAACGGGTGAAAACCCGTTTCCTGAAGGCCGTAATCGGCCCTCAGGAAAGAGGTTTTCCAGACACTTTCACGTTACGTCCGGTTTCGGCCGGACTGGCGGACGGCCCAGGGGCCGCCCGCCAGAAGCGTAACGCTTACTTCAGCTCGACCTTGGCGCCAGCAGCTTCCAGCTGAGCCTTGATCTTCTCGGCGTCGGCCTTGGCAACGCCTTCCTTGATCGGCTTCGGAGCGCCTTCGACCAGGTCCTTGGCTTCCTTGAGGCCCAGGCCGGTGATGGCGCGGACTTCCTTGATGACCTCGATCTTCTTGTCGCCGGCAGCAGCCAGGATGACGTCGAATTCGGTCTTCTCTTCGGCCGGAGCGGCGGCAGCAGCGCCACCGGCAGCAGCGGCGACGGCGACCGGAGCGGCAGCGGAAACGCCCCACTTCTCTTCCAGCATCTTCGACAGCTCAGCCGCCTCGAGGACGGTCAGGGCCGACAGGTCTTCTACGATCTTGGCGAGATCAGCCATTTTTCAGTTCCTTATTGAAAGTTCGAACAATTGTTGATGACAGCGAGGAACGGCCTCATGCCGCCTCGTCCTTCCGGGCGTAGGCGCCAAACACGCGGGCAAGCTGACCTGCCGGTGCGTTGACGACCTGGGCGATCCGGGTTGCAGGCGTGCTGATCATGCCGACCAGACGTGCACGCAGCTCGTCGAGCGAAGGCAGGCTTGCGAGAGCCTTAACGCCTTCCGCGTCGAGAGAGGTCGCACCCATGGCGCCACCGAGAATGACAAGCTTGTCATTGCCCTTGGCGAATTCGGATGCGATCTTCGGTGCAACAACCGGATCTTCCGAATAGGCAACGAGGGTCTGTCCGGTGAACAGGCCCTGAATGCTTTCGGATTCCGTGCCCTGAAGAGCGATCTTGGCGAGGCGGTTCTTCGCGACTTTGACGGTGCCACCGGCTGCGCGCATCTTCGACCGAAGGTCGTTCATTTGCGAGACGGTGATGCCGGCATAGTGGGCCACGACGACCGAACCGGCGTTCGAGAACGCTTCGTTCAGATGCGTGACGAGCTCGCGTTTTTCCGCTCTATCCACTGCCTATCTCCAGTTGACAGCCATTCTTGCGAACGACTGCCGGGTTGCCTTTTGCCGGGCAGGCCATCCAGAATATTCCGGATCACCCGAACGGCGCTCGAGGATCCTGCCCCCTTTCACCGCACCGGACAGCCCGGATGCAAGCAAAAGGCAAACTACGGTTCGAACCTTCCATTGGAGCCTTCGCTCCCTTGTCTGGTCTTCACCCGTCTCATGCAGGCTCATGTGAATTAAGGCGAGCCGCCTGCAATCTCGGACAGGATACCCGGAAGCGTTGCCGCTTCCGGTATCCGGCCCCGAAGGGCCGGAATTGTGCGGGATCAGGCCTTTACGGCCGGATCCCAATTCAACCTATCAAGCCGTGGCCAGGGTCGAAAGATCGACCTTCAGACCAGGTCCCATCGTCGACGACAGCGAGACCTTCTTGACATAGACGCCCTTGGCGCCCGTCGGCTTGGCCTTGTTGACCGCATCGGCGAACGCGCGGACGTTCTCTTCCAGAGCCGAGCTGTCGAACGACACCTTGCCCACGCCGCCGTGAACGATACCGGCCTTTTCGACGCGGAACTCGACGGCGCCGCCCTTGGAGGCCTTGACCGCGCCCGCGACGTCGGTGGTCACGGTGCCGACCTTCGGGTTCGGCATCATGCCGCGCGGGCCGAGAACCTTACCGAGGCGACCGACCAGCGGCATCATGTCCGGGGTGGCGATGCAGCGGTCGAAGTTGATCTCGCCCTTCTGGACGATCTCGACCAGGTCCTCGGCACCGACGACGTCCGCACCGGCGGCGCGGGCTTCGTCAGCCTTGGCATCCTTGGCGAAAACGGCGACGCGAACGGTACGGCCGGTGCCATTCGGCAGGTTGACCACGCCGCGGACCATCTGGTCGGCGTGACGCGGGTCAACGCCGAGGTTCATCGAGACTTCGATGGTCTCGTCGAACTTGACCGAGGAACGGTCCTTGAGGATCTGGATCGCTTCGCCCAGGGTGTAGGCCTTGTCGAAATCGATCCCGTCGCGGGACTTGGCTACGCGCTTTGCAATCTTTGCCATCGTCTTAGCCCACCACTTCCAAGCCCATCGAGCGGGCGGAACCTTCGACCATGCGCATCGCCGCTTCCACGTCGGCGGCGTTCAGGTCCTTCATCTTGGCCTGCGCGATCTCGCGCACCTTGTCGCGAGAGATCTCTCCGACCTTGGACTTGCCCGGCTCCTTCGAGCCCGACTTCAGGTTGGCGGCCTTCTTCAGGAAGTAGGTCACCGGCGGCGTCTTCATGACGAAGGTGAACGACTTGTCCTGATAGTAGGTGATCACCACCGGAATGGGCGAACCCTTTTCCATTTCCTGCGACTGCGCGTTGAACGCCTTGCAGAATTCCATGATGTTGATGCCGCGCTGACCAAGCGCAGGGCCGATCGGGGGCGACGGCGTCGCCGAACCCGCAGGGACCTGAAGCTTGAGCTGGCCCACAACTTTCTTAGCCATCTCTATCTGCCTTGTCTTTGAGCCGGGATAACCCGGCGGTTGCAGTTTGGTGGTTCGAACGAGCGCAGCCGGCTAAAACTGCTCCATCCTCCCACCTCCTCGACGGCAGGACTTCCTGCCGCCAGCCCGCGCGCCAAACCGGCGGCGAGCCAGATTCGGATCAGCCCTTTTCGACCTGTCCGAATTCCAGATCCACAGGCACAGCACGCCCGAAGATCGAAACCTCCACCTTGAGCCGCGCCCGCTCCTCGTCCACTTCCTGGACGAAGCCATTGAAGGACGCGAAGGGACCATCCGACACGCGGACCTGCTCGCCGATCTCGAAAGTGACGGAGGGCTTCGGCCGCTCGACCCCTTCCTGCACCTGATGCAGGATGCGATCGACTTCCTTGTCACTGATCGGCACCGGCTTCGAATCGCCAAGGAAACCAGTGACCTTGGGCGTATTCTTCACAAGGCTGAACACCGCGTCGGAGAGATTGGCCTTCAGCAGCACATAGCCCGGGAAGAACTTGCGCTCGGCGTCGACCTTGCGGCCGCGACGGACCTCCACGACCTTCTCGGTCGGCACGACGATCTGCTCGATCTGGTCGCTCAACCCCTTCTGGCGAGCCTTGTGCTCGATGTCCTCGGCGACCTTCTTCTCGAAATTCGAGTAAGCGTGGACGATGTACCAACGCGCAGCCATTGCAAGACTTCTCCGTATTCGCCGGTGTTCAGTGACCAAGACCGAGGAGCAACCCGACCCCGAGCGCCATGAGCTGATCGGCCGCGAAGAAAAAGATCATCGCAAGAATCGCAAACAACACGACCATGACAGTCGAGATCACCGTCTCGCGCCGCGAGGGCCACGTCACCTTGGCCGTCTCCGACCTCACCTGCTGGAGGAAGGTAATTGGGTTGGTGGTTTTTGACGCCATCTGCCGCTCTGTTTTCAAGAACCCGGAGAGACCGAGCCCTGGATACTCCCGTTGGCCGGGAAGTGCCTGCCTGGCTTCGGACCCTTGCGCGAATCAGCGCAATATTCCGCCCATGCATTTCGGGCGCGTAAAGCCGGACCTCCAGCTCGACGCGCCGCGTGTCTGTTGTGTCTAAATAAGACCGATTCTCGACACATGCAAGTGCCTAAAATCCGCCTTACCTGCTGTACGTGCTTTGCAGAACCATCCAATCGTCCTGCGATCACTCTAGCGACAATGCGGTCCGACCGCGACGCTGGCAGGGGCAGAGGGGCTCGAACCCCCGACCTGCGGTTTTGGAGACCGCCGCTCTACCAACTGAGCTATACCCCTATCGCGGCTGCTTCATTTCACAAAGCCGGCGGCGTTTCAAGAGCTGTCTGCGTTTTCGGCCACATCATTTTTCCACACCGCCGCAAAGCTGCGGTTTGCGCCGGTCGCGCCTGTGGAAAGCCGATGTGAAAAGAAGCCTGTGGGAGACGACAAGGCCGCATCCGGTCCGAATCGCACCGATGCCAGCAAAAGAATCGCCGGAGCCGAACGGCCCGACCCGAGATTATCCCAAAAAGAAAAGGGCGACCGAAGCCGCCCTTCCCTGCAAGCAGTTTCCTGCAACTCATTCCGTGATCGAGACCACGACGCCGGCGCCGACGGTGCGGCCGCCTTCGCGGATGGCGAAGCGCAGCTTCTCTTCCATGGCGATCGGCACGATCAGTTCCACGTCCACCGTCACGTTGTCGCCAGGCATCACCATCTCGGTGCCCTCGGCCAGATGCACGATGCCGGTCACGTCCGTCGTGCGGAAGTAGAACTGCGGACGGTAGTTGGTGAAGAACGGCGTGTGGCGACCACCCTCTTCCTTGGTCAGGATGTAGGCCTCGGCCTTGAACTTCTTGTGCGGCTTCACCGAGCCCGGCTTGCACAGCACCTGGCCGCGCTCCACGTCCTCGCGGCCGACGCCGCGCAGCAGCGCGCCGATGTTGTCGCCAGCCTGGCCCTGGTCGAGCAGCTTGCGGAACATCTCGACGCCGGTGCAGGTCGTCTTGGCGGTCGGGCGGATGCCGACGATCTCGAGTTCCTCGCCGACCTTGACGATGCCGCGCTCGACGCGACCGGTCACCACGGTGCCGCGGCCCGAGATCGAGAACACGTCTTCGATCGGCATCAGGAACGGCTGGTCGATCGGGCGCTCCGGCGTCGGAACATAGGCGTCAACCGCCGCCATCAGGGCGCGGATGGCCTCTTCACCGAGCTTCTTGTCCGAATCTTCCAGAGCGGCCAGCGCCGAGCCCTTGATGATCGGAATGTCGTCGCCGGGGAACTCGTTCTTCGACAGCAGCTCGCGCACTTCCAGCTCGACCAGCTCGAGCAGTTCCGGGTCGTCGACCTGGTCGCACTTGTTCAGGAACACCACGATCGACGGAACGCCGACCTGGCGGGCGAGCAGGATGTGCTCGCGGGTCTGCGGCATCGGGCCGTCGGCGGCCGACACGACCAGGATGGCGCCGTCCATCTGCGCGGCACCGGTGATCATGTTCTTCACGTAGTCGGCGTGGCCGGGGCAGTCGACGTGGGCGTAGTGGCGGTTCTCGGTCTCGTACTCGACGTGCGAGGTCGAGATGGTGATGCCGCGCGCCTTCTCCTCCGGAGCGGCGTCGATCTGGTCATAGGCCCGGAAATCGCCGAAAAACTTCGTGATCGCAGCCGTCAGCGACGTCTTGCCATGGTCAACGTGACCAATCGTGCCAATGTTCACATGCGGCTTGTTGCGCTCAAATTTACTCTTAGCCATTGCTTACTTTCCTTGGCGGCAGGGCTTCAGTTGAGGTTCGAATGCGGGGCGATTAGCGACAATGGCCAAAAAACACAAGAGTCTTTTGCCCAAACGGTGCCAGCCCACCCAGGACACCGCATCGGCGCCGCAGATGGAGCAGAGAATAGGACAATTCCGCCGGCATTATAAGATGCTGCCTGCAACCGGTTCCGTGAGCGGAGCCTTTGGAGCGGGTAGCGGGAATCGAACCCGCGTATTCAGCTTGGAAGGCTGCTGCTCTACCATTGAGCTATACCCGCAACTTCCCTTCGTGGCTCCAGGCCGGCAGTGGTGGAGGAGGTTGGATTCGAACCAACGTAGACTGAGTCAACGGATTTACAGTCCGTCCCCTTTAACCACTCGGGCACTCCTCCGTACTGCTTTGCCGGAGCCATGCAACGAGGCATTCGACCGATTTCTGAACCGGGAAAAGTCCCGCTCGTCAATCTGCGATGCGCTTATGGCGACAAGGTCAGACACTGTCAACCGCGCCATCGGCAATTTCGATAATTTATCACACAGCTTTCGCCGTTGGCATATCCAAAGGCTCACACCCCAGCTATAGAGCGCTCATGAGCAACGAAAAAAAGCCCGGAACGCCCAAGGATACGCACTACGCCAAGCTTCGGCGCGCCTATCGCGACCAGAAGAGCGGTGGAAAGCCGGCTCATCGCCCGCGAGCCAATATCCCGCCCGGCGAAGCGGCGGCCGAGGGCCTGCTGCGCCTCTATGGCCTGCACACGGTGCGCGCAGCGCTGGACAATCCGCGCCGCGAGATTCGCCGTATGCTGGTGACCCGCAACGCGCTGGAGCGGCTGGAGATCGGCGCCAGGTCCCTGCCCTTTCCCGTGGAAATCGTCGAGCCGCGCGACATCGACAAGATCACCGGCAGCGACGCCGTGCACCAGGGCGTGATGATCGAGGCGGCCCCCTTGGAACCCAAAGCCTTGTCCGCACTGGGAGACACGGCGCTGGTGCTGGTGCTCGACCAGGTCACGGACCCGCATAATGTCGGCGCGATCATCCGTTCGGCCGTGGCTTTCGGCGCTGGCGCCCTGATCACCACCTCGCGCCACAGCGCGCAGGAATCGGGCGTGCTCGCCAAATCCGCCTCTGGCGCGCTGGAGCACATCGACCTCATCGAGGTGCGCAATCTCGCCGAAGCGCTCGGCGAACTGCACGAATCGGGCTTCCAGACGATCGGGCTTGATTCGGAGGGCCCGGCGGAGCTGGAAAAGACATTTTCCGGCGAGCGAATCGCGCTCGTGCTCGGCGCCGAAGGAAAAGGCCTGCGCCACAAGACGCGCGAGACGGTGCACAAGCTGGCCCGGCTCGACATGCCGGGCGTGATTCACTCGCTCAACGTGTCGAACGCGGCGGCGATCAGCCTCTATGCCGCGCGGAAGCACCTGGCCGGCGTGAAGCCGAGCTAGTTTTAAGAGCGCGAGAATCAGGACCTTGATTCTGCTGCCTCCCTGGCGCCGCCGGCACCCGATATTGATCGGCACGCTCAACCCATTCCGGTGATGTGGCGAAGCCAGAAGGCGAGCACGATGAAGGCGATCGCGGCCGTCACTCCGGTCCAATCGATGTTCGCCGTCTTCAGAGCCTGAACAAGCTTGGCCAGAGCGGACCAAGCCACAACTACGACCAGAGCGACAAGGACAATCCGGATCATCCGTCACCTCCCCGTGGAACCAGGGTTCTCGGAAGTAATATGGGGACATGAGGGCCGGTTTTAAGATCGGACGGACCCCCATCGTGCGAACGGTGATCCCCGATCGCTCAAAACCGCCAGCAACCGCCCCGCTGTGGAAAACCCGCGCCTGCAGGAGAGATTTGCGACGGACGGCGGGCCGAAATTCGCTCCTTTAAATTTTACTTAATTTCTTCCGACTTACGACAGGACGGAAAGCGAGGTTCAATGAAGCGCGTCCTGTTTCTTGTCGCGCTCCTGGCGCTCGGGAGCTGCGCAACCGCTCCGTCGCGTATCAACGACGTGTGTGCGGTGTTCGATCAACGAGATGGCTGGTTCAACAGCTGGCATGGCGCGGCAAGGAAGACTGAGCGCGAGTTCGGCGTGCCTGTGCCTATCCTCATGGCCACAATCTACGCCGAGTCCGGCTTCAACCCCTACGCTCGGCCGCCCCGCAAGAAACTGCTCGGCTTCATTCCCTGGACGCGCGCCTCGACGGCCTATGGCTATTCGCAGGCGCTGGACGGGACATGGTCGCGCTACCGGGCCGAGACCGGGCGCCCCTACGCAAGCCGAACGAATTTTGCCGACGCCATCCACTTCGTCGGCTGGTATCACGGCACCAGCAGCCGCGTGAACGGCATAGGGCGCGACGACGCCTACAACCTCTATCTGGCCTACTACATGGGGCATTCCGGCTACGCGCGGGGCACCGCAAATGCCACTGCGCAGCAGGGCGCCCGCCGCGCGACCACCATGGCAACCAAATACGCCGCGCAGCTGCGCTCCTGCGGCCGCTGAGGGGGCCGCCCGCGCACGATCCGGACACCGTGTCTTCGTTTCGAGGACACTGCGTTTCCCGAATGCGACATGTTGCGCAATGAAATTTCTTGAAATGTCCGGTCGCAAGGCTCTAGGGGTGACGCATCATCCGCCAAGGCGGAACCTCGCCCTTCAGCAATCTTGATCGAAGTTTGCCGGCACGACACCTTCCTGCTCGAGCCAACGCCGCTTTGATCGCATGGAGCGACATTTTACATGTCTTCGACCACGACAGTGACGGCGTCGAGCGCTGTGCCCGCCAATTCACGCTCCCGCGTGATCCTGGCGAGCCTCATCGGCACCACCATCGAATTCTACGATTTCTACGTCTATGCCACCGCCGCCGTGCTGGTGTTTCCCTACCTTTTCTTTCCCAAGGGCAACGAGACGACCGCGCTGCTTGCGTCCTTTGCAGTGTTCGGCGCCGCAATGGTCGCGCGGCCGCTTGGCGCGATTTTCTTCGGCCATCTGGGCGACAAGCGCGGGCGCAAGATCACGCTGGTGGGTGCCCTGCTGACCATGGGCATCGCGACCTTCCTGATCGGCCTGTTGCCGACCTATGCCACCGTTGGCTGGTTCGCACCGGCACTGCTGGTGCTGCTGCGGCTGGCGCAGGGATTTGCGCTTGGCGGCGAATGGAGCGGTGCGGCACTGGTGGCGACCGAGAATGCGCCCGCCGGCAAGCGGGCAATCTACGGCACGTTTCCCCAACTCGGCGCGCCGATCGGCTTCGTCATCGCCAACGGCCTGTTCCTGATCATCGCCGCCGCCCTGCCCTCCGAGGACCCGTCGCGGCCGTCCACAGCCTTCCTTGAATGGGGCTGGCGCATACCGTTCCTGTTCTCGATCGTCATGGTCGCGGTGGGGCTCTGGGTGCGGCTGAACCTGGTGGAGAGCACTGCCTTCGAAAACACCGTCAAGACCGGCCAGGTGCAGAAAGTGCCGCTCGTGGCCGCCTTCAAATCGCACTGGAAGGAACTCGTTCTGGGCACCTTCTACATGCTGGCCACCTATGTGCTGTTCTACCTGATGACCACCTTCTCGCTGAGCTACGGCCGCGCCGCCACCAGCGCCCCGTTGCCCGGTCTCGGCTACGATTACAGCACCTTCGTGCTGATGATGATCGTGGGCGTGGTGTTTTTCGGCATCTTCACCATGGTCTCCGGCCCCTGGGCCGACCGCTGGGGCCGGCGCAAGACGCTGATCTGGGTCACGCTCGCCATCTTCGCGTTCGGTCTTGTCTGGGTGCCTATGCTCGAAGGTGGCAATGCCGGCGTCATGGCCTGGCTCATCATCGGCTTCACGCTGATGGGCATGACCTTCGGGCCGATGGGGGCGCTGCTCCCGGAACTGTTTCCGGCCAATGTGCGCTACACCGGCTCCGGCATCTCCTACAACGTCTCCTCGATTCTGGGCGCGGCGATCGCTCCCTTCATCGCGGTGGCGCTGTGGAGCGCCGGCGGCGGCAGTCCGTTCTGGGTGGGCGTGTATCTTTCGGCCATGGCCGTGCTGACCCTGATCGCGCTTCTGCTCGGCAAGGAAACCAAGGACGTTGACATCGACGCCTGACCGGCGTCATCGAAGCCAGGGCGGGCCGGCGCACACTGCCGCCGGCCCGCCCTGATGAACATCGCACATACTCCCGCGCTGACGAGCGCCCGGGATTGTTTCCCGCCCTGCCCCGGATTGTCGAAGACCAGAGCTGCGCCATATCTCTTTTGAGGAGGCGTCCCATGAAAGTTGGCTTCATCGGCATCGGGCAGATGGGCTCCGGCATGGCTGCAAACTTGCTGAAGGCCGGCCATACCGTCACCGTCTACAACCGCAACCCGGAGAAGACCAAGCCGCTGGCCGGCAAGGGAGCTTCGGTGGCGGCCAAGCCCAGCGAAGCCTTCCATGGCGACGCGGTGTTCACCATGCTGACGGATGATGAAGCCGTCACGAGCATCGCGCTGGGCAAGGACGGTATCGTCGAAAGCCTGGCCGGCGGCGCCGTTCACATTTCCTCCAGCACCATCAGCGTGGCGCTGGCTGAACGTCTGGCGGAGGCGCATGCAAGGCGCGGCCAGCTCTTCGTCTCGGCACCGGTGTTCGGCCGCCCCGAAGTCGCCGCTGCCGGGCAACTTTCGGTGGTAGCGGGCGGAACGGACGAGGCGATCGACCGCGCGCGGCCTTTCCTGGAAGCGATCAGCCTGAAGCTTTTCGTCATCTCGCAGGCGCCGAAGGATGCCAATCTGGTCAAGCTCAGCGGCAATTTCCTGATCGCCTGCGTGATCGAGTCTCTGGGCGAGGCGATGGCGCTGGTCGCCAAGGCCGGCCTCAACCGTCGGCAGTACCTGGAGATTCTGACCTCCACACTCTTCAACGCGCCCATCTACAACACCTATGGCACGCTTATCGCCGAAGAGCGGTTCCACCCCGCCGGGTTCGCCGCGCCGCTCGGCCAGAAGGACATTCGCCTGGCGCTGATGGCTGCCGAAAACCTTGGCGTTCCGCTGCCGATCGGCAGCCTGCTGAGGGATCGTTTCATCCGGCTGATTGCGAATGGCGGATCCTCGCTGGACTGGGCAGCGATCGGCAGCATGGCGGCAGCGGATGCGGGCATCGAGCCGTTTGCGGGAAGGCTGCGCAGCGGCCCCGGTTAGAGCCGGCAACCCAGAGAATGGCGCCTGCCCTACAACGTTGCGTTCTGGGCGCTCCTAACGAATGGTGCGCGGAAGCTCGCAGCTGGCGTGAAGGACCCCAGCAGGCTCTCGCCCATCGCTGATCTCGAGGACAAGCTTGCGTCGGATTGCCATCGCATAGTCTTCGGGCCTGCTTGGCGCCACGACGAAGGAGCCGGCGCCGGCGATGACGTTATGCTCCAGATAGCCCGGCAGGTCATCGGTCACGCCCGGCTCGGTCAGGGACACGGCGATTCCATTGACGATGTGGCCTAGCTCGAGCGCCATGGCGCGGCTTTCGCTTACGGGCAATCCGTCATTGTTGGTGCCGTTGGTCGAGATGTCGATGACCTTTCGCGCCGCCTGCCCGGGATACGAGCCAAGCAGCAGGCCGGCGACATCTATGGCGTATGAAATCGAGGTCCTGCCCCGGCCTCTTTGTTCAAGACCATCATTGCCCTGCTTCTGGATGAGATCGGCCGCGCTGGCGGCGTCGGCGGCGCTGCACACCCTGGTCCACGGAAGAACCGTCTCCAGCCTTCCGGCGCTCGACCATTCTATGTAGGAGATGGCGATGCAGCCGATAGGTCCGCTCGCTATCGCCCTGGCGACCTCGGGCGATCGCAGGGCTTCGACATGGCCGCTGAGTTGTAACCGGGCAATGTCGCGGTCGATAGAGGCCGACTGATCGACCGCGAAAATGATCGCCGTGTCGACCGCTTCTTCGGCCGCCGCCACTTGGGTGGAAAGCAAAGCAGCCAACGGAAGCGCCATTGCCGCGGCGCGCGCGGCACACTGGATGCTCCACTGCCAGAGCCAGGACGGCCGCCGCACTGCACGGTCACGCCAATCATTCGAGAGCCGACGGAAAAACACATCCAACTGTCGCATGGCAGGAACACTCCGCTGGGGCGGGATGCCCCATCAGGCTCATCGCCCGTCGAAATCGAGATCCGATCGGTTGTCGGAAGTACGGCCCCCGCCTTGGCTCGGCCTCGTCAACATCAACAACCTGATGACGTCATGGAGCACTTCGGAAGTGGCGCTAAGCCATTTTCGCAGCATGCACTTCTCCTCCGAAGCTTGCCTCTATGCAGATCTAAGGAGACGCTAGCAGGCAACTGTTGCACGAGTATTTGAACCGGTTAGTATTCGACAGCGGCCGCTCCCCGGGGGGCATTGACGCGGGAAAGCAAAGATCGTTTCGCCCGGCTTTTCTTCTTTCTCACCTTTGGCTGGAGGTGCATTTGCGCTCGACCCGCTTTAACGAGCTGACATTCGATGCGGACATGCTCAGCGCACGGCGCGACGATGGAACGGAACTGCGGTTCACCAGGCTCGAACGGGCCTTGCTGCTCAATCTTGCGGGGCAACCCGGAAAGCTGCTGAGCCGTGGCTGGCTCATCGACATGCTGAGCAGGGATGGCGCTGAGATGAGCGAGCGGAACATCGACTTTCTCGTCAATCGTCTCCGCAACAGGCTCGGCGACAACGCCCGCAAGCCGCGCTTCATCGCAACCCAGTATGGCGAGGGATATGTCTGGATCGCGGAACCTGTCGCCGAAACGCCGGGGGAGGCTTTTCTTGTAGTAGGGCCCGTCTATGGGCTGGACGTCGCGGCGGCGCCGGCCGGGACGCGCACGCTCGCTGCCGTGACAAGCGCGCTTCAAAGGTCGATGGGCGCTGATCGGCCGGTCGTTTCGGCGCCCGACTGGAACCGCGAGACCTACGGCGCCAAGGTCGAATACAACATGGATGCCAGCTTCCATTTCGACGGCGACAGCTTGCATGCCGCCCTTGTGCTGCGGCATGCGCCCACGCGGCAGGTGATCTGCACCATTCGGGCTTGCGTAGGGGAGGCAGACACCTCACAGGTCGCAAATCGGGTCGCCAAGCAAGCCAGGCAGGCGATCTGGGCGCATCTGGCGCTGCCGGATGGCGCGGGCCCCACGCCGGTCGACACGCCATTGCATTTGCGCATCCACGACGCAGCCTTGATCCTGTCGCGCTCGACGGAAAGCTGGCGCGAGAACGAGGCGCAGCTCATCGAGGCGCGGGCGGAGCGCCCGGACGACCCGCAGCTGGCCATCATGTGGGCTCTGACCCTTTATGCCAAGCTGGTGCTGCAATCCATGGAGGCGCGCGAAAAGCTGTCGTCCGAAGCCTGGAAGCCCATCGAGGACGAGATAGAGGAACTGGCCTTTGACAACCTGCCCAAGGTGCAGAACAACCCTCTTCTGGTGCTCAGCATCGCAAAGCTGCTGATGTTCATAGGCCGCGGACATCTGGAACTTGCGGAAAGCCTGGCCAACGACGCCTTCGCCCGAAGCACCGCCTTCGCCGCGGCATTTGCCACACTGGGGCAGATCCGCATGTTTCGCGGGTCGATCGACGAGGCGGTGTCACTGTTCGACAAGGGCATCGAGCTGTCGGAGCGGGATAGCGAGTTCCACCTCTACCTCATGATATTGAAGTGCACCGCATTGCTTGCCGCCGACGACCGGCCGGCCCTGGACCGGGTCTGCACCGAGCTCTACGCCATGCGGCCGCTGGTGCGCATTCAGATCGGCTTCTATGTCGCCCCGCCCCATCTTGAATGGCTTTCGCCCGACCTGGAGCAGGTGCTCGACAATTTCGGCGAGGTGCAGGCCCGCCGGAGCGTGGAGTACCTCTACAACCTGTCGGCCCGACATTTTCAGGAGCGAAAGCACCGGCGCAACGTCATGCTTGGGGTTGCCACGCATATGGCCCGTCGTTTCGGAACGGGCGTCGTTCCCCGCGAGGTCGCAAGGACGCTCGGCTGGCCCACCTCCGGCGACTGAGAAGAGCGCGCGGCAGCGAGTGGCTTCACGCAGCGGCGGCTGTGAGCCCCGGGGCGAAAATACGCAACCAATTGGAATTGCTGGTGCCCCCGGCAGGACTCGAACCCGCGACCCCCTGATTACAAATCAGGTGCTCTACCAACTGAGCTACAAGGGCACGCCTCCCGGTTATCACATCTGCCGGCCCAGTAAAGACAAAACTCCGCGTCGGGCGCGAAC
This sequence comes from Mesorhizobium sp. KR2-14, assembly GCF_040049255.1. Lineage (NCBI taxonomy): Bacteria > Pseudomonadati > Pseudomonadota > Alphaproteobacteria > Hyphomicrobiales > Phyllobacteriaceae > Mesorhizobium > Mesorhizobium sp. KR2-14. The sequence goes on along the minus strand of NZ_JBDZDR010000004.1, from coordinate 258,752 downwards.
ATGCGTGGATTACCGGCGGTTCAGAAACCCGACGACAGGAACCATGGCGCGCCCGCGGCGTTGAGCGGGCAACCGCATCTGCCAAATGGGTGAAGGCACCCGCCATGATTCAGTCGTTGGCCGCCGTGAAAAATCTGTCTCGCGTCGCGTTGCCGACCCCGGTGGAGGTGGGCTGATGGCGCCGCGCCCCATCTGGAAGGGCTATCTCAAACTGTCGCTTGTCACCTGCGCGGTGGAGCTTTCCAGCGCCACGACACACGCGGAAAAGGTGTCCTTCCGCGTCATCAACCGCGCCACTGGCAATACGGTGAAGCGGCAGTATGTCGATGCGGTTACCGGCAAGCCCTTGGAGGACAAGAACGAGGTGAAGGGCTACGAGGTGGACAAGGATGAGTACCTGCTGATCGAAGAGGACGAGATCGATGCACTTCAAATCGAATCCTCCCACACGATGAACCTCGACGGGTTCGTCGACAAATCCGAAATCGAGCAAATCTACCTCGATACGCCATATTATGTGGTGCCGGCCGACAAGGTGTCGCTTGAGGCGTTTGCGGTTATCCGCGACGCGCTGCAGGCGAAGAAGATGGCGGGCCTGGCCCGCATCGTTCTCTACCGGCGCGAGCGCCCGGTGGTGATCGAGCCTCTGGGCAAGGGAATGTTGCTGACCACGCTGCGATATGAAAGCACCGTGCGGAAGCCGGCAGCCGTCTTTGAAGATATCGAAGACGTGAAGATGGACAAGGAGATGCTGGACCTTGCCACCCACATCATCGAAAAGAAGAAAACCAGGTTTGATCCGGAGAAATTCGAGGATCACTACGAGAACGCCTTGCTCGAACTGATCCGCGCAAAACAGGCCGGGCGCAAGCCGCCGGTGGTGAAGGCAGCACCTGCACCGTCCAACGTGGTGAACCTGTTCGATGCGCTGCGCAAGAGCCTGGCCGCGGAAGGCGGCGGCGAAGAGCCGGCCCCCGAGGCAGCCACCGGCAAGTCTGGTGGCAAGGCCGCCGCAAAGAAGCGCGCCGAAGGCGGCAGTTCCGGCAAACGTAAGTCGGCCTGAGGAACCGGCCCGTGGCGCCCCTCCAGCAGTATCAGGCCAAACGCGACTTCCGCAAAACGACCGAGCCGACCGGGCGGGTGCGACGCACGCGACCGAAGGGCGCTGGCATCTTCGTCGTGCAGAAGCATGCCGCCACGCGCCTGCACTACGACTTCCGCCTTGAACACGACGGCGTGCTGTGGAGCTGGGCCGTTACCCGCGGACCCAGCCTCGACCCTTCCGAGAAGCGGCTGGCCGTGCATGTGGAGGACCACCCGCTCGATTACGCGTCTTTCGAAGGCACCATTCCCAAAGGCGAATATGGCGGCGGCTCGGTCATCGTCTGGGACGAAGGCACCTGGATGCCCGAAGGGGACCCGGACGCCGGCATGAAGAAGGGACATCTGCAATTTCAGCTGAAGGGCAACAAGCTCAATGGTGCCTGGCACCTGGTGCGGCTGAAGCCCCGCCCCGGTGAGAAGCGCGACAACTGGCTTCTGATCAAATCCGACGACATATTCGCCCGCCCGGGCGAAGACATTCTCGAGGAGGCGCCGGAATCGGTGAAATCCGGGCTGACGGTTGAGCAGGTCGGCGAACGCAACCCCGCCGTCTGGCACTCCGCGCCTGCCAAGAACGCTCCGGCAGCGCAGGAGGCGAAGCCTGCCCGCCGCCGGGCGGCCAAAGTAGCCAAGCTGCCCGGCTTCATCGAACCCTGCCTTGCGAAATTGAAGACCGAGGCGCCCGCTGGCGCCGGATGGGTCCACGAATTGAAGTTCGACGGCTATCGCATGCAGGCGCATGTCTCCGGCGGCCGGACCAGACTGCTCACCCGCGCCGGCCTGGACTGGACCGAGCGCTTTGGCCGGGAAATTCCCACTGCGCTTGCGGCACTTGAGTGCGAGAACGCGATCGTCGACGGCGAGATCGTGGTGCTTTCCGACGAGGGCGTCTCTTCCTTCTCCGCCCTGCAGGCCGATTTGTCCGAAGGGCGCAGCGACCGGCTGGTCTACTACGTGTTCGATCTTCTGTTCCTTGACGGCGAGGACCTGCGAGCCGAGCCGCTTGTCGAGCGCAAGGAGAGGCTGAAGGCGCTGATCGGCGCTCACGGCAAGGGCGTTCTGCGTTTCAGCGAGCATTTCCTGGAACCGGGGCCGGCGGTGTTCAGGCATGCCTGCCGAATGGGGCTGGAGGGCGTGGTTTCCAAGCGCGCCGACGCTCCCTACCGCAGCGGCCGCGGCGGAGAATGGGTGAAGGTGAAGTGCACGAAAAGACAGGAATTCGTGATCCTCGGCTACCTGCCCTCTGACAAGACCGGGCGCGCCCTGCGCTCCCTGTTAGTCGGCTACAACGAAAACGGCGAGATCAAGCCGGCGGGGCGTGTCGGTACGGGATTCAGCGCCAGCACTGCCGACGATCTGCTGGCAAGGCTCAACCGCCTGAAGACGCCGAAACCACCCATCTCCGGTGCGGCCGCAAAGGAAAAGGGCGTGGTGTGGGTCAAGCCGCAATTGGTTGCGGAGGTCGAGTTCGGGTCATGGACAGCGAGTGGCAGCATTCGCCATGCCTCCTTCCTGGGGCTGCGCGAGGACAAGCCGGCCGAGCAGGTGGTGGCCGAGAAGCCGGACGGCGCCTCTGAAAACGCGAGCAAGAGCGCAGGCAACCGAAGCAGCCGCAAAGCGGCGGCTCCCGAAAAGGAGGGGACAGGCAAGGTGCGACTTTCAAGTTCCGACAAGCTGCTGTGGCCGGACGCCGGGGTGACGAAGAAGGACCTTCTCGACCACTACGAATTGGTGTGGCCGCGCATGGAACGTTTCGTGGTCAACCGCCCGCTGGCTCTGCTGCGCGCACCCGACGGCATCGGCGGCGGCCAGCGCTTCTTCCAGAAACACAGCTCGGCGGGCATGGACGAGGCGATCTTGCGCACACGCGACCCAACCGATGGCGAAGAGATCCTGTACATAAATGACTTCAATGGCTTGGCGGCGCTCGTTCAATTGGGAGTGGTGGAAATCCACATCTGGGGCTCGACGATCGATGCGCTGGAGACGCCGGACGAGATGGTCTTCGATCTTGATCCGGATGAGGGCCTGGATGCCGGCGAGCTTCGAGCCGCGACGCTGGATATCGGCAACCGTCTCGACGAGATCGGGCTGCCCCGCCTGGTTAAGACCTCGGGCGGCAAGGGCTTCCACATAGTTGTGCCGTTGAAGCCGAAAGCCGACTGGACCGCGGTAAAAACCTTCGCCCACGATTTCGCCAAGGCGATGGAGCAGTCCGACCCGAAGCGCTACACGGCCACGCTGGCCAAGTCGGCCCGCAAGCGGCGGATTTTCATCGACTATCTGCGCAATACGCGCGGTGCGACCACGGTCGCGCCCTTTTCGACGCGCGCGACACCCAATGCCACTGTCTCGGTTCCGATTACGTGGGACAAGGTGGAAGACGGGATCAGTCCCACCGAATTTGCAGTCGGCGACAAGGCGCTCGCGCAGGCGCTCAAGGGCGCCGACCCCTGGGCCGACTTCGACAAGCTGCGCCGCGCGCTCAAGGGCTGAGCGCGCTCCGCTTCCAGCGCTTCGCATCACTTTGCAGGAGCAATAGGGCATGCTACCTCGCACGCCATGGTTTTCAGGCGAGGAACAGGGCACTGCCTATGACACGCAAAGCGCGCGAGAAATTCGCCTTCGTCTCTTCCGGCTTCCCCGAGGCCGAAGAAGCGGCCGCGCGTCTGCAGGCTACCTACGGCAGCACTCCGATCGAGGACGCCGACGTGATCGTTGCCATCGGTGGTGACGGCTTCCTGCTGCAGACACTGCGCGAGACGATGAGCACCGGCAAGCAGGTCTACGGCATCAATCGCGGCACCGTCGGCTTCCTGATGAACGAGTTCCGCGAGAACGACCTGCGCGAGCGGCTGCAGGCGGCGGTGGCCGAAACGATACGTCCCCTGGAGATGGAGACGGCGCTGGCCGACGGTTCGGTCCTCCACGCGCTTGCCATCAACGAGGTTGCGCTTTGGCGGCAGTCCTATCAGACCGCCAAGATCCGCATCACGATCGACGGCAAGGTGCGCCTGGAGGAACTGAGCTGCGACGGCGTGATGGTGGCCACGCCTGCGGGCTCTACCGCCTATAATCTTTCCGCGCACGGTCCTATTCTGCCCCTCGACGCCCCCTTGCTGGCGTTGACCCCCGTGAGCCCATTCAGGCCGCGGCGCTGGCGCGGTGCGCTGCTTCCCGAGCGCGCTGTCGTCCGTTTCGACGTTCTGGAAGCCGATAAGCGGCCAGTGAACGTGGCGGCGGACCATACCGAGGCCAAATCCGTGCTCACGGTCACGGTCAGCCAATCGCGCCGCCACACGGCCACACTGCTGTTCGATGCCGGGCATTCCTGGGATGAACGCATCCTGACCGAACAATTCCGCTACTGACGCCATTGCCATCAACAGCCCAAAACGTTAAGTATTAACAGGCACAAACGCGGCATTTTCTGCCTGCTTGTGTTGACAAACGGCGTTACTGCCCGTAACGCCATGAAATATTTGCAAGCGCGAGGCGTTTGCCGCGTCCTTCGGGCGCGCCCTTCAAGCAGCCAAAGACAGCCAAAACACTTGTCCTCAGACACCAAGATCGCTCAAGACGCGCTGACATTCGCAGACCTCGGCCTTTCGCCGAAGGTTCTTTCGGCCGTTACCGACGCCGGCTACACCGTGCCCACGCCGATCCAGGCGGGCGCAATTCCGCACGCCCTGCAAGGCAAGGACGTGTTGGGCATCGCCCAGACAGGCACAGGCAAGACGGCATCCTTCGTGTTGCCGATGCTGACACAGCTGGAAAAGGGCCGCGCCCGAGCGCGCATGCCGCGCACGCTCATCCTCGAACCGACGCGTGAACTCGCGGCACAGGTCGAGGAGAACTTCGAAAAATACGGCAAGAACCACCGGCTCAACCGGGCGCTGCTGATCGGCGGCGTTTCCTTCGACGAGCAGGAAAAGAAGCTGGAGCGCGGCGCCGACGTGCTGATCGCGACCCCGGGCCGCCTGCTCGACCACTTCGAGCGCGGCAAGCTCCTGCTTTCGGCGGTCGAGATCCTCGTCATCGACGAGGCCGACCGCATGCTCGACATGGGCTTCATCCCCGACATCGAGCGCATCTGCAAGCTCATCCCTTTCACGCGCCAGACCCTGTTCTTCTCGGCAACGATGCCGCCGGAGATCACCAAGCTGACCGAGCAGTTCCTGCATGCGCCGGTGCGGGTCGAAGTGGCGAAGGCTTCCAGCACCTCGGGCACCATCACCCAGCGCCTGGTCAAGTCGGGCAGCAAGCCTTGGGACAAGCGCGCCGTGCTGCGCGACCTGATCCGCGCCGAAGATGCAGAACTGAAGAACGCGATCATCTTCTGCAACCGCAAGGTGGAAGTCTCCGAACTGTTCCGCTCGCTGATCAAGCACGAATTCGACGCCGGCGCCCTGCATGGCGACATGGACCAGCGCGCGCGCATGACGATGCTGGCCAACTTCCGCGAGGGCAAGCTTAAGCTGCTGGTGGCCTCCGACGTCGCCGCGCGCGGACTGGACATTCCCGACGTCAGCCACGTGTTCAATTTCGACGTGCCGATTCATGCCGAGGACTATGTGCACCGCATCGGCCGCACCGGTCGCGCGGGCCGGTTGGGCAAGTCTTTCACGATCGTCACCAAGGGCGACGTCAAGAATCTCAACGCAATCGAGACGCTGATCGGCCAGCCGATCGAATGGCATGACGGAGATCTTTCAACGCTTCCGGCAGTCGAGAGCGAGGAGGCCCCGCGCCGCGGGCGCGGCGCACAGCGCGGACGCGGCCGAAAGGACGAAGGCGAGCGCGAGCGCAAGCGTGGCCACCGACAGGCGAAGCCTGCCGAGGAAGACACCACGAGCGCGCCTGCCGAAGCCGAACCCGCCAGCGCCGACCAGACCGAGGGCCAAAGCCGTCGTGACGCCATCAAGGCAGAGAACGCCGAGCGCAAGGCCCGGCACGAGGGCAATGGCGCCCGCCACCACAGGCACGACGACCACCGGTCGCGTCACCACAAGGAAGACGACGAGAAGGTCCTCGGCTTCGGCGACGACATCCCTGCCTTCATGCTTATAAGCACGAAAGTCTGATTCGGCTTTCGCCGGGCAAACAGAGGCGCAACCGCCCTGCCCCAATATCGAGGACGCAACAAAAAAAAGCCCGCCGCAACCGCGACGGGCTTTTTTTGTTGTTGGCCTTGGCCGCCGATCAGGTGAGCGGCGAAAGCTGGATTTCGACGCGACGGTTTTCCGCGCGGCCCTCTGCGGTGGCGTTGGAAGCGATCGGGCGGGTCTTGCCGAAGCCGGTGACGGCGAAACGGCGCGAGTCGACGCCCTGGGCGCTCAGATAGTTGGCAACCGACAGCGCGCGCCGCTGCGAAAGGTCGAAATTGTGCTGGTCGCCGCCGGTGGAATCGGTATGGCCGAACACGTCCACGACCGTCTGGTTGTACTTCTTGAGCACCAGCCCCACCGAGTTCAGCGTCTGGTAGAAGCTCGGCTTGATATCGTCCTGGTCGACGCCGAAGGTGATATCGGACGGCATGTTGAGGATGATCTGGTTGCCCGCGCGCGTGACACTGACGCCTGTGCCCTGGAGTTGGGCGCGCAGTTCGGCTTCGTTGCGGTCCATGGTTGCGCCGATGGCGCCGCCGGTCAGCGCACCGATGCCGGCGCCGATCAGCACGGCGTTGCGCTGCGCCACCTTGCTGCCGCCGACGGCCATCCCGGCCAGAGCACCGAGGCCGGCACCGATGGCGGCACCACCTGCCGTGTTCGAAACCTTCTGCTCGCCGGTGTAAGGGTCGGTCGTGCACGCGCCAAGAAAAGCCGTGCCCGCGAGCACAGCGACAAGCTTTTTATTCATTACGGATCGTCCCTCTTCAACTTCATCCCGCGCCAAAACGGCGCCCAAAAGCCCCTTCGACGGCCCTTGTAGCACAAATTGCGGCGAAAAGCGGAACGACAAAGCGCCCGCTGCGGATTTCAATCCCAGAGCGGACGCAAAATTTGTCCGGATGAAGGCGAACCGGCCGGCCGCTCTCTCAGTAAGACCGCGGCGGCACGAACAAGCACACCGTCTTGGTGTTGCTGGCGCCGCCTATGGAGCACCAGTGGTACTCGCCGTCAGGCGAGTTGCGCACGCGGGCATCCTTGTAGGGCAGCACCTCGCCCGTGCCCACTATGACATAGCCCTGAGGCCCTTCGCTGACGGCTTTTGCTGGCACTTCGCGGCAATCGATCCCCGAACAACAGGCCGTGGGATAGTTCCATCCTGACTTGGCCTGATGGGCGTAGCCTAGCGAAGTAGGGGAAGTGAGGAAAAACAGCGAGGCGATGACGCTTACGCAGCCGGCGTACCGGCGCGAATATGCCGAGCGGACCATGACTTGCTCTCCAAGGTCCCCCTGGATGAAACAACCTCGCCCGAGCCAAATAACGAAGCATCGCCCGCGATAGTTCCAAATACGCTCCGACAAGAAATAGCGGCTTCGAAGCCCACCAAAAAAGCCGCCCCGGCTTTGCGGGGCGGCTTGTGAGATTTCATTGGAAAATCTTGGACGAGGTCAGTCGATGTCTGCGACGGACTGGCCCGAACCGCCCTCGATGCGGTGCGAGAGCGAGGCTTCCATGAACTCGTCCAGGTCGCCGTCCAGCACGTCCTGCGGGCTGGAGCTTTCCACGCCGGTGCGGAGGTCCTTGACCAACTGGTAGGGCTGCAAGACGTAGGAACGGATCTGGTGACCCCAGCCGATGTCGGTCTTGGACGCGGCGGTGGCGTTGGCCGCCTCCTCGCGCTTCTTCAGCTCTTCCTCGTAGAGACGCGCCCTCAGCATGTTCCACGCGGTGGCGCGGTTCTTGTGCTGCGAACGCTCCTGCTGGCAGGCCACGACGATACCGGTGGCGATATGCGTGATGCGCACCGCCGAGTCGGTGGTGTTGACGTGCTGGCCGCCTGCGCCCGAGGCACGATAGGTATCGATGCGCACGTCGGATTCGGACACATCGATCTCGATGGAGTCGTCAATGACCGGATAGACCCAGACGCTGGCGAACGAAGTGTGGCGGCGGGCATTGCTGTCGTAGGGCGAGATGCGGACCAGGCGATGGACGCCCGATTCCGTCTTCAGCCAGCCATAGGCGTTGTGGCCCTTGATCAGCAACGTGGCCGACTTGATGCCAGCCTCTTCGCCGTCATGCATTTCCAGCACCTCGACCTTGAAGCGGCGACGCTCCGCCCAGCGCGTGTACATGCGCAACAGCATCGAAGCCCAGTCCTGGCTTTCGGTGCCGCCCGCGCCGGCGTGAACTTCGATATAGGTGTCGTTGGAATCAGCCTCGCCCGAGAGCATGGATTCGATCTGGCGCGCCCTCGCTTCGCCCGAGAGCGAGCGGATCGCCGCCTCGGCCTCGCCGACGATGCCCTCGTCGCCCTCTTCCTCTCCGAGCTCTATCAGGCCGATATTGTCGTCCAGCGCCCGGGCAAGCCCGGTGACCGCGTTGATCGCATCGTCCAGGCTCTGGCGTTCGCGCATCAGCTTCTGCGCTTCCTGCGGGTCGTCCCAGAGGCTCGAGTCCTCGGAACGCATGTTCAGGTATTCAAGCCGTTTTAAAGCCTGATCCCAGTCAAAGATGCCTCCTCAGCAGGCTTATGGCCTGCTTGATTTCGTCGACCAGCTTTTCGGTTTCTGCGCGCATGGCAGGTGTCCAGTCCTCTCAGGGATGATTGGGTTTTAGATAGGGGTTCGATTTGGCGCGGACCATAGGCAGGCGTACTGCACCTGTAAAGGAAAATGGGCCGGCTTGTTCGCCGGCCCATGATCAAATTCCGTGGGTCAGTAGAGACCGCCGCCGCCCTGTATGATTGCCTCGCTGGCCCTTGGCGACAGTGCCTCGCCCGATCCGTTGGAGCCGTCGTCGCCCATGCCGATCACCCAGTAGCTGTCGGCGGGACCAGTGCCCGGCTTGAAGGCTTCCATGATCGTGTCCGGCTCGCCCTGAATGGCCTGCATGCCGGTCTTGCGGTTGATCGCCACCATCTTCATGCCTTCCGGCACCTTGAAGTCCACCGCGGGCACGCCCTTCAGCGCCTCGGCCATGAACTCCTTGAAGATCGGCGCGGCTAGACCGCCGCCGGTCGCACCCTTGCCCAGCGATTGCGGCTTGTCGTAGCCCAGATAGAGACCCACGACGAGGTTATGCGTGTAGCCGATGAACCAGGCGTCTTTCTCGTCGTTCGTGGTGCCGGTCTTGCCGGCCAGCGGCCGTCCGAGCTCCCTGAGGGTGGTGGCCGTGCCGCGAATGACCACGCCCTCCATCATCGAGGTGATCTGGTAGGCGGTCATCGGATCGAGGACCTGCTCGGAGTTGTCGACCAGCTCCGGCTCGGCCTGATTGTCCCACTCGGTCGCCAGGCAGCCTTCGCAGCCCCTTTCGTCGTGCTTGAAAACCGTCTTGCCGTAACGGTCCTGGATGCGGTCGATGAGCGACGGCTTGATCTGCCGGCCGCCATTGGCCATCACCGAATAGGCTGAAACCATGCGCATGACCGTGGTTTCGCCGGAACCGAGCGACATGGAAATGTGCGGAGGCATCCTGTCGTAGACACCGAAGCGTTCGGCATATTCGGCCACGAGCTGCATGCCCATGTCGTTGGCCAGGCGGACGGTCATCAGGTTGCGGGAGCGTTCGATGCCGGCGCGCAGCGTCGAGGGGCCGGCACCCTTGCCGTCATAGTTCTTCGGCGACCAGCTGGTGTTGCCGATGTGGATGGTGATCGGGCCGTCCATGATGACGGATGCCGGCGTGTAGCCATTGTCGAGCGCAGCCGCATAGACGATCGGCTTGAAGGAGGAGCCCGGCTGGCGCATCGCCTGGGTGGCGCGGTTGAACTCGGACTGGGAGAAGGAGAAGCCGCCTACCATGGCCAGGACACGTCCGGTGTGCGGGTCCATGGCGACAAGGCCGCCTGCCACTTCGGGAGGCTGGCGCAGGGAATAGGCGCTCTCGGAATCCTTGTTCTTTTCCACGAAGATCACGTCGCCCGGCTTGAGCACGTCGGCGGGGGAATTGGCCTTCACGCGCTTGCCATTCGCCATGTGGCGCATTGCGAAGCTCATGTCTTCCTTGGAAATGGTGCCCTTCTTGCGCTCGGCCACCAGCGCGCCGGAGGCCTGACGCTCTGGCTGCAGGCCGATGGTCAGCCCCGAAGCCGAACTGCCCAGCACGACGGCCACTTGCCACTCGGGAACGTCGTCGAGACCCTTGACCTCGCCGAGCTTCACACCCCAGTCGCCGGAGACGTCGATGTGGGTGATCGGGCCGCGATAGCCGCGCAGTCGGTCGAATTTCATCAGGCCATGTTGCATCGCCGAGCGCGCCAGGCGCTGCATTCGCGGGTCGAGCGTGGTCCGCACCGAAAGACCACCCTCATAGAGAGCGTTCTCTCCGTAGCGCGCGATGATTTCGCGGCGCACCTCTTCGGTGAAGTATTCGCCGGCGAAAACGTACGTGCCGGAGCGACGCGGCGTGACGCCGAGCGGCTCGGCCTTGGCCTTGTCGCCTTCGTCGCGCGGGACATAGCCATTCTCGACCATCTGGTCGATGACCCAGTTGCGCCTCTCGATCGCACGATCGGTGTGGCGGAACGGGTGATAGTTGGACGGGCCCTTCGGAAGCGAGGCCAGATAAGCCGCCTCCGACACCGTCAGTTCGCCTACCGCCTTGTTGAAATAGGTGAGCGCGGCACCGCCGATGCCATAGGCACCCATGCCGAAGAAAATCTCGTTCATATAGAGTTCGAGAATACGATCCTTCGAATAGGCCTGCTCGATGCGGAAGGCCAGGACCATCTCCTTGACCTTGCGCTCATAGGTCTGGTCGGAGGTCAGCAGGAAATTCTTGGCGACCTGCTGGGTGATGGTGGACGCGCCGACCTGGCGGCGGCCGGAACCGAGATTCTGGAAGTTGGTGATGATCGCGCGGCCGAGACCGACGACGTCGATGCCCGGATGGTTGTAGAAGTTCTTGTCCTCGGCCGAGAGGAAGGCGGCCTTGACGCGGTCGGGGATCGCCTGGATGGGCAAGAAAAGCCGTCGCTCGCGCGCGAACTCGCCCATCAGCGCGCCGTCGGAGGCGTGAATCCTGGTCGTGACCGGCGGCTCGTATCTCGCCAGAACCTCGTAGTCGGGCAGATCCTTCGTCATGTGACTGAGATAAAGCGCCACGCCCGCCGCCATGAGCAGCGCCAGCATAGTGCCTATACCGAAGAAATAGCCGATGAGACGAATCATGCCCGCTCCAGTCAGTGGTTCGGGAATTCCTCTGCAAAAACGGCGCCTATCGCAAGACGCTGGAACCTTCCCTACCCGTCAATCAGAAAGCAATGTCGTGCCGATGTGGGTAAAATGGGGCAAGCCAGCAAAACAGTGTCCAACAAGTCACATTAATTGGCAAGGTGTTGTGCGCGAGCAACGGCTGGAAAGCGAACCCGGCCCTCGAGAGGCTACCCACCAGCCGCCATCTTTGCCGCAGCGAACGCGGCCACGGCACGGGCAATGCTGTCGGCGGCCTTGTTGCGCCAGTCGGGATCGCGCAGCAGCTCTTCATCCTGCGGGTTGGAAAGATAGCCGAGCTCGACCAGTACGGACGGAACATCGGGCGCCCTGAGCACCCGAAAGCCCGCCGAGCGGTGCGGATTGTTGATGAGGCCCACCGTGCTGGACAGCTCGGATACGAGCGAATGGGCGAATTTAAGCGAGAAGCCGTGCGTCTCGCGCCGGATCAGCTCGATGAGAATGTCGGCGACTTCCTGCTTTTCGGTCTCGATCTCGATGCCGGCGAGCTGGTCGGACAGGTTTTCGCGGTCGGCGAGCGCCTGGGCCTCGGCGTCGGAGGCTTTTTCGGAAAGCGTGTAGACTGTCGCGCCCCGTATCCCTTTCAGGCGGATCGTGTCGGCGTGAATCGAAATGAACAGGTCAGCATCATGCGAACGAGCGATCCGCACGCGTTCGTCGAGGCGAAGAAACTCGTCCTTTTCACGCGTCATGCGGACATCGTATTGGCCGCTTTCGCCGAGCTTCGCCTTCAATTCCTGCGCGAAGGCGAGCGTGATTTCCTTTTCGACCGTGCCGTTCAGCCCTTCCGCGCCGCCATCGATGCCGCCATGGCCGGGATCTATGACCACTGTGAAGCGCCTGTCGGAGGGCGGTTCCTGGACGAGACGGTCGGTCTTGGGCGTCGTGGTGGAAGCCGTCGTCTGCGCCTGCTCTGCGAGCGCCTCTTCGAACTGGCGTTCGGAAGCCGCGCTTACCTCCACCGCCATGCGGTAGCCGCTTGCGTCCTCATTGGGCAGGACGTCGACCTTGTCGACGGTGAACGGCCCCTTGGCGGTCAGGATGAGGCGCCCACTTCCGTCGCCCTGCTGGCCATAACGCACGCCGGAAATCAGCCCGCGCGCCTCCAGATCCTTCGCATCGAACCTGAAGCCGGCATCCGGCACGTCGATCATGAGTCGGTGGGGGCCACGCAGCATGAGCCACCGGGGCGCAACCTCGCGGTCGAAATCCATGACGATGCGCATGCGCGTTGCATCGCCCGCCATTCGGTAACCACTTACCTCGACGGGTGCACCGGCGCTGGCATCGAAAGCCGGGGCCGTCAGGCCGCCTATCAAAAAAACGAGAAGAAGGCCGATGGAAACGATCCTGCAGCCAATGTCAGCAAGTCTCTTTTCCACGGATGAAGCACCTTGTCCCCGACTGTTGCACAGGTAATCGCGGCGCAGAAAAGGCCCGAATACTGATTAACAAGAGGTATAGCGATAAGGTTAACCAAGCCTTTTCGTGCGTCGCCCCCGGCCCGATCGACGCAAGCGCTTTTGCTACAACCAGAAATCGGGGTTGCGTTGAGGGCCGGCAAATCATAAAAGCGACACTGGATCATCGCAATGCCTGGAACTGTCACGGCGCAGTTTCCATATTCGGTCAAGCGACGAAAACAGCTCCAATCGCGGCGGCGATTCAAGGGCATGAGATGGTCGCGACGGATTTCGCAAAGGTGTTTCCGCAGAGCGGGGATTCCTTGGCGTGAGGAAAACGGCCGGAACCGAGGTTCCGCGCTGGCTCTGTACGAGCAAAAAGCTGGTCCGGGTCTTCCGGGCTTTGGTTCAAAGTTGTTCGCAAGGTCACCGATGGCTTTAAGCGCAATCTTGGGTAGACCCGCACAGTACCGCGCCAATCCGGCTGCGGGCGGCTTGCCCATCGCGCTGTGGTATCGCCCGGCGGACTTTCAATTGTCCGACACGCTTCTCTCCCCCGGCAGGCGGCAGCGCATTTCGCTGCCGATGACACGGTTGATGGCGGCCGGCAGGAAACAAGATAATGCCCAACAAGATGTTGATAGATGCCTCCCACCCGGAGGAGACACGGGTTGTCGTCGTTCGCGGTAACCGTATCGAAGAATTTGATTTTGAATCCCAGGACAAGAAGCAGCTTAAAGGAAATATCTACCTCGCTCGCGTAACGCGCGTAGAACCTTCCCTTCAGGCGGCCTTTGTCGAATATGGCGGAAACCGGCACGGTTTTCTCGCCTTCAGTGAAATTCATCCAGACTATTACCAGATCCCGGTCGCCGACCGGCAGGCGCTTTTGCGCGCCGAAGCCGAAGAGCACGAGGATGAGGACGACGACGGAAACGGCGATGGCGACGAACGCCATGAACGCGGCCGCAACCGCAAGCGGCGGCGCGGCGGCCGCAACCGTGGCCGCAACGGCGACGAACATCGCCTGAACGCCGAGGGTTCGGAAGAAGACGCGACGGCTTCGGCGAGCGAAGAGCATGAGGAGCACGCCGCCGCTGAAGGAGATGAAGTCTCCGAAGGCGAAGGCCGCGAACCGCATGCGGAAATTTCCGCCGAGGACGAATCTGGCCACACGGAGTCCGCGGAAGGCGAGAACGCTTCCGAGGCATCCGACGAAACGGGCCCGTCGTCCATCGCGGCGGCCGTGGACGCCGACGTGGTTTCCGAGCCGGTCGAGGCGACTACCGAATCCGCAGCCGAGGCTTCGGAGAACGAGGAAGGCTCATCCGAGGACGAGCATCGCGGCGCGATCGAGGAGGTTGCCAGTTCGCACGACGACGACCACGGCATCGAGGTTGTCGGCGCCGAGGACGCGATCGAGGAAATGCGCAACCGCCGCAAGCCGGTGCGTCGCCACTACAAGATCCAGGAAGTCATCAAGCGTCGCCAGATCCTGCTGGTGCAGGTGGTCAAGGAAGAGCGCGGCAACAAGGGTGCTGCGCTGACGACTTATCTGTCGCTGGCCGGTCGCTATTCGGTGCTGATGCCCAACACCGCGCGTGGCGGCGGCATTTCGCGCAAGATCACCAGCGCACAGGACCGCAAGCGCCTTAAGGAAATCATGCAGGAACTCGAAGTGCCGCAGGGCATGGGCGTGATCCTGCGCACCGCTGGCGAAAGCCGCACCAAGGCCGAGATCAAGCGCGACTACGAATATCTGATGCGGATGTGGGAGAACGTCCGCAGCCTGACGCTGCAGTCGGTGGCCCCTGCCCTCGTCTATGAGGAAGGCAGCCTGATAAAGCGCTCGGTGCGCGACCTCTATAACAAGGACATCGACGAGATCCTGGTTGCCGGCGAGGAAGGCTACCGCGAGGCCAAGGACTTCATGCGGATGCTGATGCCCAGCCACGCCAAGGTGGTCCAGCCCTACCGCGACGTGACGCCTATCCTCGCGCGCAGCGGTATCGAGGCCCAGCTCGACCGCATGCTGCAGCCGCAGGTGACGCTGAAATCGGGCGGCTACATCATCATCAACCAGACCGAGGCGCTGGTTGCGATAGACGTCAACTCCGGGCGCTCCACCAAGGAGCACTCCATCGAGGACACCGCGCTCCAGACGAACCTGGAGGCGGCCGAAGAGGTTGCCCGCCAGCTTCGCCTGCGCGACCTGGCCGGCCTGATCGTCATCGACTTCATCGACATGGAGGAGAGCCGCAACAACCGCGCCGTGGAGAAGAAGCTCAAGGAATGCCTGAAGAACGACCGCGCCCGCATCCAGGTCGGCCGTATCTCGCATTTCGGCCTCATGGAAATGTCGCGCCAGCGCATCCGGGCCAGCGTTCTGGAATCGACCATGAAGCCGTGCCCCCACTGCGGCGGCACGGGCCATGTGCGCTCCGATTCGTCAGTCGCGCTTCTGGTAGTGCGGGCGATCGAGGACTTCCTGCTCAAGGATTCGCGCCACCACATCACGGTGCGCACGCCGAGCGCCACGGCCATCTATGTGCTGAACCACAAGCGCAGCACGCTGGTTGAGCTGGAGCAGCGCTTCGGCCTGACCATCTCGCTTGAGCCCGACGACTCGGTCGGCTCGCAGCACTATGCGATCTCGCGCGGCGCGGTCGTGGAGAAGCCTGTGGTTCCGCAGCACGTTCTGCCTGCCCCGGTCTACATCGAGGATGAGGAGATCGAGGAAGAGGAGATGGAGGCCGAAGAGGCCGAAGTCGCCGAGGAACAGCCTGTCCAGGCCGAGAAGGCCGAAGAAGGCGAGCACCGCGACCGCAAGCGCCGCAAGCGTCGCCGCCGGCGCGGCGGCAAAGACCGCGAGCATGCCGCCCCGGCGGAAGCCGCGAGCGTTTCCGAGGAAGCGGCCGACGAGGAGGCTGAGGAAGCGACCGCCGAGACGACCGAGGCTGTGTCTGCCGATGAGGCCGCCGAAGCCGGAGAAGCCGAGCGCAAGAAGCGCCGCCGCGGCAAGCGTGGCGGCCGGCGCAACCGCAGGGAGGAAGGCGAGGCCGAACTGACGCACGAGGCGGGTTCAGGCGAAGGCGAGGAAGCCGAAGAAGCGCGCGCCGAGGAGACGGAAGCAGCCGTCGAAGAGGCAGCCGACGCCGAAGCCCCTGTCGTGGAAACCGTCCTTGCGGCCGAGCCGGTTGCGGCAGAGGTTGTGGCCGAAGGCGCGCAGGCTGAAGAGGCGGCAGCCGAGGAAGCGCCGGCCGAAAAGCCGAAGAGGACCACCCGCCGCACCACGCGTTCGAAGAAGGCCGCGGCCGAAGAGGTTGCAGCCACCAGCGAAGCGGAAGCTGAAGCTGCCGCTGCGCCGGCGGAAGAAAAGCCCGCGAAGAAGCCGAGGGCCCCGCGCCGCAAGGCAGCGGCTCCTGCCCCTGCCCTCGAGGCTGTGGAGACAGCGCCCGAGGCGCCGGCAGCACCGGAAACGGTCGATGCAGCTCCGGTAGAGCCCGCAGCGCCCGCCGCCGAGGAACCGCAACCTGCGGCTCCGGAACCGGAGCCGGTCGCAGCTGAGCCTCAGGTAGAAGACAAGCCGAAGAAGAGCGGCTGGTGGCAGCGCAAGAGCTTCTTCTAAGCGCCAACCTCAGACGCTGAACGAACAAAACCCCGCGCACCCAATGCGCGGGGTTTTTCTTTGTGACTGGAAATGACGGCTCAGGGGGCGAAGACGGACCAGTTCATGGCCCTGGCGAGCTTTTCAAGCGCGATGGAACCCAGCCGCGAATTGCCGTTTTCGTTGAGGCCAGGCGACCACACCGCGATGGACGCAACGCCGGGCACGATGCCCAATATGCCACCGCCGACGCCGCTTTTGGCCGGAATACCGACGCGGAAGGCGAAATCGCCCGAGCCGTCATAGTGGCCGCAGGTCAGCATCAGCGCCAGGATGCGCCGGGCGCGCTCGGCCGAGACGACAGAATGGCCCGTGGCGGGATTGCGGCCGCCATGGGCAAGGAAGCGCCCAGACATGGCCAGTTGCCGGCAACTCATGGCGATGGCGCAATGGTGATAATAGACGCCCAGCGCCAGTTCGGGCGCGTGCTGCAGATTGCCGAAGGCTTTCATGTAGTTGGCCAGCGCCACGTTGCGAAAGCCGGTGGCCTGCTCGGAGGCAGCGACTTCGCGGTCGACGATGATCGTGTCGTCGTCGGCCAGGAACTGAGCAAAGCGCAGAATCTCGCCGATCGCCTCGCGCGGCTGGTGGCCGGCCAAGAGCACGTCGGTGACCACGATTGCGCCGGCATTGATGAATGGATTGCGCGGAATGCCCTGCTCGTTCTCGAGCTGGACGATAGAATTGAACGGGTTGCCGGATGGCTCGCGCCCGACACGCCGCCAAAGCGCATCCCCCACCTTGCCCAGCGCCAGCGTCAGCGTGAACATCTTGGAGATGCTCTGGATCGAGAACGTCTCGTCGGCATCGCCCGCAGCGACGACGCGCCCGTCGGTCAACGCCACGGCAATGCCGAATCGCTGCGGGTCTATCTTGCCAAGCTGCGGGATGTAGTTTGCGACATCGCCCCGGTCGGTCCGTTCCGCCATTTCGGCGGCAAGCGCCGGCAGCACTTCCTCCAGGTCCGCCACAGCCTCCCCCTTGCTTTCTATTTCAGCCAGCGTTCGATGCGGGCGACAGCCTCGACCATGTCTTCATGGCTGCCGGCATAGGACAGACGCATGAAGCGGTGGCCGGAATGCATGTCGAAGTCGCGCCCCGGCGTCGCCGCCACATGGGCTTCGGCCAGCATGCGCCGGGCAAACTCCATGCTGTCGTTGGTCAGTCGCGAGACATCGCAGAAGGCATAGAAGGCGCCGTCCATGGGCGCGGCAAGCGCAAACCCGAGTTCGGGTAGCCGCTGCATCAGGAGCTCGCGGTTCCAGGCATAGCGTGCCTTCACCACCTCAAGCTCCTCGGTCGCATTGAAAGCCTCCACCGCCGCCACCTGCGACAGCTCAGGCGCGGAGATGTAGAGGCTTTGCTGGATGCGTTCGATGGGCCGCACCAGCTTTTCCGGCAGCACCATCCAGCCGATGCGCCAGCCCGTCATGCAGTAGTATTTCGAGAAGGAGTTGATGACGGTCACGTCCTTGCCAAGGGAAAGAGCGGTGACGTCCGGCCCGGCATAGGACAGTCGGTGGTAGATCTCGTCGGAAATCACTGAAATGCCGAGATTATCCGCCGTTGCGACCAGCTCCGCCAGCTCCTTTTCGGGGATAATGGCGCCGGTGGGATTGGCTGGGCTGGCAAAGAGCACTCCCTTCAGCGGCGCGCGCCTGTGCGCGGCTTCGAGGTGATCGGCCGTGAGATAGGCAGCGCCTTCCATCTCGATCTCGACCACGTCGAGGCCCAGCGCGGCCATGATGTTGCGGTAGGCCGGATAGCCCGGAGCAACGACCGCCACGCGATCGCCCGGATCGAACATCGCCAGGAAAGCCAGGTTGAACGCCGCTGAGGAGCCGGTGGTGACGGCGATGCGGCCCGGCGATACCTCGACGCCATAATGCTCGGCATAATGGGAAGCGATCGCTTCGCGCAATGCGGCCACGCCGAGGGCGTCGGTATAGCCGATGCGCCCGTCGCGTAGTGCGCGCGCCGCGGCAGCGCGAACGGCTGCGGGGGCCGGGTCGGAGGGCTGGCCGACAGCCATCGAGATAACCGGTACGCCGAGCGCCTTCAGCCGATTTGCCTCGGCCAGCACGTCCATCGCATGGAACGGCTCGACATCACCGCGTTTCGAAAGCGCAACCACCATCTCTTGTCCTTGTCACTCTTGCCACTCCCCCGCACATGATGCCGCACAAATGCCCGAATGATGTCGGCATCACAAGTTCACCAAGTTTTGTTACCGAGCTTTTCATCTTGCCTTTGCTCGTCTACCAGTGGTTTTCACTATGCAGACACCATTTTTCTCCGCGCTCGTTTCAAAAGTCGCCCGGCCTTTTGCCGCGGCTTCGCTGGCTGCTGCGCTGACGCTGTCGGCTTCCGCAAGCGCATTCGCACAGAGCGGACTTGCCATCGTGCGCGACGCTGAGATCGAGGCGCTGGTGCGCGACTATGCAAGGCCGATCCTCAAGGCGGCCGGCCTCAAGTCCGGCGTGGATATCATCCTCGTCAATGACCGCAGCTTCAATGCTTTCGTGCTGGGGCGGCGCATGTTCATCAACACCGGCGCCTTGCTGCAATCTGAAACGCCCAACGAGATCATCGGCGTCATCGCGCACGAGGCCGGGCATATCGCCGGCGGCCACCAGGAAAGGCTTCGCGACCAGCTGGCGCGGGCGCAGACCATGGCGATCGTCTCCACGCTTCTGGGCGCCGGCGCGATCGTGGCAGGCGCTGCGACCAACAGCAACGAACTGGCGCAGGCCGGCGGCGGCATCGCCATTGGCGGCGGCGAAATGGCGCGGCGCAGCCTGCTTGGCTACCAGCGCACCGAGGAAACCACGGCGGACCGTTCCGCGATCACCTATCTGGAGGCGACAGGCCAGTCGGCCAAGGGCATGCTGACCACGTTCAAGCGGTTCCAGAGCGCGCTGTCTCTGTCCGGCGCGCGGGTGGACCCTTACCAGATCAGCCACCCGACCCCTCAGGACCGCATTTCCAATCTGCAGCAGCTGGCCGCCAGCAGCCCTAACTACGAGCGCAAGGACTCGCCCGAGTTGCAGCTGCGCCACGACATGATGCGCGCCAAGATCGCGGTCTACACCGACGGACAGGCAGGAGCTTCGCGCCTCTTCCGCAACAATCCACGCGGGCTGGCCGCACTATATGCGGACGCCATGGTCACGCACCTCCACGGCAATCCCCGCTCGGCTCTGGCCAAGGTCGACGGGCTGGTCAAGCAGCAGCCCAAGAACCCCTATTTCCACGAATTGCGCGGCGATGTGCTGATGAAAGCAAACCAGCCGGCGCAGGCGGCTGAAGCCTATGCCACGGCAGTGCGCCTCGATCCGGTCAAGTCCGGCGTCCTCCCGGTGTCCTACGGACAGGCGCTGCTGGCGATAGGCAAGCCGGACGCGCTGAAAAAGGCGGTTACGCAAATCCGCAGCGGACTGGACCGCGACCGCGAGAACGCGACGGCCTATCGCTACCTGGCACAGGCCTACGGCCAGCTTGGCGACATCGCCGAAGCCGAACTGGCAACGGCCGAGGGACACTACTACAGCGGGGCCTACCAGGAAGCGAAGATTTTCGCTGCCCGCGCGCAGCAAAAGTTCAAGCCCGGCTCGCCGGGCTGGGTACGCGCGCAGGACATCATCAACTACAAGCAACCGGGCAAGAAGAAATAGGCGGGCACGCACGGGCTCCATCACGGCATTTTTTGCCACCAGAGGCTGGATTTTGCCTCTTGGAGACCAAACTCCTGCTATGGAGTGCTGACTCGGCGAAAATTGCGCGCCCACATCACCCGGCAACAGCTGAATTCAGGCAAGGACAGGTTTTAGGATGAACAAGGCAATTCTGTTGGGTGCGGGCGGCGCCGCAATGGCTCTTGCGGTGCTTGCCGCTGGCTTCGTGGCGGGGCGCTCGCCGGCAGTCGATCCGGTCACGGTAGCGCAGATAAGCAAGGACAACGCAGCAGGCCAGCTCACCCGCAAGGACGTCGAGACCATCGTGCGGGAATATCTGCTCGAGAACCCCGAAATCATGTACGACGTCCAGCAGGCGCTGGAAGAAAAGCAGCAGGAAAAGCAGCGCGTCGCCCATCAGGCGGTGATCAAGGACGCCAAGTCGGAGATATTCAACTCGGCCTATGACGGCGTCGTCGGAAATCCCAACGGCAAAGTCACCATCGTCGAGTTCTATGACTATAATTGCGGCTACTGCAAGCGCGCCCAGCAGGACATGCTGGCCCTGACCGCCGCCGACCCGGAACTTCGCTTCGTGCTGAAGGAATTCCCGATCCTCGGCGCCGATTCGCAAAAGGCGCATGTGGTTTCAATGGCGTTCCGCACGCTGGCGCCTGAAAAATACGGCGAGTTCCACAACCAGCTCCTTGGCGGCAAGGGGCGCGCAGACGAAGCCGCAGCCATCAAGGTCGCGACGGCGCTGGGCGTAGACGAAGCAAAGCTGCGCGAAGAGATGAAGAACCCGGCGATCATGGAGGCGTTTGCCAACACCTACGATCTTGCCAACAAGCTTTCGATCAGCGGAACGCCGTCCTATGTGGTCGGCAACGAGGTGGTGTTCGGCGCGCTGGGCAAGGACGCGCTGTCCGAAAAGATCAACGAGGCCAAAGCCTGCCTTGACGCGGGCTGCTGATTTGAGCTCTTGCAGAGTATTGCGGCCGGGAAAAGAGCGCGCTTGTGGACAAGAAAGCCGCTGCGCTCTTTTCGCAGACGTTTAAGACAATTATAGAGATTGCGGCGTGCCGGTTGGCGACTGGCGCGGAGAAAGGTCCTTACATTGAAAACGGTCTACGTTTTGAACGGCCCAAATCTCAACGCGCTGGGCAAGCGCGAACCCGGGATCTATGGCGGAACGACCCTGTCCGGCATAGAGGACGACTGCCGCAAGGCAGGAGCGGCGCTGGGGCTCGCCATCGAGTTCCGCCAGTCCAACCATGAGGGCGACCTGGTCGACTGGATCCAGGAAGCCGGCGACAAGGCTGCGGGCATCGTCATCAATGCCGGCGCCTATACCCACACATCCATCGCCATTCACGACGCCATCCGCGCGGTTTCGCTGCCGGTGGCGGAAGTGCATCTTTCAAACATCCATGCGCGTGAGCCGTTCCGCCACGTCTCCATGGTCGCGCCAGTCGCGGTCGGGATGATCTGCGGCTTCGGCCCACTTGGCTACACACTGGCGCTGCAGGCGCTCGCTGCTCGCATCTGAGCGGCCGGACAAGAAGAAAAGGCTCAAATATGTCGATAAAAAAGACCGGTGTTGACCAGCAACTGATCCGCGACCTTGCGGGCATCCTGAACGACACCAATCTGACCGAGATCGAGGTTGAGCTCGGCGACCTGAAGCTGCGTGTGTCGCGCCACGCGCCGGCGGTGCATGCCATTGCTGCCCCGGCTCCCGTTGCTGCGCTGCCTGCCCCGGCCGCTGCACCGCAGATTGCAGGCCCGGCTGCCGCACCTGCCCCGGCTGCCGACCTGTCCAAGAACGCCGTGCCCTCGCCCATGGTCGGCACTGCCTACCTGGCACCGGCTCCGGGCGCCGCGGCGTTCATCGAGATCGGCCAGACGGTGAAGGAAGGCCAGACGCTGCTGATCATCGAAGCGATGAAGACGATGAACCAGATCCCCTCGCCGCGCTCAGGCACCGTGAAGGCGATCATGGTGGAGGATGGCCAGCCGGTGGAATACGGTATGCCGCTGGTGGTCATCGAATAGGTCCAGGATGTTCCAGAAAATACTTATCGCCAACCGAGGCGAAATCGCCCTCCGGATCCTGCGCGCAGCCAAGGAACTGGGCATAAAGACCGTGGTCGTGCATTCGACTGCCGATTCCGACGCGATGCACGTGCGCCTTGCCGACGAGGCCGTCTGCATCGGCCCGCCGCCCTCGCGCGACAGCTACCTCAACATCCACCAGATCGTGGCGGCCTGCGAGATAACTGGCGCCGACGCCGTGCATCCGGGCTACGGCTTCCTGGCGGAGAATGCCAAGTTCTCCGACATACTGGCAGCCCACAATATCACCTTCATCGGCCCCTCGGGCGACCACATCCGCACCATGGGCGACAAGATCGAAGCCAAGCGCACAGCCAAGCGCCTCGGCATTCCGGTTGTGCCGGGCTCTGAAGGCGCGATCACGGACGAGAACGAAGCCAAGCGCGTTGCCGCCGAGATCGGCTATCCGGTCATCATCAAGGCTTCGGCCGGCGGCGGCGGCCGCGGCATGAAGGTGGCGCGCAGCGAGGACGATCTGGTTGCTGCCCTGCATACGGCCCGTTCCGAAGCTGGTGCGGCCTTCGGCGACGATGCCGTCTACATCGAGAAATACCTCGAAAAGCCGCGCCACATCGAAATCCAGGTATTTGGCGACGGCGCCGGCAAGGGCATCCACCTGGGCGAGCGCGACTGCTCGCTGCAGCGCCGCCACCAGAAGGTCTGGGAAGAGGCGAACTCCCCTGCTCTGAACGAAGAGGAGCGCGCGCGCATCGGCGCGATCTGCGCGAATGCCGTGGCCGACCTCGGCTATTCGGGCGCGGGCACCGTCGAGTTCCTCTACGAGAACGGCGAGTTCTACTTCATCGAGATGAACACGCGCCTTCAAGTGGAGCACCCGGTGACCGAGGCGATCACGGGCATTGACCTGGTACACGAGCAGATTCGCGTCGCTTCCGGCGGCGGGCTGTCGGTGAGGCAGGAGGACATCCGCTTCCAGGGCCATGCCATCGAGTGCCGCATCAACGCCGAAGACCCGCGCACCTTCGCGCCGTCGCCCGGCACGATCACGCACTTCCACACCCCGGGCGGCCTTGGCGTGCGCGTCGATTCCGGCGTCTACTCCGGCTACCGCATCCCGCCCTACTACGACAGCCTGATCGGCAAGCTGATCGTACACGGCCGCAACCGCGTGGAATGCATGATGCGCCTGCGCCGCGCGCTGGACGAGTTCGTGGTGGACGGCATCAACACCACGCTGCCGCTGTTCCGCGACCTGGTCGGCAATATCGACATCGCCAACGGCGACTACGACATTCACTGGCTGGAAAAACACCTCGCGGCCACGGAATAGCGTATAATCGGCCTGAACCGAAAATGTTTCGGATACGGAACATGAACAGGACCGATGGGCCCGTACAACAAGACAGCGCCCGCAGGGCGGGCGTTGTCGGTTTGGAGGTACGGCCATGACCCGTCCCTACGCGCCCGGCTATCGCATACCGCCCGATCTGTTGCTGAAGGCCTATGCGTCTGGCGTATTCCCCATGGCAGAAAGCGCCACCGACCCGGAAGTGTTCTGGGTGCGCCCCGAGATGCGGGGCATCATTCCCCTCGACACTTTCCATGTGCCGAAAAGCCTGCGCAAGACGATACGCCAGAACCGGTTCGATATCCGTATCGATACGGATTTTGCCGGCGTGATCGACGGCTGCGCGGAAGAGCGCGCCGAACGCGAGACCACCTGGATCAATGCGCCTATCCGGGAGGCCTATATCGCCCTCTTCGAGCGCGGCCATTGCCATTCGGTGGAGGCCTGGCGCGATGGCGAACTGGTGGGCGGGCTTTACGGCGTCAGCCTGGGCCGCGTCTTCTTCGGCGAAAGCATGTTCTCGAAGGTGACGGACTCATCGAAGGCGTGCCTGGTGCGGCTGGTCGAGAGGCTTAACGAGCGGGGCTTTGCTCTGCTGGACACGCAGTTCACCACCGAGCACCTAAAGCGCTTCGGCGCTATAGACGTGCCGCGCGGGACCTATGAGAAGCTTCTGGAAGCGGCGTTGCGTGGCGAGGCCACCTTCTATCCCTGAGCGCGCCGTAGTGTTCTGTGGGCCTCCTGGGGCGGCTGGGCGGCGTGCACGCTTGGAACGTGCGACCCGCGTCAGTTGCTCTTCGAAGCTTCCGGGGCCGGCACGTCGGACTTCGCCTTGCAGCCCTTCAGCCACACGTCATAGATCGCGTGCTCGACCGCGTTGAGGCCCGGGCTTTCGGCAAACATCCAGCCTGTGAAAATGCGACGGATTTTCCGGTCCAGCGTGATCTCGTCGACCTCGACGAAGGAATCGGTGCGGGGCTCCTCGCCGTCCGCGCGCGCATAGCACACGCGCGGAGTGACCTGCAGCGCGCCGAACTGCACGGTCTCATCGATATAGACGTCGAATGTGATGATGCGGCCGGTGATCTTGTCGATGCCGGCAAATTCGGCCACCGGGCTGCTGGTGCGCTCTGCAGCCGCCGGCGAGATCAGCGCGGCAATGGCCACGGCCGATGCCGCCCAGACGGTTGCCACCCGTTTGCCCAGCGAAATCCGACCGAAAACCGTCATCTGAAAATACCGGAAATTGCGCCTGACCACCGAAGGGCGGTCAAGCATGTCGCCCCATCAATCATCAAGTGGTTAGCCGCAAAATGTGGCGAGAAAACATTCTTTGCCGGCGCGACGCTCACGCGCCGGGCGTCCAGGCGTCGTAGTCGCCGGTAACCACGGGGCGATGGCCGGTGCCCAGAACCGAGCCCTTCGGCCGGTAGGCGGCTGCCGTGCCGGTCAGGTTGGACTGGTGCGGCTTCTGCCACGGGCGCGGCTGGTAATTTTCCTTCGAGGGAGGCGTGTCGACGCGATGATGCATCCAGCCATGCCAGCCGGCCGGGATCTTGGAAGCCTCGGCGATGTCCTTGTAGATGACCCAGCGGCGAGTACGGCCTTCCGAATCGGTGCCGCCCTCGTAATAGATGTTGCCCCACTCGTCGCGGCCCACTTCGGTGCCGTTACGCCAGGTGTGGAAACGGGTTCCGAGCGTCTGCCCATTCCACCAGGTAAAAAACTGCAGCAAGAACTTCTTCATCGGATTCCTCGCGGCCGAAGCGCGTCGATCAACTGGATGCCTTATGGCTCCCGCGGGGCCTAATGGCAAGGGTTAACGCGGCTATCACCGCGTTTGACCGGGAAGTCGGACGGCTAAAGCTTCAGCTTGAAGCCGGCATGGCTCTGTTCGAAGCCCAGCCGCGCGTAAAAGCGGTGGGCATCGGTGCGCTTGAGGTTCGAGGTGAGGTAAACCGTGCGCACGCCGGCGGCCGCGCCCCGCGCTATCGCATACTTGATCATGCTGGCGCCTATGCCCCGCCCACGCATGTCCTGCCGCGTCTGCACCGCTTCGATTCGCAAGGTGGCCGCGCCGCGCCCGGGCATGCTCACGATCAGCGTCGTCTGGAACGTGCCCACAACCTCGCCGTCCAGTTCGGCGACATAAAGCTCGTCATTCGGGCTCGCAGCGATCCTGTCGAACGCCCTTTGATAGAGGGGCAACATTTCGGTGTCGGTGGTGTCGCCATGGCCGCCGAGCGCATCGGCGGCGAACATCGCCACCATTGCCGAGACGTCTTCGCGGCGCGCGGGCCGGATCGTCAGCGGATTCGACAGGTCGGACATTGCAGGCTCCTCAACGCTCTCGTTCAGGCAAGCAACTTTTCGAGAACCACAGCCGGCACGTCAAAGTCGCCCGGGCCCGACATCTCGGCGGTTCCAGTGCGGACAAACCCGTTCGCCTCGTAGAAAGCCAGTGCGGGCGCGTTGGCCGCTTCGACCTCGACGCGTATCCGGGATGCGTCGGGAAAGCAGCCTTCGATTTCCTCGAGCAGGAGGCGGCCAAGGCCGCGCCCATGGCACGCCGGGTGCACGTAGAGCTGGTGAAGCACCACGACCGTCTGGTCGCCGGTGGCGGTGGCAAATGCCATGCCGCCAAGCCGCTCGCCGTCGTCGACGACCACGAACTCGGAGTTCGGCCGGCTCAACCGCGCCTTCAGCGACGCGATCGAGTGCCAATCGTCGGTCAGTTCGGCAATCTGGTGCTCGCCGTAGATCGCATCGTAGGTCGCCTGCCTCGTCTCGACCAGAAGCTCGCGAATGGCTGGCAGGTCGCGTTCGCTCGCAGAACGGACGAACATCGCTACTCGACGATCTCGAGCTTGGCCTTGACCAGGTCGTTGACCGCCTGCGGATTGGCCTTGCCGCCGGTGGCCTTCATGACCTGGCCGACGAACCAGCCGGCCATGCTGGGCTTGGCGCGGGCCTGCTCGGCCTTGTCCGGGTTGGCTGCGATCACCTCGTCGACAGCCTTCTCGATGGCGCCGGTGTCGGTGACCTGCTTCATGCCGCGGCTCTCGACCAGCTCGCGCGGATTTCCGCCCTCGTTCCAGACGATCTCAAACAGGTCCTTGGCGATCTTGCCGGAGATGGTGCCTTCCTTGATCAGGTCGATGATTGCACCGAGCTGATCGGGCGAAACCGGAGCGTCTTCGATGGACTTGCCGGCCTTGTTCAAGGCGCCCAGCAGATCGTTGATGACCCAGTTGGCGGCAGCCTTGCCGTCGCGGCCGGCCGCTACCTTCTCGAAATAGTCGGCAATGGCCTTTTCCGAGACCAGGATCGAAGCGTCGTAGGCCGAGAGGCCGAGCGCATCGACCAGGCGCTGCTTCTTGTCGTCCGGCAGTTCCGGCAGGTCCTTCGCCAGGGCGTCGACATAGGCCTGGGTGAACTCGAGCGGCAGCAGGTCCGGATCGGGGAAGTAGCGGTAGTCGTGCGCCTCTTCCTTCGAGCGCATGGAGCGCGTCTCGCCCTTGTTGGGGTCGAACAGGCGGGTTTCCTGTTCGATCGAGCCGCCATCCTCGAGTATCGCGATCTGGCGCCGCGCCTCATATTCGATGGCCTGGCCGACGAAGCGGATGGAGTTAACGTTCTTGATCTCGCAGCGCGTGCCGAAAGGCTCGCCCGGGCGCCTCACAGAGACGTTGACGTCGGCGCGCATGGAGCCCTCGTCCATGTTGCCGTCGCAGGTGCCGAGATAGCGCAGGATCGTGCGGAGCTTGGTGAGATAGGCCTTGGCCTCGTCGGACGAGCGCATGTCGGGCTTCGACACGATCTCCATCAGCGCCACGCCGGAGCGGTTGAGATCGACATAGGACATGGTCGGGTGCTGGTCGTGCATGGACTTGCCGGCGTCCTGCTCCAGGTGCAAGCGCTCGATGCCGACTTCGATATCCTCGAACTCGCCCTTCTTGTCGGGGCCGACGGAAACGATGACCGTGCCCTCGCCGACGATCGGCTGCTTGAACTGCGAGATCTGATAGCCCTGCGGCAAGTCCGGGTAGAAATAGTTCTTACGGTCGAACACGGACTTGAGATTGATCTGGGCCTTGAGGCCGAGGCCGGTGCGGATTGCCTGCTTGACGCACTCCTCGTTGATGACCGGCAGCATGCCGGGCATGGCCGCGTCGACGAGGCTGACATTGGCATTGGGAGCCGCGCCGAAGGAGGTCGAAGCGCCGGAGAACAGCTTGGCGTTTGACGTTACCTGCGCGTGCACCTCCAAACCAATGATGACCTCCCAATCGCCGGTGGCGCCGGGGATCAGGCGTTTCGGTTCTGGCGTGCGGGTGTCAATGATTGTCATGGCGTTCCGGAAACGTTTGGGACCTAATCCGCGGATCAGCCGATGCTCGCGGATCAACAGAAAGCTGACTTTCGCTAGATCAATCGGCCGGCTGTTGCAAGCTTTCCGCAAAAACTGGACGATCTGCAGCTTCGGAAGCCGCGCATATAGGCATCTCTGAGAGGCTGGAAAACCCACCCGCGCACCACAACAGCTCGCGCCGGGCGGCGCCTCGGACACCGGTCGGCACCCTCGCATCAGGCCGTGGCGATGTAGGTTTTCATCTCCTCGGCCTCGCGCTCGACGTCCTCGATCCGCCGCTTGACCACGTCGCCGATCGAAACGATGCCGTCCAGCCGGCCGTCCTTTTCCACCGGCAGGTGGCGGAACCGCCCCTTGGTCATGATCTCCATGATCTCGTGGACGGTGTGGTTTTCGTTGCAGATATTGACCTTGGGCGTCATCACCGCGCGCACCGGCTGTTCCAGCGCCGCCGCCCCTTCCCTGGCCAGTACACGAACGACATCGCGTTCCGACAGGATGCCGACGACCTTGCGATCGTTGTTGGTGATCACCAGGGCGCCGACCCTGTGCTCCGCAAGCCGCCTGATTGCTTCCGCCAACCGCTCGTTGGGGCCGAGCGTAAAAACTTCGTGCCCCTTCGCCTCGAGAATCGCCTTCACCGTCATGGCGGCCTCCTCTGACTTGCAGCCCGAAATGGCCAAGGGCCTTATGGTGCGCCCACGTGCCCCTCATTTCAAGGCCGAACGAGACGCCGGCAACGGGAGGGCAGTTCTACCGTTCTGCGGCTCGGCGCCTGCGATCAAAGAACTGGATGCCGAAGAAGCCCACGACAAAGCCGCCGACATGGGCCTCCCAGGCGATCCGGTCCGACACCCCGGGCACGAAGCTTACAACGCCGGTGACGAAATTGATGACCATCCAGACGATCAGGAAGGTCATGACGGTGCGCGAGCGGAACACCATCTTCACCGGCAGCGGGTTGCCGGAAAAGGCGGCTTTGCCCGACGACCGATCGATGACGAACCCGAATCGGGCAGCCGCTCCCATCATGCCGGCAATCGCACCGGAGGCCCCGATCACCGGCGAAGGATCGAGCTGGTGCACGCTGTAGTGAAGCGCCACCGCGGCCAGACCGCAAACCGCCCAGAACAGGGCAAAACGCGCAGGGCCCAGCCGGTTGGCCAAGGGCGAGCCGAATGCAGCCAGCCAGATCATGTTGACGATGAGGTGGGCGAAACTGCCATGCAGGAAGGCATAGGTGAACGGGCTGGTGAAGGCGTAGATGTCGATTCCGTCCGGCGCTGAATAGCGGATCGGTATGAAGGCGGCACGCACCAGCAGCGCCAGATCTTGCTGCGGCGTAAGCACATAGAGCCGCAAGAGGTGGACCCCCACGCAGAGCGCGACGGCCAGCAAGACAATGCTCGGCAGATTGAAGACGGGCTCGCGGCCGCCCGGCGTGGGGCGGTTTGTGTGGGGGGGATCCTGGGGATTGTTGGCCTGCATTCCGGCTTCCGAGCGTCGTGTCATACGTCGCCTTTAACGCAGCACAGGCGAATCATAAAGAAAAGCCGTCCAAAGTTTTCCTCTGGACGGCTGGTCGAGCCCCCCTGCTCGCCCCAAATCTTTTGACTGAAGTGCTGCGGCAGCCTTGGCTACCGATGACTTCAGCGTGCCACAGCATGGATTGCCGGGCAACATCAACCATTTGTTAACCTTAACGGCCCGGAACGGTTAACAAACCGATAACAGGTCTGGCACGCAACCTGCCTCGCCAAGCATGTAGTTCCTCGAACAACGCCTTTCTGTTCGCCGATGGGACACAAGACGACAGACTGCGCGGAGCGGAGCAGCATGAAACAAGACGGATCGATCAAACTGTTCCACTATTGGAACCGATTGCGGAATGGGCGTCCCGCGCCCAAGCGGACCGAAATCGAGCCGGCCGAGATCAAGACCCTGCTGGCCGACACGTTTATCCTGGAGCAGGACAGCCGCGGCGAGGCCGTTTTCCGCCTGGCCGGCACTCGCCTGTGCGCGACCTATGGGCGCGAATTGAAAGGCTTCTGCTTCCCGTCGCTGTGGCGCGAAAAGGATCAGAGGCTGGTCGCCCGCCTGACCCATGGTGTTTTTCATGCCAAGTCCGTCGTCACCATCGCTTTCGACGGATACTCCTCGAACAGCCGCATCAACCCCTTCGAGCTTCTGCTTCTGCCCTTGGATGGCGGACCTGAAAGCCCACGCGCGCTGGGCATCGTCAGCCCCTGCGAAAGGCCGTTCTGGCTGGGCGCCGACCCGCTCGTCGACGCGATGATCGACTCGGTGCGCGTAATCAATCCCGACCGTGAGCCGATGTTCCTGAAGAACCGGCCCGAGATCCCCGTGCCCTCGCTGGCGCCGAGCGACCACGCCCTTTCCGATTCGATGAAGTCGCTGGGTGCGAAGCGCGTCCGCCATCTGGTGGTGCTGAAGGGCGGCCGCGAGGAGTAGTGGGCCCTGCCCCCCTGGGCCGTCTTACCCGTTGTTAACCTCTAGGCGACTAAATTAACCCTGCCGCCGCGCGAAAGCGCGTGGCCGTTTGCATGCGACAGGGGCAGTCATGAGAGCAGCGGCGATCAGCCAAGCGCCGTCAACGGTCGAGAAGCGCAATTTCCAACGCGTTCGCGTCCATATCCATGGGCGGCTGATGCTGGAAGACCGCAGCGAGCATCCCTGCAAGGTCATAGACATGTCGCCGGGCAGCGTAGCCCTTTTGTGCAACGGAATGGGCCAGCCCGGACAAAAGGTGATCGCCTATCTCGATCACATCGGCCGCGTGGAAGGCGCCATCACCCGACTGCTGCCGAACGGCTTTGCCATGACCATCGCGGCCTCGGACCGCAAGCGGGACAAGCTCGCCGCGCAGTTGACCTGGCTGGCCAACAAGCACGAACTGGACCTGCCGGAAGACCGCAGGCACGAACGCGTGTCGCCGCGCAAGCCGATGAGCACGCTGCGGCTGGCGGACGGTCGCCAGTATGACTGCCGGATCATCGATCTGTCGCTGTCGGGCGCAGCCATCGAAATAGAGGTGAAGCCCGCCTTGGGCGTGCAGGTGATGCTCGGAACCATGCGCGGCCAGGTGGTTCGCCACTTCGAAGAGGGCATCGCCGTCGAGTTCGCAGTGGTGCAGAGGCCGGAAACGCTCGATTCCGAGTTTTCCTGAGGCGCGACTAATCTTCCGTCTCGTCGGGAAAGAACCGCTCTGGAATGCGCTTGGCCTGGGTTTCCATGTCCCAGGCCTGGGAAGCTATGCGCCAACCATCGTCGTTGCGCACCAGCAGGAACATTTCCACGGTGCGATTTGCCCGGCCGGCGTTTTCGACCTGCTCGCAAACAGCGGCTGCCACCGCGACATTGCCGAACACGCAAATCTCGCAGCGCTCAAGCGATTCCTGGAACATTCTTAGCGTGGTCTGCTCCAGGTTCTTCATGCGATCCATGAACGCCTGGACCGTCTGGCCGCGCGAAGGCCGGGCGCTGGCATAGAGAAACGCTTCGGGCACGAAGTCTGCCGAGAAGGCATCCCAGTCGCCTGGATTGTTCGGCGTCCAGCTCAAGCTTGAAAACTGCCGCGCGATCAGCGCCCTGATTGCCTGCCTGTCTTGATCCTGGAGATCGGCCTTACTGACGTCGTTCTTCATTGCGCACTCCTCCGTGCGGGCTGAAGTCGCATTTGAAATAACTCCCAAGCAGCCGCCTTCCAGCTAAGCTCGGGCGCACGCTAATCAGCACAGCATACGCGCCGCCCCTGCCGCGAGCAATTGGAACCGGCCGGGCACTGGGCGTAGCCACGAAGGTGAACGGTTTCCATCAGAATCCGTTCAATTTTTCAGAAAATTTGCATTCAATTTTATTATTAGTTTCCTCAAATAACTACTTCATTTGACGCGCATTTCACTCAACATCTACGGCGATGTTTTGCGTGGAATAAATCCGCTCGTGTCAGTGTGACCGCAAATGGGATGTGTCACAGTGACAAGAACAAAAAGACTGGCGTTGGTCGTAGCGGCGTTTCTGGGCCTTGGCGGGCTGGCCGGAGAGGCTTACGCCGCCGAAGCATTCATGCAGGTGGGCGCACGCACGACGCAGCCGGTGGGGCATTATGATCTCTGCCGCCAGCTGCCGAAGGAGTGCAGCCAGAAGACGGAGAGGAACTCCGAGCTTGAGCTGACGCGCAAGCTTTGGGCTGCGATCGTTGCCGTGAACAATGAAGTCAACAGCCAGATCCAGCCGCGCACCGACATGGAGAACTACGGCGAAGAGGAGCACTGGGCTTATCCCGAAAACGGCTTCGGCGACTGCGAGGACTACGCGCTGGAGAAGCGCCGTCGCCTGATGGCGCTAGGCCTGCAGCCGGGCGACCTGCTGATGACGGTGGTGCGCCAGTCCAACGGCGACGGCCACGCCGTTCTGACCGTCCGGACCAGCCATGGCGACTTCATTCTCGACAATCTGGAGCCGCGAGTGCTGGCCTGGACCGACACTGAATACACCTATCTGAAGCGCCAGTCGGAGCGGCATTCCGGCGTCTGGATGCAGATTAACGACGGCCGTGCCGACGCGGTGGCAAGCTTGTATTGAGCGGGACGACAGAAAACCCGGTCCTGTCCCCCCTTCCCCAAAGACCGGGCTTTGGGAGCCGGCTTCCCCAATAGGGCCGGCTCCCTTTTTCTTGCCCGAAACGAAAGCCGCGGGGCCGGCTCAGAGCTTCTGCAGCCCTGCCTTGAACCGCCTGGCGTTCTCGACATAGTGCGTCGCAGACTCACGCAGTCGTTCGACTGCCTGATCGTCCAGCATGCGCACCACTTTTGCCGGCGAACCCACGATCAGCGAATTGTCCGGAAACTCCTTGCCCTCGGTGACCAGGGCGCCCGCCCCGACCAGGCAGTTCCTGCCGATCTTCGCTCCGTTCAGCACGATCGCGCCCATTCCAATCAGGCTGTTTTCGCCAATGCTGCAGCCGTGAAGAATGGCCCGATGGCCGATGGTGCACCCCTGCCCGATCGTGAGCGGAAAGCCGGGATCGGTGTGCATCACCGTATGTTCCTGGATATTGCTGCCGGCGCCGATCTCGATCCGCTCATTGTCGCCACGGATGACCGAGCCGAACCAGATGCCCACGTCGCGGCCGATTCCGACGCTGCCGATCACGGTTGCGTCGGGCGCGATCCAGCTGCTTTGCTCGTCCTCGAATTCGGGTCTCGTCCCATCGATTGCGTAAAGAGGCATTTCTTCTCCCTGCCTGAGATGTAGCGCGCGGCCTGGAGACCAGCCTAGCCGGGCGGAGCGCCCAGCGGCAAGCCGTGACCGAGCTGCTCCACCGGGCCCTCGTTTACCAGCCATTTACCATGAGATTGCAAGGTTGGCAGCGTCGGCCACCAGGAGAGCCACCATGAAGCGGGCCGCCGTGCCGCAGCCGCAAGAAGCCGTCAGATCCGTCGATAATGTGCTGATGAAGAAGGTCTTCCACATCTTCGCCGCGCTCGGGCTAGTATCCGCCGCCATCAGCTATGGCGGCAACTGGCTCGGCCGGTCTCTGGCGTTGGCCGGCCACACCGACGACACGCGTCGGCATGAGGTCGTGATCGGCAACAACGTGATTTCGGCGCCGGCAAATGCGATCCGCTTCGAAAAGGCAAGACGCGACGGCATCGCAACGCGACTCGACATCTATTTGCGCTGGCCGGAGATGGAAGGCTACACGAGCGCGACCCGCGACGACTTCAACAACGCCGACGGCGGGCGGCACATCCTGTTTCTCAGTTTCGACGAGCGGATGATGTCGCGCGACATGAGCGGACGCTTCGCGCCGATCTACAGTTCCTTGATCGAGCGGCCGGGAACGGCCGGTCCGGGCGGACTCATGCTCTACGGATTCACCGAGAAATCTGGCTACATCAATGAAGAACTGGCGGTTGCCGAACGCCCAGGCGAGGAGCCTTTCGTGGCGCGCTGCCTTGTCGGCCCGAGTGCGGAGGAATCGCTTGCCCCGTGCGAGCGCGACATTCACCTCGGCGACGAACTGAGCCTCAGCTACCGATTTTCCAGAGAACTCCTGGAGGACTGGCAGCGCCTGGAGGCGAGTGTGCGGGCCAAGGCCGCGCAATACGTGAAGACCGGCCGCTGACGCGGCCGGCAGGGACGGTGTCAGTCCAGATCGACGTCGAGAATGGCCATCGAGAAGTTGTAGTCGCCGTCGTCCTCATCCTTGAAGACGATGCCGAGGAACTCGTCGCCGATATAGACTTCGGCCGAGTCGTTCTTGCGCGGCCGCGCCTTGACCTGCAACTGCGGATTCTGGAAGGTCCGCTTGAAATATGCGTCGAGTTTTCTGATTTCTTCCGGCTTCAACACTCTTCTCCCGGTGGCGGGGTGGTTCGATGAACAGCGCTTCTGACACGCCTTGAACGGCAATGTAAAGGCGCACGGCACAAACTCACCGGACAAATGGCAGCGCCCGCCAGCAGCTGCCAGGAACCCCGGAGCTTAGATGTCGAAACTGACAACGTGGTCCATGGCCTGCGAGGGCAGGAACTGATCCATCTGGCGCGAAGGCTGGTCGCAACCGGTTTCACCCACGACACGGGCCGGTACGCCGGCCACCGTCTTGTTGTGCGGGACGGAAGACAGCACAACCGATCCGGCTGCAACCTTCGCGCAGTGACCCACTTCGATGTTGCCGAGGATCTTGGCGCCGGCGCCGATCAGCACGCCGTGCCGGATCTTGGGATGACGGTCACCTCCCGCCTTTCCGGTACCGCCCAGCGTCACGCCATGCAGGATGGAAACGTCGTCCTCGATCACCGCCGTCTCGCCCACGACCAGCCCAGTGGCGTGGTCGATGAAAATGCCCTTGCCGATTTTCGAAGCCGGATGAATGTCGGTCTGGAAGACGGAAGAGGAGCGGCTCTGAAGATAGAGTGCGAAATCACGCCGGCCGCAGTTCCACAGCCAATGCGCCAGCCGGTGTGTCTGGATGGCGTGGAAGCCCTTGAAATAGAGGATCGGCATCAGGAAGCGGTCGCAGGCCGGATCGCGATCGTAATAGGCCTGGATGTCCACCCGCACTGTCGACGCCCAGCCCGGATTGTCGGCCAGCATGGCCTTGAAGGCCTGGCGGATGAGATCGGCACCGAGGTCCTGGTGCGCCAGGCGCTCTGCCAGGCGATGCATCACCGCATCCTCGAGCCTGTCCTGGTTCAGGATGGTGGAGTAGAGGAAGGCGGCAAGCACCGGGTCGCGCGATACGGCTTCCCTTGCCTCCTCCTGCACCGATCTCCAGATCGGGTCGATGGGTTGAAGCGCTCCGTGGCGAGTTGCGCTGCTAGTCGTCATGGGAAGTCTCCGTTGCCAGGCGGCATCAACGTCAGGCTGACATATAGGTCAGAAGATACCAGGTTTGAACCCAATTTTCCTGAACCAAGCTTCAAGGGATTGTGCTTGCTGGCGTTCTAGGGCGCAAAAGGAAAAAAATGCCCGCGCCGGTGGCCGCGCGGGCATTTGCAGTTACAGAATCGTATCGTGCGAAGTGAGGCGCCCTGCCACGGCAGGGTTGAGGACAATGCGGCGCGTCAATCTTCCGCGTCGTCATCCTCCATGCCCCGCATGTGGCTTTCGGCAGCGCCCCTCATCTCGTGCAGGACATGCATTGCCAGAACGCGCAGCCGCATCTTCTGCTTGTCGTCGAGGCTCTGATAGAGGGGCTGCCAGGCTTGCGCGAGCTGCTTGAGCGTGGCGGCTCGCTTGGCCATGTTGTCGGCACGGTCGTTCAAGAATTCGAACACGTCGCGCTTCTCCTCGCGCGGCTTTGCCATTGCATCAAGGCGGGCATGTCTGGCTTCTGCCCGGGCACGGATAGCTTGCTCCACGGGCGGCCATAGTTTTTCTTGTTCGGGCGTGAGCTGAAGCGCGGTCTTGACCACGTCAATTCTGGCATCCGTCAAGGCCTTCCAATCGACCGAGTTCAGCAGCTCCTGGGCGCGTTCGGATGGCGTCTGAGTTTGGGCCAGCGCTGGCCCAGCGATGAGCAGGGCTGTCAACCCGACAAGTGCTGTTCGCAACATGTTGATCTTCCTTTTCTTTCCGAAAAGATGGTGATCGGCCTAGTTGGGCTCTGCGGGTCCGGAAGTGGGACCCAAAGGTTGCCGGAAGCAACCTCCGGCATTCTGCCAACGGCACAGAGCCGTTCCTTGATCCAACGCAATTTGCCCTGCCGGTGCCGCCGCGAACCGCATGCGCGGCGATCACGTTTGCGGCATGGCCAAGGGCGCGAGGGAACGCCGCCCCCAGTTGGACGGGAGCTAGCCGAAGTGTCATGCGTATTTAGGCGGAGCCCGGAAGCGAGATCCCGGACTTCTGTTACGGTGCGGCGCGGTGCCGGTCAGCCCGGTTTACAGCCGGTTTTCCGCGAGAAATTCCAGCACGCGCTTCTTGAAGGTCCGGTCGCCGACCGAGAGCATATGGTCCCTGCCCTCAATGTCGAACGCCACCGCATTGGGCATGAGCGCCGCCAGTTCTTCAGGGGAACCGGCAATGTCATCCCTGGTGCCTACTCCGATCAGCGTTGGCTGCATGATGCGGGCGACTTCCGCTTCGCTCAGCAGTTCGCGCGAGGTGGAGATGCAGGCGGCAAGTGCTGCGCGGTCGCTCTTGGTCTGGTCGGCGAAGGCCCGGAACATTTGGCCGCGCGTGTGGCCGATCGCTGCGGGATCTGGCGCCAGAAGCGCCTCGGCGATGGGGTCCCAGTCGCCGACGCCCTCAATCATACCGATGCCCAGACCGCCCAGCACGAGCGTCGCGACCTTCTCTGGCGTCGCCAGTGCCATGAAGGCCGAAACCCGAGCGCCCATCGAATAGCCCATGACATGGGCCCGCTCGATGCCGAGATGGTCGAGCAGGGCCGCGGCATCGCTCGCCATTTTCTCCGGCGTATAGTCGTCGGCGTTATAACTCTTGGTCGACAGTCCGTGGCCGCGATTGTCGAGCGCTATGGCCCGATAGCCTGCTTCCGTCAGCGTCTTGACCCAGCCCGGCGCAACCCAGTTTACGATGTGGCTGGATGCGAAGCCGTGAATGAGGAGAACGGGTTCAGCCTCACCGTGATGCGGTGCACGGTCGATGAAGGCGAGTTCGAAACCGTCGTGGGAAAAAAACTGCGTCACGCTTGCGAGCCCCAACTGAAAAGGCGCGCCGAGCCTAGTTGCCGGGCTGGACAGCGCCGATGACCGGATGGCGGAAGAGATCGCCTTCCTGGATGCCGGCCTTTTCGGCCATGCCGGCTTTCAATTCAAGCACGAACCGCACCGGATCGTCGGGCGCGATCAAGGCCTCCGAGAACGGCTCGCCGCGGCGCACCGCCTTCACCTTGCCGTCCTGGCCTATGAAGATGAGGTCGAGCGGCATAGGGGTGTTCTTCATCCAGAACCCGACCGGCCGCGTCTGTTCGAACACGAACAGCATGCCATGGTCGTCTCCCATCTGCTCGCGAAACATCAGGCCGGCGGCGCGCTCGGCATCGTCGTCGGCAATCTCGATCGAAAAGGCGCGCTCGCCGCTGCCGGTGACCGCCACGAGCGGTGTCGCGTCGGTAGGCAAAAGCATGGGCTGCCCGTCGGCGGCGGACGGCTGCAAGAAAACGAGAGAGGTGACTATGCCGACGATTGCGGCAAGCACCGCGCCGGCCAACCAGAACCTGCGGATCATAAAAATGTCTCTTCTATCGCGGGCCATCGCGCCCGGCCGCCATCGTACCAGAAGCAGCCGCCCGGCGCATGCAGATGGAGAGCAATTTGGAACGACGGCCGGGCCGGACAGGCGGAGGCCAAGCCTAGTGCGGAATGGGCAGTGTGCCGATATCGGGGTGGATTTCGGCTGCCATGAGGCCCTTGTCACCCTTTCCGTAGCGCAGGAGAACCACCTGGCCGGGGCGAAGCTCGGTCAACCCGTAGCGGCGCAGGGTTTCCATATGGATGAAGATGTCTTCCGTGCCTTCGCCGCGGGTCAGGAACCCAAAGCCCTTGGTGCGGTTGAACCATTTCACCAGCGCGCGCTCGAGCCCGCTCTCCGCGGTCACCGCCACATGGGTGCGCTGCACATTGTTCTCGGCAGGATTCGCCGCCGTCGAATTGTCCATCGACAGGACCTGGAACGCCTGCAGGCCGCGGTCGCCCTGACGCACAAGGCAGACGACGCGCGCGCCTTCGAGCGCGGTCTGGAAGCCGTCGCGGCGCAAGCAGGTCACATGAAGGAGAATGTCGGCGCCGCCGCCGTCCGGACGGATAAAGCCGTAGCCCTTGGCTACGTCAAACCATTTGATGGCGCCCGAGACCTCGACAAAATCGACGCCTTCGTCGATCTCATCGCGTTTCAAGGCCGCTTCTCCGGCCAAGTCCCGCCCCGCGAAAGAGGCTCTGTCCCCCATTCGACCGCACCTTTTTCTCGTAACGACGCAACTGATTCTTAAATGCAGATTAACACTTTGGGTTTGCTCGTGTGCAAGAGCCGGGGGCCGGATTTTTCGTTCAAGCCCGCGTAATACTGTGGATCAACTTCGACGAGCCGGCGGCAAAGGCTTTGTCCGTTGCCGCGCCGCAGCACCGCTGCCATATGTTCGTAAGCTCCAAATAGGGACTGGAAAAATGCGCTATCTGCACACCATGGTTCGCGTTGCCGACATCGAGGCATCGCTTGATTTCTACTGCAACAAGCTCGGCATGAAGGAGATGCGCCGCTACGAAAGCGAAGCGGGCCGATTCACGCTGATCTATCTCGCCGCCAGCCACGACGAGGGTGCCGCCGCCTCCAAAAAGGCGCCGCTGCTCGAGCTGACCTACAACTGGGATCCGGAAAATTACACCGGCGGCCGCAATTTCGGGCATCTCGCCTATGAGGTGGACGACATCTACGCCACCTGCCAGCACTTGATGGACAAGGGCGTGACCATCAATCGCCCCCCGCGCGACGGCTACATGGCATTCATCAAGTCGCCGGACGGCATTTCGATCGAACTGCTGCAGAAGGGCGAGGCGAAGGAGAAGGCCGAACCCTGGGCGTCCATGCAGAACACCGGCACCTGGTAGCAGGCGAAACTGCGCCCGCGTTTTTCCAGGGAGGCACGCGGGCAAGCGGGGCGCTTGCGCCTCGCGGCGATGTTTGCGCGCCCTTGCGGTCGTGCTAACACCTTCATGGAAGGTTTGGGCCCGAGGGAGCGTTTCGCAATGAAAGACGTGCTGAAGGAACTCGAGCGCCGGCGCGAAATCGCGCGTGCCGGCGGCGGCAAGGCCCGCGTGGAGGCCCAGCACGCCAAGGGCAAGCTGACAGCCCGCGAGCGCATCGAAATCTTCCTCGATGAAGGCTCCTTCGAGGAGTTCGACATGTATGTCGAGCACCGCTCGACCGACTTCGGCATGGAGAAGACCAAGGTCGCCGGCGATGGTGTCGTTACCGGCTGGGGCACAGTCAACGGGCGGCCGGTCTTCCTTTTTGCCAAGGATTTCACTGTCTTCGGTGGATCTCTTTCAGAGGCGCATGCGGAAAAGATCCAGAAGGTGCAGGACATGGCGCTGCGCAACCGCGCGCCGATCATCGGCCTATACGACGCTGGCGGCGCGCGCATCCAGGAGGGCGTGGCAGCACTTGGCGGCTATGCAGAGGTGTTCCAGCGCAATGTGCTCGCCTCGGGCGTCATTCCGCAGATCTCCGTCATCATGGGCCCATGCGCCGGGGGCGACGTCTATTCGCCTGCCATGACCGACTTCATCTTCATGGTGCGCGATACGTCCTACATGTTCGTGACCGGGCCGGACGTGGTGAAGACCGTGACCAACGAGACGGTGACGGCCGAGAGCCTCGGCGGCGCCTCCGTCCACACGACGAAATCCTCGATCGCCGACGGCGCTTACGACAACGACGTCGAGACGCTGCTGCAGATGCGCCGGCTGATCGACTTCCTGCCGGCCTCCAACACGGCCGAGATACCCGAGATCGAGTGCTTCCAGTCAGTGACCGACCACGACCTGTCTCTAGACCGGCTGATCCCCGACAACGCCAACAAGCCCTACGACATCAAGGAACTGATCCTGAAGATCGCCGACGAGGGCGACTTCTTCGAGATCCAGCCGAGCTTCGCCAAGAACATCGTCGTCGGCTTCGGCCGCATAGAGGGCCGCACGGTCGGCTTCGTTGCCAACCAGCCGATGGTGCTGGCAGGAGTGCTGGATTCCGATGCCAGCCGCAAGGCGGCGCGCTTCGTGCGCTTCTGCGACTGCTTCAACATCCCGATCGTCACATTCGTCGACGTTCCGGGCTTCCTGCCCGGCACGAGCCAAGAATATGGCGGGCTGATCAAGCATGGCGCCAAGCTTCTTTTCGCCTATGCGGAAGCGACGGTGCCGAAAGTGACCGTGATCACCCGCAAGGCCTTCGGCGGCGCCTATGACGTGATGGCCTCAAAGCACCTGCGCGGCGACATGAACTATGCCTGGCCGACAGCGCAGATCGCGGTAATGGGCGCCAAAGGCGCAGTGGAAATCATCTACCGCAAGGATATCGGCGACGCCGAGAAGATCGCCGCGCACACGAAGGCCTATGAGGATCGATTCCTCTCTCCCTTCGTGGCGGCCGAGCGCGGCTATGTCGACGAGGTGATCATGCCGCATTCCACCCGTCGGCGGGTGGCGCGGGCGCTGCGCATGCTGCGCAACAAGGACCTGCAAAACCCCTGGAAGAAGCACGACAACATTCCGCTTTGAGAGCGGTCAGCGCCAGCTGCCGGCGCTTCAGGCTATTGCTCCTCAGGCCGCCGAGCCGACCGCAAGGGCATCGTCCTGGAATGCAAACCCATCATAGCGTACGCCGGCGAAGGCCAGCCGGCGCATGACAAGGTTGTATTCGTCCAGATCGACGTAGAAGAGCCTGGTAATCTCGGCGATCAGATCGTCCTGCTCGTAGCCGCGCGAACGCAGGATGTTGACCGCCGTGAGAATATCGACGCTTTCCGTCAGGCGCGGCTTCAGACAATCTTCGATAATGTTCTGCATCGGCAGCCCCTCGCCAATTGCCCAAACACAGATACAGCAACGAACGCTTTGCAGAATGGAGGCGGTCGCTTGCGCCAGCCTTACGGCTTCAGCGACTTTTTCGCGGCGACCGGACACACGATGACAGGCCCGACTCACTCAAGGCCACGATCAGATTATCACGGGAGAGGCTTGACGCTATTTGCGGCGGCTTTGGATTGGAGGACGTCAGTGGCGGCGCGCCTGCACCAGATAGCTCTCGATGGTCGTTTCGCCGAGCCACTTCATGGCTTCCAGGCGATGCAGCCCCTCGATCAGAACATATCGCTTGCCGTCGAAGCGCACCTGGATCGGTGTTTGCTGCCCGTTTTCGACGATGCTTTCGGCAATGAAGCGCACCGTTTCGGGATGCAGCGTCTTGCGGCGCGCTGCCGGGACATAGATCTGACTGATCGGAATTTTCTGAGGTCTCAGCATGGCCTCGCCAACGGATGTGGAGCTTCGCCATGATTAGTGCTTTGGCGCCGGATGTCCATGCCCCCCGCTATTCGAGAGTGACCCGGCCAGAGCGCGCTTCTACGCTGCGCTCCGACCGGGTGCCCTCCCCTGAAGGCTGCGTCGGCGTCATCGCGCAAGCCCCCCAACGGCTGGCGCGAGAGCGACGCACATCACCTCGGCAGCAACATCCGTGCCAATCATGATTTTTGAGCCCTGGCCGCGACAACTGCGGGACTTTCCGGCGTGTTGCTCGCGGCGGCAAAGATGAGCAGGCTGCGCGAATGACACAGTGTGACCCGGTTTGGGCCAACAACGTCGCCGAAAGAGAACAGCTGTCCCAATTTCGGCATGGCGGCGGTCGCACCAGATCGAGAAGGGTGTTCGCTATCTTTGGTCAGCGACAACGTCGGCCGAAAAGCGCAGTTCGCGCATGGGCCTGACCTTGCGGGTCGTTTCATCATAGATGGGGTGTGCCTTAAAGGCGGCCAGCGCCGTCTGATCGGCAAATTCCGCGTAAACGACGAGGTCGATCGCATCGCACATCGGGTCGACCTTGGTGTTGACCGTCACTTCGAAGTGGCTGGAATGCGGTATGACAGCAAGCGCGAGCAGCCCGTTGCGGATAGTCTCGACGTCCTGCCCTCGCTTGGCGCTGAAGAATACAATGTGCCGGATCAATTTCGCCTCCTTCGAGTCTGGAGGCGCCCTTTTGGGATCTCGCGGCGGCGCTCGTCAATGCATATGCGCGTGCCAGATTCCTCATCACGGACTCCTGCCTCAGCCCCGCTCGACAATCGCGAGTCAGTGATTTGATGTTGAGGAATGGCAGGCCTA
Organism: Mesorhizobium sp. KR2-14; assembly: GCF_040049255.1. Taxonomy (NCBI): domain Bacteria; kingdom Pseudomonadati; phylum Pseudomonadota; class Alphaproteobacteria; order Hyphomicrobiales; family Phyllobacteriaceae; genus Mesorhizobium; species Mesorhizobium sp. KR2-14. The sequence continues at coordinate 216,388 of NZ_JBDZDR010000004.1, read as the reverse complement.
CTTTTTGGTATGTGAGCGAAGATAGGAATAAGTCCCCCTCAACTTATCTTCGAAATTCTTGGCCCATTACTTGATGGGCAAAGAAAAACGGAGAACAAAAATGAAAAAAATCATTATCCCCATCGCCCTGGGCATTGTAGCCGCAAGTGCTTCCATGGCTTCAGCCCAGTTCTTCAATCCGCGCGGCGGCGACGCGGCCCCGCCTGTGGTGTTGTTCCATCCACCGACGAACATTGACATAACAGGCCGTGCCGGGTTTGGCGGGTTCGCAACTACCACACCCAACATGCGCGGCGGCGACGCGGCACCTTCGTCCGTTGTCGTCAACCCGCCCACCAGCCTCGACATCACGGGCCGCGCAGGTTTTGGCGGCTTTGCAACTAGCACACCCAATATGCGCGGCGGCGATGCCGCACCTTCCTCGGTGATCGTCAATCCGCAGGACGTCATCCTCGAGCGCTAGTCCCCGACTAGCGCAGGTTGCAGAAGGGGCGGCAGGTCATCCTGCCGCCCCTTTGCTGTGGCCCATCCGTGCGTGTCTATCAAAGCATGATGCGATATTTCGCAAAGCCGTCGGCGCCCTCGCCCGCGGCTTCGATCTTTACGCTCTGGACCTGGTCGAGAAACTCCTTCGCCTTGGGTCCGGTTTCGAAAATCACGGCCGTGCCAGGCATTGGCGCGAACGACCAGTTGCTGTCGGCGGAAGGATTGATGGTCTTCTGCTCCACGATGTAGCGCACGATGACGTCGCGGTTGGTGTCAGGCGCCTCGACGATGATCTTGGTTTCGTTGATGTCCGGGAAATTGCCGCCGCCGCCGGCGCGGTAGTTGTTGGTGGCAACCACGAATTTCGCCTGGGGATCAATGGCTTTGCCGTCAAACATGAGGTCGATGATGCGGCTCGATCCCGCATTGGCCACCTTGCCCTTCGGGTCATATTTCGGCGGCTGCGACAGATCGATCTTGTAGGTCACCCCGTCGATGACGTCGAAATTGTAGGACGGGAAGTCCTTGTTGATGAGTTCCTGGTCGGCCTTGCCGGGTTCGATCTGGTTGAAGATGCCAGCCGACATCTCCAGCCACTCCTTGACCTGCGCGCCGGTGATTTCCACCGCCCGCACGGTGTTGGGATAGAGGTAGAGATCGGCCACGTTCTTGATCGCCACGTCGCCGGCCGGCACGTCGGTGTAGTAGTCCGCACCGCCGCGGCCGCCCGCCTTGAAAGGCGCCGCCGCAGAAAGCACCGGCAGGTCCTTCCACTTCGTTTCCTTGAGCAGGTCCTTGATGTACCAGATCTGCGCCTGGCTCACGATCTGCACCGACGGATCGTCGGCCACCAGTGCGAAATAGGAATAGAGCGGCGCCGTGGTCTTGCCGACCGGCCGGCGGACATAGGCCAGCGTTGCCTCGTGGTCTTCCTTGAGAGCGTCGGCGATGCGGTTGTCGTCCTCAACGAGGGCCTTGCTCTTGTTGTCGACGCGCTCGTAGATCGGCCGCGCCTCCGAGGTTGCCGACACCACGCGCCACTTGCTGCCGTCGCGTTCGAGAAAAAGATCGACCAGGCCCATATGCGAGCCCCAGAAGCCACCCATCACGGCGGGTTTGCCCATCAGCGTGCCCTTTTCGGCATCCACCCCCTCGAGGCCCTGAAAATCCTTCTTTCCCGGGAAGACGAGATGCTGGTGGCCGGTGAAGATCGCATCGATGCCTTCCACGCCGGCCAGGAAGAAGGAGGCGTTTTCCATCATGTCGCTTTGCTTGGTGTCGATCCCGGAGTGCGAAAGTGCGACCACGACGTCGGCGCCCTCCTCCTTCATCTGCGGCACCCAGGCCTTGGCTGCCTGAACGATGTCGCGGGTCATTACGTTGCCCGAAAGATTCTTGGCGTCCCAGATCATGATCTGCGGCGGAACGAAGCCGATGACGCCGATGCGGATCGGATGCTCCTCGCCGGCGCCGTCCTTGATCTTCCGGTCGAGGATCACGTAGGGCTTGAGATAGAGCTTGTCGTCGCGAGGGTTGGAGGCGAGCTCCGTACCGCGGATCAGGTTTGCGCAAACGAATGGGAAATTGGCGCCGGCCAGCACCTTATCGAGGAAGGACAGGCCGTAGTTGAACTCGTGGTTGCCGAGCGTCGAACACTCGTAGCCGAGCAGGTTCATGCCCTTCATGATCGGGTGGACGTCGCCTTCCTTCAGCCCCTTCTCATAAGCGATGTAGTCGCCCATGGGGCTGCCCTGCAGAAGGTCGCCATTGTCGACCAGCATGGTGTTGGTGGCTTCCTTGCGCACGGCATCGATCAGCGAAGCCGTGCGGGAAAGCCCCATCGTGTCGTTCGGCTTGTCGGCGTAGTAGTCGTAGGGCAGCACGTTCACATGGATGTCGGTGGTCTCCATGATCCTGAGATGGGCCTGGTTTGCCTGTGCGCGCGCCGAAAAGGGATGCAGCATCACCAGGGCGCCGGCAGCGGCGGAGCCTGTGAGAAATGACCGGCGCGAAATCGAGGGAAGCACTTGCGACATGCGTTTTCTCTCCTGTGAAAAGGCTCAAAAAAATCGACGTCGAAACCCGGAGTTTCGCGCCGAATTCCTGACGAGTCCAGCAGGGGAGGATGACGGGGCAATGACAGGCCGCTGACTGCAGCACAGGCATGGCGATTTCGGATGCGCGAAAGCCGAACCAACCGGCCCGGCCTGGCACCCTCGCAAAACGAGGACGCTCACCACGATGGCGGCGTTATGGAAAGGAAGACGGCCGTCAGGCCAGCTCGGGCTTCATGCCCAAGGCGGTGCGGTCGATGATCTCGCGCAGCGCGAAGGACGAGTTGATCTTCGTCACGTGCGGCATGGCGGTCAGCCATTCCTTGTGGATGCGTTCGTAGTCTGCCAGGTCCTTGGCGGCGATGCGCAGGATGTAGTCGTATTCGCCCGACATGAGGTGGCAGGAGAGCACGTTGGGGCAGCGTTTGATCGCGGCTTCAAAATCCGACAGCGTCTTTTCGAACTGCCCCGAAAGCGAAATGTGCACGATCGCCGTCATCTGGTGCCCGAGCGCCGCATTGGAAAGTCGCGCATGGTACCCCCGGATCACGCCGCTCTTTTCAAGGTTGTCGAGCCGGCGCGAACAGGCCGACTGCGACAGCCCGACCTTCTCGGCCAGGGCAGCGTTGGGAATGCGCCCATCGCGCTGCAGGGCGTCCAAAATGGCGATATCGATGCGATCGAGTGACACTTTTCGGCATTCCTTCGAATAACTATCTATTTCACGCAAGAATTATCCGCGCCATCAGCACCACGCAACAAAATTCGCAAGGATGCGCGAGCGAATCTGTGATTTCATCACCTTACCCTACGTCAAGGGAGCAACAGTGGAGGACCCACATGCGCGTTGGATGCCCCAGGGAAATCAAGAACAACGAATTCCGAGTAGGACTGACCCCGGGCGCGGTGCGCGAATACGCCGCCCATGGCCACGAAATCCTTGTCGAGACAGGTGCCGGTGCCGGAATCGGCGCAGACGACAATGCCTACCGCGCTGCCGGAGCAACCATAGCCAGGACCGCCGAGGAGGTGTTTGCCCGTGCCGACATGATCGTGAAGGTGAAGGAGCCGCAGCCGAGCGAGTGGGTGCAACTGCACGACGGTCAGATTCTGTACACTTTTCTTCATCTCGCACCCGACCCCGAGCAGGCCAAGGGCCTGCTGGCGTCCGGCGTCACCGCTATCGCCTACGAGACGGTGACCGATGACCGAGGCGGCCTGCCGCTACTGGCGCCGATGTCGGAAGTGGCGGGCAGGCTGGCCATACAGGCGGCGGCCACCGCGCTGCAAAAGCCGAATGGCGGGCGCGGCGTGCTGCTGGGTGGGGTGCCCGGTGTTCTGCCGGGCAAGGTCGTGATCATCGGGGGCGGCGTGGTCGGCTTGAACGCCGCCAAGATGGCCGTCGGCCTCGGCGCCGAGGTCGTCGTGCTCGACCGCTTCATTCCGCGCCTGCGCCAGCTCGACGACATTTTTGCCGGGCGGGTACATACCCGCTACTCCACCGTCGAAGCGCTGGAAGAGGAATGCTTCACGGGGGATGTGGTGATTGGCGCAGTGCTGATCCCGGGCGCTGCCGCCCCGAAGCTGGTTTCGCGCGAAATGCTGTCAGGCATGAAGAAGGGAGCGGTGCTGGTGGATGTGGCGATCGACCAGGGCGGCTGTTTCGAGACCTCGCACGCGACCACGCACGCCAATCCAACCTATGATGTGGACGGCATCATCCACTACTGCGTGGCCAACATGCCGGGCGCGGTGCCGGTGACGTCGGCGCATGCGCTGAACAACGCGACATTGCACTTCGGCCTGCAACTGGCCGACAAGGGGCTGAAGGCGCTGGTGGACGAGCCGCACCTGCGAAACGGCCTGAATGTGCACAAGGGCAGGATAACCAATCGCGCCGTGGCGGAAGCGCTTGGCTATGAAGCGGCCGAGCCGAAAGCAGTGCTAGCCGCGTGACCATTACGGCCTGCTTCTTGCAAGCCGCAACTGCACAGGACCTCTGGAAAGCAAGAGGGCGGCGGATCAACTCCGTCGCCCTCGAAACTCACATCCGCTCAAGGATCGCAGTGCGGGTGACCGGCTCAACGGGCTGGAGGCGCCGCATCTCCGCCGTGAGGATTGAACACGGGGGCGTGGCCCAGAGCCTGCATGGCCGCTGCGCTGGCATAATTGATGCGCGACTGCTTCACCACTTTCACCGTAGGCGCGGTATCTCCCGTGGACAGGGCCTGCGCGTAGGTCTCGCGAACGACATGGCTCGGATGAACGATTACGGTGGCCGGTGCGGAATCGGCCAAGGCGGCGCCGGAACCAAGAAGAACTGCTGCAAAAGCGAATAGAAACTTATCCATCTGCCTTCTCCTTATCAATAACGATGGCTGCTTCCATTCTGAAACACAGCCGCGGAGAAACGCCTGGAGCCAGCGAAACTTGGCGACCGGGTTGAACCGTCTTTTGCGTCATGCTGAGCTGGTCAGAAAAACTTCTTATCCAAGGTTCATTTCTTCCACGATGAGGAGATATGTATTTTTCGGCACACTTCCCAATCACAACACCGCGACTGCCGTTTGCGCGATTTCACGGACGCGTGTCACTGCTAATTCTCTGAAAAACAAGCTTTTCAGCGGTGGCAAAAGAAAAAGCCCGCCAACGAAAAACCGTCGGCGGGCCTTGTTGTGAGGAGGTCGAGAAAGCGGGCTTCTAGCGCAGGAAATCGTCGATGCGGCGCAGCGTCACGCGTCGGTTCTGCCAGTTCTCGTTCTGCGTCGGCACCAGCAGAAATTCCTCGCCGTAGCCAACCGTCTCCAGTACGTGGGACGGGATGCGGAACTCGCGCACCAGCACCCGCTTCATCGATTCCGCCCGGCGCTCGGACAGGATCTGGTTGGCTTCGAAGGAGCCGACGGCGTCGGTATGCCCCTCGATCAGGATGCGCGTGTGCGGCCGGCGGCGAATGATGCGCTCGAGCGCGTTGGCGATCTGCTTGACCTTGCCGTATTGCGAATGTGGCAACTCTGCCGAGCCGAACTCGAAGTTGATCGCCTGGATGTCGATCGATGGTGCCATGCGGCGCAGTTCCGGCCGGCGCTTGAACTCGCGCACGGTGACGCGCTGGTCGCGGCGGAGCTTGCGCGTGGGCGCCTCCTCCAGACGGCGTTCGATCTGGGAGGCAGAAGGCATCATGTTCTGGGCCGGCGCGACGGTCGGAAAGGCAAGCAGAGCGACCATGGCTGCTGCGAAATGACGGCGATTGATCATGTGTGTCTCCTGCATGGATGGCCGGGGGCCGAATTGATGGCGCGAACATGCCCCGGCGATGCTGAAGGACCGATGAACGGCGTCTTCAGCTTCGTGCAAGAGTGGTTAATGGCCGTAGGTGGGCCCCTCAGGGCCGCATGACGCTATCTGACCGCTCGGCCAAGGTCATGGTGCGCACCAGTTCGTGCTTCTGGCCCACAGGCGCAAAGCCCAGCTTCTGATAGAGCGGAAGCGCTGCGGGATGATCCATGGTGCAGGTCTGGACAGTTACGCGCTGGGGCTTGTACGACCAGGCGGTCTCGATGGCAGCGCCGAGGAACCACCGTCCCAGCCCCTGGCCTATGGCGTGATCCATCATGCCGAAATAGGCAAGCTCGACCTCGTGGGGCAGATGCGGCTTGATGTCGAAGAAACCGGCTGGCGCCCCTTCAAGGTATAGCACGCGGATATCGCGCTCTTCGCGGTGGAGGCTGGCCGCGAGTTCCTCGTCCGTCAGGCGCAGGGCGTTCACCCAGTGCCATTTGCGGCCCACGCGGTCCATCAGATAGCGATAGAAGTGCAGCGGGATGTTGCGTGCCCGCAAAAGGGCGATCTGCTTGTTGAGCGGCAGCGGTGGGTAGTGCGCCAATGGCGCCGCCATTTCGAGGAAAGTCACCGTGACGGGCACGGTTGTTGAATTCTCATGTTCGGTCATGCTCAGTCCTCGCCGGTCACCACCGGCGTGTCTGCTTGCGCGCCCCACTCGGCCCAGGAGCCGTCATAGAGCTTGTGATCGCGGTGGCGGAGGCTTTCGAGCGCCAGCGTGATTACCGCTGCCGTAACGCCGGATCCGCAGGAAGTAACCACCGGCTTGGTCAGGTCCAATCCGGCGTCCTCCAGCACCTCTACAAGGCGCTCCAGCGGAAGGAACTCGCCATTCTCGGACAGTGAGGAATAGGGCACGTTCTTCGCGCCCGGCATGTGGCCGGAGCGCAGGCCAGGCCGAGGCTCCGGTTCGGCTGCCGTGAACCGGGCGTGCGAGCGCGCGTCGGCGATCTGGCTTTCGCCGGTTTCCACGATGCGGCGCATGTCGGCCAGAGAGGCGACGCGGCTGGCGTCGAAATTGGCGTGGAAGAAACCCGAAGCGATCTTGGTCGGCTCAGTTGTCACCGGCCGCCCCGCCGCCTTCCAGCGGTCGAAGCCGCCGTCCAGCACGAAGACCTGATAAACCCCCATCACGCGAAACATCCACCAGACCCGCGGAGCGGAAAAGAAGCCCGGGCCATCATAGACCACGATCGTGTCGTCGGCGGAGATGCCCATGGAACTGGCGTGCTGGGCAAATATCCCAGGGCGCGGCAGCATGTGGGGAAGGCTGGAGTCCACATCGACCACGAGGTCCAGATCGAAAAAAACGCCGCCGGGGATATGCGCCGCATCGTATTCGGCCCGCGCGTCCCGCTTCTGGGCTGGCAGGTACCAGGAAGCATCAACGATCGACAGTCCCGGCGTGCCGAGGCGGGATTGGAGCCAATCGGCATCGACGACGAACGGACTGGTCTCGGACATTTCTCACTCCCTCGGTGGCCGCGATGGGGGCGCCGGACAGGCATGCGGCCGTGTTTCCCATTTTGGCGCCAAGCTATAACGGCGTTTCATGAAGCGCCTTGATCCAGCGCAACATGAGGTTGAACCGGCCGGCGACTCCTCTCGCCGGCATGATGCAACATATTGGCATCGCGTTGAATCAATTTCGGTTGCAAGAACCCCGCCAACCCCCGAGGCGCCGTGTAACCTTACGTGCCTGGGCGGACCACCCGGTCACCTTCACTGGGCAGGCGGCGCTCCGAAGCGGATTCGGAAGCGACGGTTCTCGCGGCCCTTCTTCTCAATTTTTCCAATATGGATTTCGCCGATCTCGCCGGTGCTGCGCACATGCGTGCCGCCACAGGGCTGGCTGTCGACCAACCCGTCCTCGCCGATGCAGACCAGCCTGATCTGGCCGTTTCCGGTCGGCGGCCTGACATTCTTGGACTTCACGAGGCCCGGATTGGTGGCAAGCTCGTCATCCGAGATAAGCCTTGTGAACACCGGATGGTCGGCGGCGATCAGTTCCATCAGCCAGGCCGTCACGTCTTCCTTGGTGAAGCCTGCATCCGGAATGTCGAAATCGACGCGGGAATCGTCCTCCGCCACCGAAGCGCCGGTGATCGGAAACGGGCACACGACCGTGAGCAGATGGCAGGCCGTGTGCATGCGCATCAAGAGATGCCGCCGAGGCCAGTCGATGGCGAGCGCCAGCTTTTCGCCCGGTTCGGGCAGCGGCTGCCCCGCCGCGGGAACGTGGATGATCTCGTTCTTGGTTTCGCCCGTGATGGTGGCCGCAATGGCGATGCGGCTGCCATCGGCGCGGGTCATCAAGCCGGTGTCGCCCGGCTGGCCGCCGGAGGTGGCGTAAAAGATCGTGCGGTCGAGAATGATGCCGCCGCGATCGTTCACGGCCACGACCTGTGCTTCGGCTTCCGCGAGATAGGCGTCGTCGCGGAAGACTGCGTAGGTGTCGTGCGCCATTACGCCACCGCCTCGAAAGGCACCGGGATTTCAGTCTGGCGATCCATCCATTCGGGGATCGGCAGATCCTTGGTGCGCAGGAAGTCGGGATTGAACAGCTTCGACTGATAACGCGTACCGTAGTCGCACAGCACCGTCACGATGGTGTGGCCGGGACCGAGATCGCGCGCCAGCCGGACGGCGCCCGCGATGTTGATGCCAGTGGAGCCGCCGAGGCACAGGCCCTCCTCCTGCACTAGGTCAAAAATGATCGGCAGCGCTTCGGCGTCGGGGATCTGATAGGAGAAGTCGGGGGTAAAACCTTCCAGGTTGGCGGTAATGCGCCCCTGCCCTATGCCCTCGGTGATGGAGCTGCCCTCGGCCTTCAACTCACCGCTGGTGTAATAGCTGTAGAGCGCCGCGCCCAGCGGGTCGGCGAGCGCGATCTTCACGTTGCGGTTCTTTTCTCTCAAGCCCGCGGCGACACCGGCAAGCGTGCCGCCGGTGCCCACGGCCGAGACGAAGCCGTCGACCTTGCCTTCGGTCTGCTTCCAGATTTCCTGCGCCGTGGTGTGGATGTGGCCGTCGCGATTGGCGATATTGTCGAACTGGTTTGCCCAGATCGCGCCGTTGGGATCGCTCTTGGCCAGTTGCTCGGCAAGCCTGCCCGAAACCTTCACATAATTGTTCGGGTTCTTGTAAGGCACGGCCGGAACCTCGATCAGTTCCGCGCCGAGCAGGCGCAGCGCATCCTTCTTTTCCTGGCTCTGCGTGTCGGGAATGACGATGACGGTGCGGTAGCCGAGCGCCTTGGCGACCACGGTGAGCCCGATGCCGGTGTTGCCGGCCGTGCCCTCGACGATAACGCCGCCCGGCTTCAGCAAACCCTTTTCCTCGGCGTCGCGAATGATGAACAGGCCGGCACGATCCTTGACCGACTGCCCCGGATTCATGAACTCGGCCTTGCCGAGGATTTCGCAACCGGTTTCCTCCGAAGCCCGATTGAGCCTGATCAAAGGCGTGTTGCCGATTACGTCGATCACCGAACGATGCATGGAAAAATTCCTTTTCTTTCAAGCGACAGAGTAAAAACCAGCGACCGGGCTTTCAAGAGATGAAATTGCCTGGTCCAGAGGCAAGCCCGATTCAATTTCCGTCGAGCGGGACGCGAGGGGAACGATTGTCGCCCGCTACTGGCCAATTGACTCGACGGCCCCCTTCCCATCGCCGAACGGCAGGGGTACTTATATTGGGGACTGAGAGGGGCGATTCACGGCATGGCAGTACTTTACCGGGCCGACCCGAAGGACGGCGTGGCATGGATTACCGGCGCCAGCACCGGCATCGGGCGGTTCCTTGCACGTGATCTTGCAACCGCTGGCTATACTGTCGCCGTTACTTCCCGAGACGAAGACCGCCTTCACACGCTGGTCGAGGAAACTGCACACTTGCCCGGGCGCATCGTGCCGTTTTTCTGCGATGTGACCGATGAAGATGGCATGCGAAACACCGTGGCGGCCATCGAGCGCGACGTGGGCGAGATCGTGCTGGCCATCTTCAGCGCCGGCAATTACTTCCCGACGCGCGGCGAGCGCCTGGACGCCCTCCACATCATCAACACTTTCGACGTCAATCTGTTCGGCGTTCTCTACGGGCTGGTGCCGGTAGTGGAACGCATGCGGCACCGCGGGCGCGGCCACGTCGTGCTTGTCGGCTCGGCGTCTTCCTATTTCGGCTGGCCGTCGGCCGGCGCCTATGGAGCCTCGAAGGCGGCGCTGAACAACCTCGCCGAGGCGCTGAAGCACGACTTCGACAAGATGAACGTGCGACTGCAGGTGGTAAATCCCGGCTTCGTGGACACGCCGCTGACGCAGAAGACGCGCATTTCAATGCCCGCGCTCATTCCCGTGGAAGACGCTTCGCAGCGAATAGCTCGCGCTGTGCGCAGCGGCGGGTTCGAAACCAGCTTCCCGCGCCGCTTTACCATTTCGCTGAAGCTGCTGCGCATGCTGCCGTTCGAACTGCGGTTTTGGCTGATCCACAAGATGACCGGATGGGACAAGCGCCCCATGGCCGCCGGGCGCAAGCGGCGAGACTGAGCAGCCAAGGCGCTCACGCCGTCTATCGCTATTGGCGCTTGGCGTGGATTCAGGAAATCTGTAGGTCAGGGACTCGATTCGGCCGCATCGGCGACCGATCGGCTTCTGGAGGACTTGCCTTGAGCCGCCGCATAACCATTGCCATTCTGATCCTGCTTGCGGCACTCGTCGCAGCCTTTGCGCTCGGCCCGCGCGTGACGGTCGACACGCGCATCACATTCGACCCGAGCGCCATCGGCGACGATCCGGAGGCCTATCTCGAGCGAACCGAAGGCAAGCTGGCCGGCATCCGCAACGGGCTGGAAAAGGAGATCGTCTGGGCAAATCCGCTGATCCACGCGAAGACGCCGATTTCCATCGTCTACGTCCACGGCTTTTCCGCCTCCAAGGCCGAGGTGCGACCGCTGCCCGACGAAGTGGCCGACGCACTCGATGCCAACCTCTTCTACACGCGACTGACCGGTCACGGGCAGGACGGAGCTGCCATGGGCACGGCCACGGTCAACGACTGGATCAACGATTATGCCGAGGCCATCGCCATCGGCCGCGAGATCGGTGAAAAGGTCGTCGTCATCGCCACCTCGACGGGTGCGGCATTGGCCGTGCATGCGGCCGCCGAGCAAGGCGCTTCGGATGGCGTCGTGGCCATGGCTTTGATCTCGCCGAATTTCGGCGTTCGGGCCGCAGGCGCCGAAATCCTGACGCTGCCCTGGGGCAAGCAGATCGCCGAACTGGTCGCCGGCAAGGAGCGAAGCTTCGAGCCGCGCAATTCGCAACACGAACAATTCTGGACCACGCGTTACCCGACCAGCGCCACGCTGCCGATGGCCGCCCTGACCAAGCTCGCGAGCGAGACGCCGGTGGAGAACATCACGATCCCTGCCCTCTTCATCTTCTCGGATCTCGACGGCGTCACCCGCCAGGACCTGACGCGCCAGATAGCGGCGCGCTGGGGCAGCTATCATGAGCTCGTGCCGGTCGAAACATCCGGCGACCCGGACAACCACGTCATAGCCGGCGACGTGCGGTCGCCGTCCACGACGCGTTTCCTGGCGCAGCGGATCGAAGTCTGGATCAAGGCCGTGGTGCAATAGAAAGCGGCCGGAGCAAAGCACTCCGGCCGCTTGAATATGTTCATTCACCAGCCCTGTGGTGAGGCCGACAGACTGTTAGCCGTCAGGCGGCTCGCGTCGCCGGCTTGCGCCCGCCGAAGCCACGGCGCTTGGGCCGGGACGGCTTGCGTCCTTCCGGCCTGTCGTCGGCCGGCCGGCCGGAAAACAGCTTCTTGCCGAAACCGTTGCCGCGCGGCTTCTGCCCCTGCGGGCGCTTGTCAGCGCGCGGAGCGTTTCGATCGTTCGCAGGCTCCATCGCCGCACGCGGTTCCGGCTTGGGGTCAGGCTGGTCGAGATGATCGGCCGCCACCGGCAGCTTCATGCGAATGATCTTCTCAACCTGACGCAGCTTGGCGCTTTCGGTGGGGTCGCACAGCGTGATGGCGATGCCGTCAGCGCCGTTGCGGCCGGTACGGCCGATGCGGTGGACATAGCTTTCTGCCTCGTCCGGCAGGTCGAAGTTAACGACATGGCTGATGCCCGGAACGTCGATGCCGCGGGCGGCGATGTCGGTGGCGACGAGGATGCGCACGGAGCCATCGCGGAAACCGTTCAGCGCCTTCTGGCGTGCGTTCTGCGACTTGTTGCCGTGGATGACAGCGGCCTCGAAACCGTCGCGCTCGAGATCGCGGGTGACACGGTCGGCGCCGTGCTTTGTGCGCGCGAACACGATGACCTGACGCATCGCTTCATCTGCCAGCATGGTGGAGAGGATCTTGCGCTTCTGCTTGGTGCGGGCAAGCACGACGCTCTGCTTGATCTCGGCGGCCGTCGTGCCCTGCGGCGCCACCTCGACGCGCACGGGCTGCTTCATGATGCCTTCGGCCAGCGCCGCGATTTCTTCGGGCATGGTGGCCGAGAACAGCGCCGTCTGGCGGTCCCTGTGGGTGGCCTTGGCCAGCCGCTTCACATCATGGATGAAGCCCATGTCGAGCATGCGGTCGGCCTCGTCGAGCACCAGCCAGCGCGTTTCCTGCAGGCTCACCTCGCCCTCGCGGACGAGATCGACGAGCCGGCCAGGGGTGGCGACCAGAACATCGACGCCAGGCGCCATTTTCTTGACCTGGCTGAAGCGCGACACGCCGCCGAGCACCAGCGCGGTCGACACGTGCAATCCCTTGGTGAGCACGCGGATCGTCTCCTCGATCTGCACGGCAAGCTCGCGGGTCGGCGCCAGGATCAGCGCGCGCGCCGTCTTGGGCAGGCGCTTGGTGCCAAGCGCGATGATCTTCGTCAGGATCGGCAGGCTGAAGGCAGCCGTCTTGCCCGAGCCCGTCTGGGCCACGGCCAGCACATCGCGGCCTTCGAGAAGCGGGGGAATAGCGCCGGCCTGGATCGGCTTCGGCATGTCAAAGCCGGCGCCTGCGGTAGTCTTGAGCAGCGGGCCGGAAATTCCGAGTTCGGCAAAACCTGCCGACTCGACAATGTTTTCGTTCGTCAATCTGTTCTTCTTTCACGCGGCCATGGCCGCAAACGATGATCGCGGCAAGGCGCTACCTGCCGGCGAAATGTCTCTATGGAAACGACAAGGCGGCGGGCTGAAAAAAGCCCGCACGGTTGCGCTGTCGTGCCCGCGAACACCATGTCCGCAGGGCTTTTTCTCCGGTGATCTCTCGATCAAAACGGAGGAAAGCAGACGCAACCTGTCCCATCTGTCGGGAAAGCCGGAATCCCGGCCCAAGCGCCCATGTTGCCGCATATGGCCCATTCGGCCGGAAAAAGCAACCAATATATGTTGCAGTGCGAAAGAAGACCCGTGGAGGTCTTGTCGGCTGCGCCAGTTCAAATGATGAATTCGGCGAGTGTCTCGTTCTCTGTGATGTCCTGGTAAGCCCAGCCCGCTTCATGGAAACGCTTCGCCAGCACCGCGAAATTGCGGGCGTCCTTGGTTTCGATACCGATCAGCACCGAGCCGAAGTTGCGAGCCGACTTTTTCAGATACTCGAAGCGGGAGATATCATCGTCGGGACCGAGAAGCTCAAGGAAATCGCGCAGCGCGCCCGGACGCTGCGGGAAGCGGAAGATGAAATACTTCTTCAGGCCCTCGAAGCGCAGCGCCCTCTCCTTCACATCGGGCAGGCGCTCGAAATCGAAATTGCCGCCCGAGATCACGAGCACGATGGTCTTGCCCTTGATTTCCTTCTTGGGAAAATCCTTGAGCGCATCGATGGAGAGCGCACCAGCCGGCTCCAGCACGACGCCCTCGACGTTGAGCATCTCGATCATCGTCGCACACAGCCGGTTCTCCGGAACGAGCCTGACGGAGGCTTCGTCAAACTCCTTGAGGTAGCGCAGCGGTTCGCGGCCGATTTCGGCCACCGCCGCGCCGTCGACGAAATTGTCGACCTTGTCGAGTTTCACCCGTTTGCCCAGCTTCAGCGCTTCCTTGAGGCTTGGTGCGCCGAACGGTTCGCAGAACACGAAGCGCGTGGCGGCTCCTTTCTCGCGCATATAGTGGGTGACGCCCGCGGCCAGGCCTCCGCCGCCGATTGGCAGGAACATCATGTCGGGCTCGCGCCCATCGGGCATCTGCGATGCGATTTCAGCGGCGACACTCGCCTGCCCCTCGATAATGTCCTTGTGGTCAAAGGGCGGCACCAGATGCGCACCCGACGTTTCCGTGAATTCGATGGCCGCGCGGTAGCAATCGTCAAAGAAGTCGCCGACCAGCCGGATTTCCACGAACTCGCCGCCGAACAGCCGCGTCTTGTCGATCTTCTGCTGTGGGGTGGTCACCGGCATGAAGACGACGCCCTTCTTGCCGAAATGGCGGCAGACATAGGCGAAGCCCTGCGCGTGGTTGCCGGCCGAAGCACAGACAAACAGTTCGGCTCGGCTGCCGCCGGCGAGCGCCTTGCGGAAGAAATTGAAGGCGCCACGGATCTTGTAGGAGCGCACCGGCGACAGGTCCTCGCGCTTCAGGAAGATGTGGGCGCCAGTCTTGCGCGACAGATATGCATTTTCCTGAAGCGGCGTTTCGGCAAACAGCTCGCGCAGTGTGCGGGTCGCGTCATCCACCCGCTCGACAAAATTCGTCATCGCCAAATCGCTCCATTCTGGTCGAAGGCGCCACGCGGAGGTCAACGCCGGCGCCGGCATATGCGAATACGACAACTGCCGCCATCGCCTGGCCGCAACGACACGTAGCTGTCGATGGCCGGTTCCGCCTATTGCATATTGGCCAAGATGACGCCACTGTCGCCGCCCCGTCACCTTGTCGCCACGTTCATGGAACGGGGATTTCCGAGTAACCAGGGTCCTTTCCGTGAATAGAACCGCCGTTCGCGCCGCGATCCACGTTGCTGCGATCTTCGCCATGTATCTCTCTGCCGCGATGCTGATTCCGGCGGCGGTCGATCTCTATTACGGCAGCAAGGACTGGCGCGCCTTCGCGTTCTCCGCCCTGTTCATGGGCGGGCTTGCCATGGCGGTTGCGCTGGCGACGCAGGGGCGCCCGCCGCAGGCCACCACGCGTTTCGGGTTCCTTCTGGTCAACCTGCTGTGGCTCACGCTGGCCATTGCCGGGGCGGTGCCGTTTCTGGCCTCGTCGCTCGGGCTGAGCCTTGCCGACGCGTTCTTCGAATCCGTCTCGGGCATCACCACCACCGGCTCGACCGTTATCAACGGGCTGGATAAGGCGCCGCCCGGCCTGTTGCTGTGGCGCTCGCTGCTGACATTCATTGGCGGCCTCGGGGTCATCGCACTCGGCCTTTTCCTGCTGCCCTTCCTCAACATCGGCGGCGTGTCCTATTTCAAGATCGAGTCGTCCGACATCGAGGACCGTCCCTTCGCGCGATTCCACACTTTCGCGCTCAGCCTCATCGTCATCTACACGTCGCTGGTGACGATATGCGCCATCTGCTACGCCGCGGCGGGCATGACGGGCTTCGACGCGATCAACCATGCAATGTCGACCCTTGCCACCGGCGGCATGTCGACCCACGACACCTCCTTTGCGCGCTATACCAACACGCCATCGATCCTGTGGATCGCCTCCATCTTCATGTTCATCGGCGGCCTGCCGTTCTCGATCATGATCCTGTTCGTGGTGCGCGGCCGCACCGACGCCCTGAGGGATCCGCAGATCCGCGTCTTCGCCGGCTACTGCGTCGTCTTCGCCCTGTCGGTTGCGATCTATCTGCGAGTGAAGCTCGGCATTCCCTTCTTCGACGCCCTCACCCACTCGACCTTCAACTTCATTTCGATCATCACCACCACCGGCTTCGCCAGCGACGATTATACGAAGTGGGGGCCGTTTGCCGTTGCCTGCCTGTTCGTCGCCACTTTCCTGGGCGGCTGCTCTGGCTCGACCACCGGCGGCATCAAAGCCTATCGGTTCCTCATCCTGTTCGAGCTGATGGCGAACGGGCTTCGCCGCCTGATCTATCCCAACACGGTACAGCCTGTGCGCTATGGTGACCGCACGATAAGCGAGGACATGCAACGCAGCGTGGTTCTGTTCATCGCTGCCTTCCTTGTTCTGTGGGCCATCGGCACAATCCTGCTTGCGGCAACCGGCCTGGACCTCATGACCGCCATAACCGGCGCCCTGACAGCGTTGACCAATGTCGGTCCCGGCATGGGCGAGATCATCGGCCCGGTGGGCAATTTCGCGACGCTGCCAGATGCCGCGAAGTGGATTCTCTCGGCTGCCATGCTGCTTGGCCGTCTCGAGATCCTTTCCGTGCTGGTCATCTTCACCCCGACCTTCTGGGGACGCTGACGGCCGCCCGTCTCCCGGCTGCAACACCCGACCTGCCCACGCTTGGCGGCGCCCTCTGCCTGGCTGGACCCTGCGAGCGCCAGCGGCTATCAGGTAGCCGGGGATGGGCCGGAGCAAATGATGTCTCGAAGTGTGGCGGCGGGGTTGGGCGCAATTGCGCTGGCTATGCTCATCTCGGGCTGTGCCGGCCAGGATATGCGCGAACTGGTCAGCAGCCGTGTCGTGGAGGCTCCCGCGGGCGCCATCGCGGGCCGTCATGAAATATTCGTGGCCACCACGCGCGCAAAGGCTACAGACCGCAAGGAAGTCTATGCGGGCGAGCGCGCGCCCACGGTCAGCTTCGCACGCGTGGACATAACGGTTCCGGCCGGCCACAAGCCGGGAAACATCGAGCGCCGGAAGCGCGGCCAAAGCCCCGACCCCGCGAAATATTTCATCGCGGAAAAGGTCTCGACCTTCGACAAGGCCGAAGAGTTCTCAAAATCCCTGCGCGCAGACATCAGCTCGCGGGGCGGCCGCGCGCTGGTTTTCGTGCATGGCTACAACACCGCCTTCGACAGCGCCGTCTATCGCCTGACGCAGATCGCGCACGATTCCGGCTATTCCGGCACGCCGGTTCTGTTCTCCTGGGCCTCCAGCGGCAAAGTGGTCGATTACGTCTACGACACCAACAGCGCCACCGCCGCCCGCGACGCGCTGGAAGAGACGCTGCGGCTGGTGGCCAGATCCGGCGCCAAGCGCATCGATATCATCGCCCATTCGATGGGCAACTGGGTGACGATGGAAGCGTTGCGGCAGCTCGCCGCTGCTGGCGACCCCGACCTGGGCGACCGTCTTGGCGACGTGGTGTTGGCCTCGCCTGATATCGATGTCGACGTGTTCAAGAGCCAGATGCGTCGCTACGGCAAGCCCGACAAGCCATTCTTCCTGCTTCTGTCGGGTGACGACCGCGCACTGGAAGTGTCGCGCATCATTGCCGGCAACAAGCCGCGGCTCGGCGGCTACAAGGATGCCGCCGACATTGCGAGCCTCGGCGTGACGGTCGTGGATCTCAGCCAGGTTTCCGCCGGCGACTCGCTGAACCACACCAAGTTCGCCGACAACCCGGTTCTGGTGAAGCTTCTGGGCGACAAGCTCCACGAGGATGCCGGTTTGGGCACCGGCGAACGCGGTGTGGGGGATCGGCTGGGAACGCTCGCCGGCGGCATCACCCAGACGATCACCTCCGCCGCCGAAATCGTCATCACCACGCCGTTCGAGGTGATGAGTGTTGTGGTTGGCGGCCCAAAGACGTAGGCCGCCAAACTCTCCGAAGCGGCTGGCCGCCGCTCAGACGAACAGGTCGACCTTCTCGAACTTCGTCACGTCGATGATGCCGACGTCGGAGATACGCAGTTCGGGGATCACCACCAGCGCCAGCAGCGAGTGCTGCATATAGGCGTTGTTGAGCGTGCACCCCATTGCGCGCATGGCCTCCACCAGCTTCTCGGCCTTTTCCGCGACGATTTCGGCGCGCTCGTCCGACATCAGGCCGGCGATCGGCATTTCCACCGCCGCCAGTTCCTTGCCCTTGGAATAGAGAACGACACCGCCGCCGATCTCGCCAAGGCGGTTGGCGGCCGCGGCCATATCCTCCTTGTTGGTGCCCACCACGATCATGTGATGGCTGTCATGCGCCACGGTGGAGGCAAGCGCGCAATCCTGCATATAGCCGAAGCCAGAGACAAAACCGTTGGTGACGCTGCCGGTGCCGCGATGGCGTTCCACCAGCGCGATCTGGCAGACATCGCCGGGGCGGTCCATGGCGACGAGCCCATTCTCGACCGAGAGGTCGGCCTCGAGCGCGCGCGTCGGCGCCTGGTTCTCGATGACGCCGATGACGCGCACCCGGACCTCGTTGGCGCCTTCGGGCGCCTCGATGTCGAAGTCGCGCGCCTCCAGTCGCTTGCCGAGCTTGACCGTGTTCTTGGCGCTCTCCGGATAGTCGTAGGCGCGGATATCGACTTCCAGCTTTCCGCTCTTGGCCAGCCGCACCCCGCGGCCATAAACCTCGTCGATCTTCATTTCCGCCAGGTCGGAAACGATCAGGAAATCGGCGCGGCGTCCGGGCGCGATGGAGCCCAGCTCGCGCTCCATCCGGAAATGCTGCGCGGTGTTGATCGTGGCCATCTGGATCGCCGTGACGGGCTTCAACCCTTGGGCGATGGCGTGGCGCACGACGCGGTCCATGTGCCCCTCATGCACCAGCGTGCCGGAATGGCTGTCATCGGTGCAGAGGATGAAGTTGCGCGGGTCAAGCCCTTGTTCCGTCATCGCTTTTATCTGGGTGGCGACGTCGTACCAGGCCGAGCCGAGGCGCAGCATGGCCTTCATGCCCTGGCGCACGCGTGCGATAGCGTCTTCAACGCGCGTGCCTTCATGGTCGTCCTCCGGCCCGCCGGCGACATAGCCGTGGAAGGGCCGGCCGAGATCCGGCGACGCATAGTGACCGCCGACGGTCTTTCCAGCCTTCATCGTTTCGGCAATGCCGCCCACCATGACAGGGTCGTTGGCGGCAACGCCCGGAAAGTTCATCACCTCTCCGAGCCCGACGATGTTTGGCCAGGTCATGGCCTCGGCGACGTCCTCCGGCTGCAGCGAGGCACCGGCATTCTCCAGCCCCGGCGCGGAAGGCACGCAGGAAGGCATCTGCACGCCCACATTGATGGGCATGGCCATTGCCTCGTCATGCATGAGGCGCACGCCCTCGAGACCCAGCACGTTGGCGATCTCGTGCGGGTCGATGAACATCGAGGTGGTGCCATGCGGGATCACCGCCCGCGCGAACTCGGTCACCGTCACCATGCCGCTTTCGACATGCATATGCGCGTCGCACAGCCCCGGCACGAGATAGCGCCCCCCGGCATCGACGAGCTTGGTGCCCTGCCCGATGGCGTGGCTGGCATCCGGGCCGCAATAGGCGAAACGCCCGCCGCTGATGGCCAGGTCGGTGCCCGGGATAACCTCGCCGGAATGGACGTTCACCCAGCGGCCATTGCGCACGACAAGATCGGCGGGCTTTCGCCCCATCGCAACGTCGACAAGCGTCGGCGCCATTTTCGACCAGGGTTTGGGTGCGTGGAAAGCCTGATTCTTGGCCATGATATGCAGCTCCTCTTTCGCCGACTGTGCCAAGGCTTCAGCGATTTGACCAGCCAACCCGGCGGCAATTCCACCGCCGGAACGCGCAATCAGCTCCGTGCAGATGTTTTGATTCAGGATAGGCCGGTAAGTCATGAATTTCACTGCCAGAATTCGTCTGTCTACCGGCCGCCTTCCCCGCATGGAACTTTGGCCTTCAGCGAGCGGCCATTGACATTTTTTGCGCAAAGGCGGTGACTTCACTGCTTCATCGCAATGGAGGCGGAAATGCGTGCTTTGTGGACTGCACTGGCGTTTGCGTTGCTGACCCTGTTTTCCTCCGGCGCTTGCCAGGCGCTGGAGCGCTGGGAAACCCTGCCCGAGCCGGCGCCCATGCCGCCGGCCAACGAAAGCGGCTTTGCAAAGGTCAACGGCATCGAGATGTATTATGCCGTCTATGGCTCCGGCGACCCGATCCTGCTGATCCATGGCGGGCTCGGCAACGCCGACATCTGGGCAAGCCAAGTGGCCACGCTGTCGAAGACGCACAAGGTGATCGTTGCCGACAGCCGCGGCCACGGCCGCTCGACCCGTAATGACCAGCCCTTCGGCTACGACCTGATGGCATCCGACTATCTGGCCCTTCTCGACCACCTCAAGATCGACAAGACGGCGCTTGTGGGCTGGAGCGATGGCGGCATCATCGGCCTTGACATCGCCATGAACCATCCCGAGCGGCTAACCAGGCTCTATGCGCAAGCCGCAAACGTGACCACCGATGGCGTCGATCCCGGCGTGCTCACCAACAAGACCTTTGCCGCCTATATCGACCGCTCGGGCAAGGATTATGCCCGCCTCTCCAGGACCCCACATGAATACGACGCCTTCTTGGAGCAGATAAGCCACATGTGGGCGAGCCAGCCGGCCTGGACCAAGGAGCAACTGGAGAAGATCACCGTACCGACGGCAATCGTGGCCGGCGACCATGACGAGGCGATTAAGCGCGAGCACACCGAGTACATGGCCTCGGCGATTCCCGGCGCGAAGCTGATCATCCTTCCCGATGTCAGTCACTTCGCCATGCTGCAGGACCCGGACGGCTACAGCAAATCGGTGCTCGACTTCATCGACGGCAAGTAACGACCCGCCAATCGCTGCGGATGTCAGCAACCGCGCCTGCCCACCGGGCCCCGTCTATTGCCGGGGCTTGCAATCTCGCCCGGCATGTTTACCAGTGTCGGCCGAGGCGGACGTGGCGAAATGGTATACGCAGCAGACTTAAAATCTGCCGGCCTCTGGCCTTGCGGGTTCGAGTCCCGCCGTCCGCACCAGTAAAACGGAACGATTGAAGCAGGCAGCCGTTCTCCAGCCCTGTGGTGGAGTAGCGTGTCATGAGTGCCGTGCGGTCCCTGTGGAAGGGCTTTCTTCGTCTTGGCAATGTCAGCTGCGGCGTGAGGCTGACGGGTGCCTGGACCGAGGCGGAAACGATCCATTTCAGGATCCTGAACCGAAAGACCCGGCAGCCGGTCAAAGCCGCCTATGTCGACGAAGTGACCCAAAAGACCGTCGAGCCCGACGACCAGGTCAAGGGCTACGAGGTCGACAAGAACGAATATCTGCTGCTCGAACCCGAGGAAATCGCGGCCCTCAAGCCGCTTTCCCAACACGTGATGACCATTGACGGCTTCGTCGACCGAACCGAAGTCGACCCGCTCTACTACGAAAAGCCCTATTACCTCTCGCCGGCCGACAAGCCTTCCACGGATCCGTTCAGCCTGCTTCGGGACGCGATGGTCAAGACGAACAAGGTCGCGCTCGCCACGGTCGTGCTGTGGCAACGCGAGCGGCACGTTCTGCTGGAGCCGCTGGGCAAGGGCATCCTGCTGACGATCCTGCGCGACGCCAGGGAGGTCGTGCCAGCATCGAAGGTCTTCGGGGAGCTTGAAGACGTGAAGATCGACCCGGACATGACCGAGATCGCCAGTCTGCTCATCGACAAGAAGGCGACCCACTTCGACCCATCAAAGTTCGAGGACGAGTACGAGGACGCGCTGCGGAAACTTGTCGAGTCGAAACGCACAGGCAAGGCGATGCCGAAGCCCGCCCCGCGCCCGAAGGAGAGCGTGAAGGACCTGGCCGGTCTGCTGCGCCGGAGCCTGGAGCAGGAAGGTATAATCCGCCCGAACGGAAAGAAGCGAAAGAGCTGAACCGTTCGGCTTTCGCCGACGCGCAAACATGAGGGCCCGCCGCATGTGTCCAGGTGGCGGGCTCCGGTGTCTTGGCTGCCCCTAGCAAGTCTGGGCAGGTAGCGCGCGGGATCCGGCGCGATCAGTAGTATCCCGGATAGCAGGTCCCGTAGACGTTAGCGTAATAGGGGTCGCAGACAGGATACCACGGGCCGAATCCGAAGAAGGCGCCGCCACCGTTAAAGAAGCCATCGTTGCGGAAGTGGCGGCCATGATCAAAGCGGCCATCATGGAAGCCGCCCATGCCATGGAAACCACCCATGCCGTGGAAGTTGCCACCCATGCCTCCGCCCATGCCGTGGCCACCCATGCCGTGGCCGCCGCCCATACCGCCGCCGCCGCCATGGCCACCGCCACCGCCACCGCCGTGAACGAACTGAAGGCCGCTTGCGCCGTCGGATGGCCTTTGTATCAGCAGGGCCGTGTCAAGACCGCCCTGGCTCGGCCCAGCCATCGGGGCGATATCGGGAACCATGACCCCGGCGAAAGCGGAAGTGCCGCAGAGCGTGCCAATGCCGAGCAATGCCGAGCATGCGAGTGTCGAGAGATAGCGTCTCATTGTCTTCTCCAAGGGAAACTGTCCGTGGAGCTCAATGCCTGCGATGATCGTGGGGGGATGGGCCTCTAAGCGATTATCGTGCGGGCTGGCCCTTTTCGGACGTCCAGAAAAAACGCGACCCAAACAAAAAGGTTCCGCTCGCACCTCCCCGGCCTGGAGGCCTAGACCAGCAGATCGTCCAGCCTGATCGGCAGGTCTCGTATCCGAATTCCGGTGGCATGATAGACGGCGCTCGCTATGGCCGCTGCCGTACCGACGTTGCCAAGTTCGCCCAAACCCTTGACTCCTGCCGGATTTACGTCCGGATCGAACTCCGGAACCAGGATGACTTCGACCTCGCCGATGTCGGCGTTGACCGGCACAAGGTAGTCCTGCAGATCCTTGTTCACATATCTGGCATTGCGGGGATCAAGTTCGGTTTGCTCGTGAAGCGCCGATGCTATGCCCCATATCATACCGCCCATCAGCTGGCTCCGGGCGGTCCGCGTATTCATGATGCGCCCGGCAGCAAAGGCCCCCGACTATGCGCGGGGTCCGTATCTCGCGCGTCCGGCTGTGAATGCGAACTTCGATGAACTCGGCTCCGAAAGCGTATTTGACAGCGTCATCGCGGTCGCCCCCGCGGAACTCGGGGCGCCCCGCATATAGCTTTTTGAGCGCTTGCGGCGACGCACCTTTTGGAGCGAACTCAGCATACTCTTCGATGACCTGGGTCTGCAGGATTGCAAAGGCGTCGGCCAGATCGACCGTTCTCCCGTCCTCGGCGATCACTTTCCCGTGGGCGAGCTCCAGCTCGCTGTTGTGGGCTGCCGCAAGGGGCGCCCCCTCGCCGGTCACTGCCGAAAACAGCCGGGATCGAATGGCCTCACAGCCCTTCATGACGGCGGAGCAAACGCTCGCAGTCGAGTTGGATCCACCTGATACGGGCGCCGGTGGCAAGGCGCTGTCGCCCATCTCGACGGTAACCTTGGCCATATCGACCCCCAGCCTCTCGGCGGCCATCTGGCCGGCGACGGTGCGGATACCCGTGCCGATTTCATGCGAGCCGCATTGCACCCGCACATTGCCTTCCGCGGTCAGCTGAACCCGCGCCGCGCAAGGAGCGACGTTCGTCGGATAGACGGCCGTCGCGCATCCCATGCCGATCAGCCAGTCCCCGTCGCGCATGGAGCCTATCGCGCGGTCGCGGTCGGACCAGCCGAAGGCCTTGGCCGCTTCATCGTAGCACTTGAGGAGCGAGCGGCTCGAGAACGGCTTGCCGCCGATCGGCTCCCTGACCGGCTCGTTGATCCGGCGGAATTCAACCGGATCCATGCCAAGTGCGACGGCCATTTCGTCCATCGCGTTTTCCAGCGCGTAGACGTAAGGCGTCTCGGGCGGCGAGCGCATGTAGCCCGGCGTGTTACGGTCGGCGTGAACCAGGGACACGTGAGTCGCGACCGAGCCATATGCATACATCCGGCCGGTCGCTGTCGTGCCGCCCACGACATAGGGATCGGGTCGGGAAGTGACCTCCCAGCCCTCATGCCCGAACGCCGTGATATGGCCTTCCCTGTCGGCTCCGATCCTGACGCGGTGCCTGGTCTCGGCGCGATATGTCTGGGTCCCGTAGGCCTGCATTCTGGTGACCACGCAACGCACCGGGCGGCCCAGGCGCCGCGCGGCGACGGCAACAATTGCAGTTCTCGCCGTCATCGGCCCTTTAGAACCGAATGCGCCCCCGACAAAGGGGCTCACGATACGCACCCTGGAGGGGCTGATGCCGAGTTGGCGTGCAAGCTCCGATTTCCATCCGGTCACGTTCTGGGTGGGCTCGTAAACCGTCAGTTGGTCGCCACTCCAGGCGGCGGTGGTGGAAAAGAGCTCGATCGGGTTGTGGTGCTGCGTGGGGGTGGAATAGCGCTCATCAATCTTGACCGGAGCGGCGGCGAACGCAGCGGCGAAGTCGCCGGCGTGGACATCTTCGCCGAAAAATGGTGTCGCGCCGGCCGCGGGCGTCGTTTCCGTGTCTGGCGAGTCGAAGCCGGCGCTCGGCCGCTCCTTGTCGTACTCGGCACGGACGAGCATGGCTGCTTCCCTGGCCGACTCGAAGGTTTCGGCGACGACCAGCGCTATGATCTGTCCGTCATGGAATATCCGATCGCTGTGGAGCGGTCCGATCGAACTTGCCGCGCTTCCGAATTTCGGCGGCTCCACGCCGGCCATGTCGCCATGGCTGAAAATGCCGAGAACGCCGGGCACCCGGGCGGCGTCGCTTGTGTGCAGCGCAGCTATGGCACCCTTGGCGATGGTGCTGGTGACCAGCACGCCAAAGGCGACATCGGCCAGTGGAATATCGGCCGGATAAGACGCCCGGCCCGTAACCTTGAGTACCGCGTCGATGCGCGGTACAGGCGTCCCCATGTTTTCCTTGGGCGCGGGCGCTTCCTTGCTCATGTCGAAATCCTCATGTCGCGCGCCTCAAGCAGAGCTCGCACGAGGGTTCGCTTGCCCAGCGGCACCTTGAAGGCGTTCCCACCGCGTGGCCTGGAACCGGCAAACGCTGCCTCGGCTGCTGCGTGGGCGGCATCTTCGTCCAGTCGGCGGCCTCGCAAGGCGTCCTCCGCTTGCCGGGCGCGCCACGGAATGGTTGCCACCCCACCGAGCGCTATGCGGCTTTCTTGAACCGTGTCTTGCGACAGCTGCAGCGCGACGGCAGCAGACGCGAGTGCAAAGGCATAGGACTCGCGGTCGCGAACCTTCAGGTATCGCGATCGTTGCGTCCAGGGTCCGGCCGGAACAGAGATGCCGGTTATGATCTCGTCCGGCGCGAGGTTGGTCTCAATGTCTGGAGTGTCGGCGGGGAGCCGATGCAGACGAGAAAAGCTGAGCTGCCTCGTGCCACCGGGGCCCTCGATCTCCACGGTCGCGCCAAGCGCGATCAGAGCCTGCGCAAAATCTCCGTGGTAGGTGGCGATGCAGTGCTCGCTTGTGCCGAGCACTGCATGTTGCCGGTTTATGCCTTCCATGGCTGCGCAACCCGATCCGGGGCTGCGCCTGTTACATGGCCACGAAATATCCCGGAAATACTCGCATCGAGGGCGCTGGAGGATGTTACCCGCCAGTGTGGCCGCGTTGCGTATCTGTCCGCTCGCGGCGAATTTGAGACTCTCCGCGATCACGGGATAATGCCGCTTCACTGTCTCGTCATCAGCGGCTTCGCTCATGCGGACCAGGGCGCCGAAGCGTATGCCTTCGTCCGAGACGTCGATGCGCCTCAGCGCGGGATCGGAAAGTCCGTTCAGCTCGATCAAAAGCTCCGGTGCCGCCACGCCGAGCTTCATGTAGTCGGCCAGGTTCGTAGCGCCGGCGATGAATTGGGCGCGGGATCGTGTCGGCGGCGTCTCGGCGTCGCTCAGTTCCGCCGCCATCTCTATCGCCTCGGCGACACTTTCGGGCTTGCTGTAGCTGAAGGGCCGCATCTAGGCCCCCTTCGTCTCGTCTCGCGCCTGGAGAATGGCGGCCACGATGTTCGGGTAGGCCGCGCATCGGCAGAGATTTCCGCTCATGTATTCTCTTATGTCCGCTTCAGATGCGGCGTGTCCCTCGCGCACGCATCCAATGGCTGACATGATCTGCCCCGGCGTGCAGTAGCCGCATTGGAACGCATCGCAATCCACGAAGGCCTGCTGCATGGGATGAAGCGGACCGCCCTCTTTGGCTAATCCCTCGATCGTCGTGACCTGGCGTCCGCTGGCCATGACCGCAAATGTCAGGCAGGAAAGTACACGCATTCCGTCCATCAGGACGGTGCAGGCGCCGCACTGGCCGTGGTCGCAGCCCTTCTTGGTTCCTGTCAGCCCGACGTGGTCCCGGAGCGCGTCGAGAAGCGTTGTCCTGAGGTCGAGAGCCAGGTCGTGGCGCTGACCGTTTATGGTCAGGCTGACCGGCCCTGAATGGCGAGGTGATTGTTCCGGCGGGGAGCCTGCGGCACGCGTGGCCAGCAACGGTATGGAGGCCGCAGCGGTAGCCGTTCCGACCATGAAGTTGCGCCGGCTCAAGCCGGTTTTCGAAGGACGGTTCGGCATCAAGCTCCCCAGAATTCCGCAGCGATGGGGCGTAATCGCTCCACGCGGTCGTGGTTCCATCACTTGTGAAAGAAGTCTCGGGAGCGGCGGAGGCTGGGCTGCCACGTTCTTGGGTGCTTCTGGCCCCCAAGTGTCTTCAGCGGGGCACGAAGTATTCGACCCCTATCCAAACCACTCCTGCCAGCACCAACGCGACGAGGAGAATGACCAAAACGTGGACACCACGTCGGGCCTGCTTTGCCTTATTGGCGGGTATCTTTTCCATCGTTTACTCGGGCTCCCGACTGCTCTCCTGCCCGGGACACAGCCTTTCTCAGACGTCCCGCACCCGGTCACTCAACTCACCCAGCGGCGCCTGGTTCCGTTTTCCTCCTGCGTAACGGTCTCCGCCGCTCCTCCCCAGTCGCGGAACTCTAATCCGGAACCGTTGTTCTAATTCAGTAGACTCCGGAACAGGGTTCCGACCCGTTCAGAACGCCAACACAAGGAGATCGCCGTGGAAACCGCTTCCGATCCTCGCCACCATGTCCAGAAGATGCAAAAGGCGCTTGAGGAACTGAAAGACCATCTTCGCGAAGACATACAGAAGATCAATGAGCCGCAACTGAAGGCAATGTTCGAAACCTCGGCCGAAGTGCTTGGCGGGCTGGCCAAGGCATTTCGCGATTATCAGGAAAAGAACGAAAAAGCCTGGCGCTAGCGACCGGCGCCCTCGCCCATCATGGTCTTTGCCGGCTGGCGCGCCTCGTTGGCATCCGCAGCGGGCAAACACTGGCGAAACCAGTCTATGGTTCGGGCCAAACCCTCGGACAATTGAACCCGAGGCGACCATCGCAGAATCTCCCTGGCGAGGCGGATATCCGGCCGCCTGTGTTTCGGATCGTCGATCGGCAGCGGCCTGTTCACCTTCCGAACCTGATGGGGGATCAGCCGTATGATCTCGTCCGCGAGCTCACAAACCGTATACTCCTGAGGGTTCCCGAGATTGATGGCGGTCTGCGGGTTGGGCTCCACATTTGCCAGCCGCCTGAGGCCGTCCACAAGGTCGGCCACATAGCAGAAGGACCGCGTCTGGCATCCCTCGCCATAGATTGTTATCGGCCGCGCGGAGAGCGCCTGAACGATGAAGTTGGACACCACGCGCCCGTCGTCAGGCCGCATATAGGGGCCGTAGGTATTGAATATCCTTGCGACCCGCGCATCTGCCCTGCCGGCGCGTAAATAGTCGAAACACAGCGCCTCCGCCGCCCGTTTGCCTTCGTCGTAGCAAGCACGCGGACCCGTGCAGTTTACGAGGCCACGGTATGTCTCCTGCTGCGGGTGCTGTTCGGGATCTCCGTAAATCTCGCTGGTCGATGCCTGGACCAGCACGGCGCCGTGCTCTTGGGCGAGATCGAGAAGGTTCTTCGTTCCCAACACATTCGTCATCATCGTGTGAACCGGATCTGCCTGGTAGGCCGGCGGCGAGGCCGCGCAGGCAAGATTGTAGATCGCGGCCAGCTTGCGATCGATAACGAGCGGATGGCATATGTCGTGGACAATCGAGGTGAACTTGGCGTGTTGCGACAGACGTGAAACCGATGCGACGGTGCCGGTCACGAAATCATCGACGCAAAATACCTCGTGACCTTCCCGGAGCAGCGTTTCGCAAAGATTGGTGCCGATGAAACCGGCGCCCCCTGCCACCAATATTGAACTACCAGGCTGTTGCGACCGGATTCGCTGCATTTGGCCCTCCCGTTCGGACTTGGCCTGCGCTGCGTGGTTCGATGGATAGCAGATCGTCGAGCAACTGCCGGGCTCGCCTTTCAGCGGTGTGGCCTCGCATGACCCTTGCGCCTGCTTCTGCAGCTATACTCGCGCGCTCGCGCTCGGAAACACTGTCGAGAGCCGCCACCACATCGGCCGTGGAGCGCGCTACTATCACCGCGACGCCGATCGGCAATAGCTCGTCCAACCCGTGCCAGTAGTCGGAAATGATCGGCGTTTCACATGCGGCCGCCTCGAATATGCGCACGCTCGGCGACCAGCCCGCCTGCACCATGTCCTGCCGGGTAATGTTCAGCGTAAAGCGCTGGCGACTGTAGAACGACGCGTGCTTCTCGGGCGGCAGATGTTCTATGCGGTCGACGTTTGGCGGCCACTTTATGCCGGGCGGATATCGTGATCCCGCCACCACGAAAAGCCTGTTCGGCATCGCTCTTGCGACGTTCAGGAGCAGGCTTTCCAGCTTCTCCTGCCGGTCGTCGCTATAGGTGCCGAGATAGCCGAGATCCCATTGGATGGGTTCAGCCGTGTTGCGATACCGGGATGGATCGACCGAACAGTAGAGCTCGACGACGCGAGCCGCGCCCAACTCTTCCAGATGTCTCAAGGTGGGACCGCCAGTGAACGAAAAACAGATGTCGAAGAGCGGCAACTGCCTGAGAGCTACATATTGCTCTGCGCCCGCATCCCGACCTGCAAGCCTCGCCAGGGTCACCGGCGTATCGATATCATAGTAGCAGAAACGCTTTGGCCGAAGCTGCGCCACCAGGTCGATGACGTTCACTCCGTCGGGGACGAAAGATCCGACGATCACAGCATCGGAAGTTGCGATCAGGTTTCCGTAGCGGCTGCGAAGTTCTTCCACGTCTTCGTAAAAGGCGAGATCACAGAAGTCGGGAGCCGGGAGATCGCGGTGCGCCTCGTACCATGGGGTATTCCGCTCCAGGAAGGACACGCGCTGCCCGATGGCTCGCAGCCCCCTTATCAGGCTGCGATAGGTGGTCGCGTGGCCGTTTCCCCATGAGGAGGAAAGCGA
This sequence comes from Mesorhizobium sp. KR2-14, assembly GCF_040049255.1. NCBI lineage: Bacteria > Pseudomonadati > Pseudomonadota > Alphaproteobacteria > Hyphomicrobiales > Phyllobacteriaceae > Mesorhizobium > Mesorhizobium sp. KR2-14. Next base: position 187,332 of record NZ_JBDZDR010000004.1, on the reverse strand, counting down.
AAGCCCTAGAACGACTATGTGAAGACCTCCGGCGTTCATTCTGCGGCCTCTATGGAACGACGCTGCAACTGTGCTCGGAGCAGCTTGTCGACCTCGGCGGCGCGAAGCTCGTATGTATGCTCGCGCAGCACACGCTCGCGCGCGGCTTCACCGATCTCCCGGGCCCTTTCGTCGCTCAACCCCGACAATACATCGGCAACGTCCTTGCCGTCTCGGGCGACCAGGACCTCGCAGTTCTCGCGGAGGAATAGGTCCAGGCCTTCCCACGCGTCGGTGATGATGCACGCGCCGGCTCCTGCCGCTTCGAAAACGCGGGTCGCCGGCGAAAAGCCCGTCTCGGCCATGCTGTCGCGGCTGATGTTGAGCACGGCCTTGGGGGTTGAATTGAACGCGTTGTGGTCGCGCGTGGACACATGGCCGATGTTGCGGACATTGTCGGGCATCGGCTTTTCCGACCAGCCGGCCCCGCCGATCAGGAACGCAGCTTGCGGCAACAGGCCAGCCGGGCGGAGAAAGAATTCCTCGACGCGGCGTTCCCTGTCGGGAAGGCGATTGCCGAGGAAGGCCAGCTCCGCCGCGAAAAACGGATCCTCGGCAACCCGATGATGCGTTGTGGCGTCCAACGCGTTGTAGATGGGCACGCAAGCGCTCGCACCGAGTGCGCGATAGGCCTTCACAACCGGCTCTCCGCCGCCGTAGGTGAGCACCAGATCGAGCGTCCGCAGCGCCCGACGCAATGGGTGGTCCGGACCGCTGCGCAATTGCGCAAGCGTCGCCGGTGCATCTACGTCCCAGTAGATTTTCAATGCCGATGGGCGCGCTGCTGCGAACACCCGCTCCATGAGGGCATCGTCTTCGAACCCCACGCCGCTTGCCTTGATCACGACATCGAAATGGGCGGCACGAACCGCCACCATCGCCAGCCCTGCCAGCGTTCCATCGTAGACCACAACCTCGCACCAGTCCGGAGGGTCGATGTCGCGGTTCTGCTGACGATCGTAGACGTCGGGTTCGAAGAAAGTGATTTCGTAGCCGCGGGCCGCCAGTGCGCGCAGCAGCCCGCGATAGTAGGTCGCCGCGCCATTCCAGTAGGACGAAAGCAGGCTTGAACCGTAGAACGCAATGTTCATCCCGCAGCCTCCCTTGACCGGGCGTGATCGGACGGGCGATAGGCGCCGACTTCATCCAGTATGGACAAGAGCTCCGACACCCTGTGCCGGCACGTGTGCCGCTTCCTGACGGTTTCGAGGCCAGCGGCAGAGAGTTCGGCTGAAAAGTCCACATCACTCAGCACTTGCGTCAAAAGACCGGCCATCTCCTGGCCATTTCGGGCCACAAGAAAATCGCGACCGGCACGAAACAGGCCTTCGTCGTCGCTCCACGGCGATGAAACGAGCGGTATTCCGCATGCCAACGCTTCAAAGACGCGTATCGTCGGGATCCCTGGCAGCGAATTCACATATGGGCGCCGGGGCACGTGAACCGTCACCCTGTGCTGTGCGAATTCTCGTGGAACGTCCGCATTGGCAATCCAGCCGCGATAGTGGAGCCCGCTTCTTTCGAGCTTGGCGATGGCGGAGGGCGGGTAACGCACGCCATACACGTTTCCGTTCAGGGAAAGCCGCCGAACCGGCTCGATCAGAAAGGTTTCAAGTTCCTCCGTTCGCTCTTCGTCGCCCCAGTTGCCGATCCACACCAGCCTGCCCGGCGGATCGGTTCCTTCAAGAGGGCGGAATAGCCGATCATCCGCCGCCTCATGCCAGGTGAACGCGCGGCGCCCCCAGCCGGCGCGATCGTAGCGCTCCCGCAAGGTTGCGCCAAAGGCAAGGACGCAGTCGAAGTCATCGAGGGGAAAACTGGCGATATCCTGCGCCGCGGAGACGGCGCGGTGGTGGGTGTCGTGGAAAAGAAGAGTGAACCTGCCGCCCAGGCGGCGGACGCGGCCGATGCGTTCCACCAGCGAGGGTTCGTTCCATTCGTGGACGAGAACGACGTCGGCTTCGGCGATCAGCTCTTCATGGGCAAAATCGTCGTCGTAGATGATCGTCCGCAGTTCGGGGAAATCCCTGCGGAAGCGATCTATTGCAGCTCGGCCGCACTGGGCGATCAGGTTGAGCCGGCTCCATGATGCCTCGGGTTCGAGCGCAAGCGCCTCATGGCCTCTGGCGATGAGCTCACGCATGATGCCGCGCAGGAAATGCGCGTTGCCATGGTTCCAGTCGGAAATCAGCGACTGCGTGTAGAACAGAAACCTCATTGCTGCACCATGGTGGTCAGCCTGCGATCTGCGGCCGCTGACGATGCGGCCGAATAGACCTTCAACATGCTCGCGACCTGCCGTTCAGGCGACAGCGACTGCGCTTTCTCGTGAGCTCGTTGAACGAGCCGCCGTCTCAACCGCGGCTCTGAGATGAGCCGATTGATGGCCTGCGCAAATGCGCCGGGACAATCCGGCTGCGCAAACAACGCAGCTCCTTCCCAGAGTTCGCGATAGGTTGGAATGTCGGAAAGCACCAGGGCCGCTCTCGAATGCGCGGCCTCCAGCGCCGCCAGCCCAAAAGGCTCGTAGAGGGACGGCGACACGAAAATTCCGGCCGCAGACATCAGTTCGCGCAGATGCGCGTAAGGCAGTTCCCCCAACTGTTCCGCATGGGAGGCTGTGAAGGTATCGCCACTGGGCGAGACAGTTGCACCCGCCATTTTCACTGGCCACGCCGTGCCGATTGCCGCTTCATCAATGGCGCGGCCATTCTTGCCTTTGTCCCACCAGCGGCCGACCGCCAGGACGAAAGGCTTCTTCGCCGCATCTTGCGGCACGGGCCGCACCGCGTTTGGCACGACATGGAGATTGGGGATGGTTCCGTAGCGGGCCTGCAAGTTGGCGGCATGGCTTTCGCTAGGTGTGACCACCGCATCCGCGAGAGAGAGCCCCTCGCGGTTGATCTTTCCATGCCAAGCGAGGTGGTCCGGCACAGGCGATCGAAGCACGCAGTCGTGCCAACTCGGCAGGCATGAATGGGATACGGTAACCACCGGTCGCCTGCATCTCAGCCGCCATGCTTGAGACGGCGCATTCAGGTGCAGAAGATCGACGCTCTCGGTGCTGGCCAGAGCCTCTAGCGCGTCGGAAAGAGGCAGGAGGTCGTGCTCGGTTTGGGCAGTCCAGTCGAGCGGCTCATCCAGACAGATGATCTTGCCGATACGGCGGGCTTCCTCCATCTGCCCCCATGAAGGGCCCGGGCCAAGGCAAACCAGCACCGTTTCGACACCGGCGCGCTTGAGGCCTTGCGCCATGTCCAGACCGTAGCGCCACACCCCGCCTACGGCATCGATCGTCATCAGTATCTTCTGCGGCGTTCTCAAGTGCTGGAGCATGTTTCCTCCAGCACGGCCAGAGGCAGCGGTGCCTGGTCCTGCAGGTCGCTGAAATTCTTGAAAGACGCCAGGTAATGTTCATGCGCCCGTTCCCAAGCGCGCTCATCGGGCTCACCCCAGAGCTTCCGGTATTCCGGCGAGCTGGGATAGGGATAAAGCGGAACCGGCTCATTGGCCCATATGCCGCTGCTGATGAGCCGCTGGCGCCAGTAGGCGATCATTTCCGGGCTGTCGGAGGGGACGCCGATCAGATTTGCCTGCACGAAAGGCACATGCCGGCGCGCAGTGATCAAAAGCTGCACCAGCTCTTCAGTGTCGAGCCGGCAGCGCTTCGCGAGCATCTCGCGACCTTCGACAGTGAGGCTTTCCAATCCCGCTTCGATGGAAACGCATCCGGCCTCACCCAGAAGCGCGAGCAGCTCGGGCTTCCACAGATCTATGCGCGTCTGAACGCCGAACCGCACGTCGCGATCGGCGAGCGCCTCCAGCAGCGCCTTCTGCGGGAGGAAAATCTCGTCAATGAAGTAGATATAACCAACACCCTGGTCGATCAGGCGGTCTATTTCGGACAGCAGCAGCTCAAGCCTGCGGCGCCTGTAGCCGTCGCGAAAGTCGATCTTTGCGCAGAAGCTGCAGTTATAGGGGCAGCCGCGAGACGCTTCGACCTCGGCACCCGGGACCGCCGGGTTCTTTTCATCGAAGCGATGATGGTGATGGCGATGCGCGCCTATCCACTCATCCGGCCATTCTAGCGGAGGATGGTCGACGAATTGGCTGGCGTGATTTGTCCCGTTGAGGACGAGTTCACCACCCTCGAGGCGCGCGGTGGAGCTCACGGACGACCAGTCGGCGCCAGAAGCCAGCGACAGGATGATCTCCTCGCACTCGCCGCGGATGACGATTTCAGTGCCAAGCTTGCGCAGCGTCGCCTTGGGAGTCGCAGAGGCATGGGGACCCACAGCCACTGTCCTTCCTTCAAAGCCGCTGGCTGCAAGGGCGTTCAGAAAATCAGCCGGGATTCGCAATTCCGGCGGAGCGCATCGCCAGAACAAATAGGTGGGGGCCGTGGTTACCACGACGAAATCCGGGTAAAAGTCCGCCGTCGCTTTCGCGAGTTCTGCATTACCGAGCTGCTGCAGCTGCCCGTCAAGCAAGCAAACCTGATGGCCGTCGCGTTGCAGCATCGCGGCGGCATAACCAAGCTCAAGGGGAAGATGCTCGTGGCGGCAGCCGAAATAAATGCTGCCTTCATAACTCCAGCAGGGGTTCACGAGCGCGACTTTCATGCCGTCACCTTTTTCAGGCGTCTCGACAAGCCGGCGGGGACGCGGTGCGCCGAAAGCCATTGTGTGAGTTGCCGGACCCCTTCCCTCCACCCGACCTTGGCTTCCCAACCCACTGCTGCCTGCAGCTTTCGCGTATCCGCCACGAAATAGAGCTGGTCGCCCCGTCTCTGTTCACTGTATCGAACCTCGGCCTCGACCCCGGTCATCGAAGCCAGTTCCTGCAGCAGGAGATTGAGGCTGATCGCATTTTCCGGGCCGCCGCCAAGATTGAAGGCCTGCCCCTCAAGGCGATCGATGGCATCCAGAACCGCCCTGTAGGCGCTGACCGCATCGCCGACATAGAGGATGTCGCGCACCTGCTCGCCATCGCCGAAGATGACCACCGGTTCTCCGCTCAACACGCGCAGGATGAAATGAGCCACCCATCCCTGATCCTCGGTTCCGAACTGTCGAGGACCGAATATGCAGCTCATACGCAGGACGGCGGTCGGGATCTCGTATGACTTTGCGAAGTCCAGCACATACTGATCGGCAACCCCCTTCGAGCAACCATAAGGGCTGCAAAAGCTCAGCCCGGCTGCCTCATCGATGCCCCTGCTCCGTATGAACGCGTCGCGTGGCACGTAGCCGCCCGGCGATCGCATGAGCTCAAGATCGGAGAGATCTCCATATACCTTGTTGGTGCTGGCAAAGATGACGGGAATGCGCCGCCCGCCGCACCTCACGATATCAAGCACATTCAGCGTGCCCAGCGCATTGACCATGAAATCATCAAGCGGGGCTTTCAGGCTTGTCGTGACGGCGGTTTGTGCCGCCAGATGGAAGACCGCGTCAGCCTCTTCGAAGGCAGGCGCGATTGCCGCGCGATCGCGAACATCTGCCTGCTGGAACTTGACCCTGTCGGGAAAATGATCCTTCAGCCAGGCCAGGTTCTCTGCAATGCCCGGGCGGCTCAGATTGTCCACTATCACCACGGTTCGCCCCTCGCACAGGAAGCTGTATGCGAGATTGGACCCGATGAACCCGCTTCCGCCGGTAATGAGAACAGTGGAGATCCGGCGGGAAAGCACAGAAGCCTTCGGCGGGGTGGGCCTCATGAGATCAGCCCCCTTGAACTGAGCTGCTGTCTCATCTCGGAACTGCTGTCATTGGCTTCCGAGGCAGAAAGCCAATTAACCAGTTCTTCGAGCGAGTCTTCCAGTTTCTGGCGGGGTTCGTAGCCGAGGACATTCCGCGCGCGGCCGATATCGGCGAAACAGTGCCTTATGTCGCCGGCCCTGGCCCTGCCGAGGATTTCGGGTTCAAGAGAGTTCTTGCCCATGGCCCCGGCCAAAAGCATCGCCACGTCACGGATTGTATAGGCGCGTCCGCTTCCGATGTTGAAGGTCTGCCCCGCCGCAGTGGGGCGCTCCAACGCGAGCCTGAAGGCGCGTGCGACATCCCTGACATGCACGAAATCGCGGCGCTGCAGACCGTCTTCGAATATCGTCGGGGCATAGCCATTGATGAGGCGCGCGCCGAAATTGGCGAGAACACCAGTGTAGGGATTGGATAGCGCCTGGCCGGGTCCGAACACATTGAACAGCCTCAGCGCGACTGCGCCGATCCCATAGGTCCGGCCAAAGATCAGGACCGCCTGCTCCTGCATGTATTTGGTGAGGGCATAAATGGAGGCCAGATCGACGGCCTTGCCCTCATCGGTCGGCACCGGCCTCAGTGGCTGCCCGTCGCTGCCGATGGGGTCCCAGAGGCCAATCCCAATTCTCTGTTGCGATCGCCTGGCATTGATCTGGGTGCCGGCACTGTCCCTGTACGAGCCTTCGCCATAGACGCTCATCGAAGAGGCCACGACGATCCTTTGCACAGAGCCTTCGATCAAGGCCTCGAGCAGCACGGCCGTGCCGAGATCATTCGTGCCCACATAGCGCGCGATCTCGTACATGGATTGGCCGACGCCCACCTCGGCGGCGAGATGAATTACGGCGTCCTGACCGCTCACTGCCCGGCGCACCGCGTCTTCATCGCGGATGTCGGCCTTGAGGGTTTCCGTTTGCTGGTCTTCGGGCTGATCGCCATGCACCTGTTCGATGAGATTGTCCAAAACGAGAACTTCGTATCCGGCGGATAGAAGCTCCCGGACGACGTGGCGTCCGATGAAGCCGCTCCCACCCGTGACCAGAACCTTTTTCACTGTCTCGCCTGCCGCTCTTGATATGGGCCGCTCTTGATATGGGATCGTCCCCCCAACACATGAGCAGCTTCTTTGTTCCCGGGAAGCTTTGTTGAAGCTCGGACGGAACAGACGCGCCCTCCGGAAGTTAGACTGCCGTTTTTTGCCGGCTGCGAGCTGTTGGGATGGGAAATGCCATGAGACTCACGATGATCGGCGGCGGCTATGTGGGGCTTACTGCGAGTGCATGCTTTGCCGAACTGGGGCACTCGGTCACGTGCGTCGACCTCGATAAACGCAAGCTGGAGACCTTGCGGCAGGGACGGCTGCCGATATTCGAACCCGGCCTGCACGAACTGATTTCCCGCAACATCGAGCTTGGGCAACTCGACTTTTCCGACAGCTATGATGGGATCGATCGCGCCGACGCGGTTTTCATCACCGTGGGCACACCCTCCCACTCCAACGGGAATATCAACCACGGTTTCGTGGAGAACGCGGCGAGACAGCTTGCACGGCAACTCAAGCCCGGCGCCGTCGTGGTCATCAAATCCACCGTAGACATCGGCACCTGCCGCCGCGTCCAGAAAATCATAGCCAAGACACGCGCGCGCCTCGACTTCTCGGTAGGCTCAAATCCGGAATTCCTGCGTGAAGGCACCGCAGTCGAAGACTTTTTTCGGCCGGACCGGATCATCGTCGGAGCCGACGACCCGAGAGCGGCGGCCTGCTTGCGCAATCTCTACGAACCCTTGACCGTCCGGGGCGTTCCGCTGGTGGAAACCAGCACGGTCAACGCCGAGCTCGTCAAGTTTGCGTCCAATGCATTCCTCGCGTTGAAAATCGGCTTCATCAACGACGTGGCCAATCTCTGCGAGCAACTCGGCGCAGAAGTGGAGACTGTGGCTCATGCGCTCGGTCTGGACAGCCGCATCGGCGCTCGCTTTCTCGCTCCGGGACCTGGATTTGGCGGCTCCTGCTTTCCGAAGGACACAAGAGCCTTCGCAGCCATCGGCAGGAAGAATGCCGCGCCCCAAGCCCTCGTCGAGACGCTCATTCAACGAAACGAGCACCGGAAGGTGATGCTTGCCGAGCGGGTGTTTTCTGAGATCGAACATCATGGCCCGGGCACCTGCGTCGCGGTCCTGGGGCTGGCCTTCAAGGCAAACACAGACGATGTACGCGAAGCGCCGGCACTGACCATCATCCCCATTCTGCAGAGCGCAGGCATCAGGATACGAGCCCATGACCCGAAGGCCATTGGCTCGGCCCGATCATGCTTGCCAGGCGTCCGCTTTTTCGACACGCCCTATTCGGCGGTACATGGAGCCGATCTTGCCCTGGTTCTAACCGAATGGGAGGATTACAGAGGTCTCGACCTGAAGCGCGTGGCGCAGCTTATGCGCGGCGCGACATTGATGGACTATCGAAACCTGTTTTCTCCGCCCGATGTAGCACGCGCTGGCTTGAAATATGTATGCCTCGGGCGGGCCCCCATCCACGGCTCGGTGAACGGCTTTCGCCCAAAGAAATCCGGTGCCATTCCTGCTTTGGACCGGCTTTCCCCTATTGGCCCCGCGGACGAAACGGTTCAACCACCAACCACCTGATCTACGTTCGTCTCGGAATCGGCGGCTGGCTGCCTCTGCTGGGAAACAGTCGCTAAAGGAGCATCGCCAGGATCATGGCCGACGCGACCAATCCCATGACCGCTGTCGAGATCCATCCGAGCAGTTTGAGCCAGGGGCCGATCGGAGCATCGCCCATTACGCGTCGATCCGAAGACATCAGCATCATGACTGCCAATATCGGAACAGCGGCCACGCCGTTGATCACCGCGCTCCAGTAGAGCGCTTCGATGGGACTGACAGGGCTGAAATTCAGCACGATGCCTACCGCCGTTGCGACTGCGATAGTGCCGTAAAACGCCTTCGCCTGCCTGGGCTTGCGGTCCAGCCCCGTGGGCCAGTGCAGGGTTTCGCCCACCGCGTAAGCTGCGGATCCCGCAAGTGCCGGTACCGCCATGAGGCCGGTGCCCACTATGCCCAGCGCAAAGATCGTTCCCGCCATAAAACCCGCCATCGGCTTGAGCGCTTCTGCGGCCTGTGCCGAGCTTTGGACAGTCGTCACGCCGCTGACGTGGAGCGTCGCGGCAGCCGTCACCATGATTGCCAGCGCAACGATGTTTGATACTCCCATTCCGACCAAAGTATCCTGGGTGATGCGGGAATTCGCGTTCTGGGCCTGTTCGGGCGCCTGCACCAAGGGTTTGCGATCTGCGATGGTTCGAATGTCCTCCACTTCCTGCGAAGACTGCCAGAAGAACAGGTATGGGCTTATTGCCGTGCCGAATATGGCGACGATCGCCACGAGATAATCCTTCTCAAGGGCGATGTGCGGAAGCAGGGCTCCACTTGCCAGCGCCCGCCAATCGACCTCGACCATGAAAAAGGTCGCGACATATGCCAGGACGGCAAAGCTGAGCGTCTTCAAGACGTTCACATAACGCCGGTAAGGTATGTAGACCGGCATGATCACACAAAAGCAGCCGAAGAAAAGAACGTAACCGAGCTGCGGGCCTCCGATGATGACGCGAACGGCATCGGCCATCGCACCTATGTCTGCCCCGAGATTGATCGTGTTTGCGATCAGCAGCAGCGAGACGCAACCATACGCCAGCCAGACCGGATAGTGCTTCCGCAGGTTGCCGGCGATGCCCCTTCCTGTCGCCCGGCCCAGCCGTGCGCTTACGATCTGCACGGAAACCATTAAGGGAAAGGAGACCAGGAGCGCCCAGGTTGGGAGATAGCCGAATTGCGCGCCAGTCTGGGAATAGGTCGCAATGCTGCTGGGGTCGTCGTTCGAAGCGCCGGTGATCAGGCCCGGACCCAGGGCACCGAGCAATCCGGGCTTGGATGAGACTGCCGGTCGGTTGTCCAGCTTCCGGGTCATTAACGTAGGGCTCTTGCCAGGCCGATCCGCCGCCAAAGCCGCCGCTGTGGGCGGAATAGGATCGAGGAGCAAAACCTGCCGCCGGACCAATGGTTCCGGCTCCTGGAAGCTCCCTTTCAACCTGGGACCACCGGTTGCATGGAGAGTGAAAAAATCCGCAAAGCTCGATGGAACCTCGATTCCGGACCGACATTAATCCCCCATCGCCGATTCAGATTGACGGTCAGGGAGCACGGCCTTGGACCCCTTGAGATCAACTGCAAATGGCACCCCATCTGATTTCGTGAATTTGATACCAGCGTTGCGGGCGTTCGCGCGGACCTTTCACAGCGACCCCACGGACGCGGACGACCTGGTTCAGGAAACCCTCACCAAGGGCCTTGCCAATCTGGACAAGTTCGAGGCCGGCACGAGGCTGAAATCCTGGCTGTTCACCATCATGCGCAACGCATTCTACACGCGCATGAAGACCTATGTTCGCGAGGCGCCCGGCGCCCTTTGCTGCGCGTCGACCCGCCCGACCGGTGAGGCCACACAGGAATGGACAATTCGCGGCAAGGAAGTGCTCGCGGCCATCGACCGGCTGCCGATGTCCCACCGCCAGGTTATCATCCTCATAGGTGTGCTCGGCGTCAGCTATGAGGAAACCGCCGATATTTGCGGCTGTGCCATCGGCACCGTCAAAAGCCGATTGAACCGTGCGCGGACCGGCCTTCTTCATGACCTGGGGGAACACTCTACGGAGGCCGTCATAGAGCCGGCTACGCGAGGTTTCTCGCAAGTAGACAGGCGCGGCTGACCCGCGCTCGCGTGGTCATCCCTCCAGGAAAGCGAACAGTGCAGCCCGGTATTTGCGCAATAGAGTATCGATAGCTGCTTTGTCGGAAGAGCTCGCTCGCTCCCTTGCGAAGGTCCAACTGCCTAGCTGGTGGGCTATGTAGCAGGGCATCATGAGCTGAACGAGTTCCCTTTCAATTTCGACGCCCTCCATCTGCCGGCAAAGCCGTTTCAGCTGTGTGGCGGCCAGTTCATGCTCGATCGCAGCCCCTGCAATATCCCAGGCGATATCCTGACAACCTACGATGTCGTGCCCGCTGCTGTGATCGAGGGCATCTGTCTTGAGAAGGGTGCCGTCCGCAAGATGCAGCCATTCGCCCGGATGCAGGCGGCCGTCCGTATCGACGCGGCGCGGTTTTACGCCTTCGACCGAGCCGAAACGCCGGAAGAAAATCTCAAGTCGGTCTGCCTGCCGATTGCCCATGGCTTCGCTGACGTTAAGCCATGCCATTTCGACAAGTTGTTTCAAGCTGGCGCCCGAACCCGGTGCCGGCAGGCGCGCGCGGAAGCTGAGATATTGCGTAAGGCGCGGCAGCAGCCGTTCGTTCGGCACGCGCGCAGTGTGAAGCGTCTCGGCTTCCGCCCATCGCTGCACCAGAAAGCCGTGGCAAAGCGCGATCACCTCCGGAATGAAACCGTTGCGAGCCAGCAACCGACCAGTGTGCAGCTTCCGTTCTCCGTCTTCACCCAATCCGGCAAACTTCAGCAACCATCTCTCTCCGGACGCGAGTGCCAGATATTTTCGGCGCTCCAGGCTCGCGTCGCATGGGAGGGTGCCATTTCCCGCCGCAAATTCCCTCCAGCCGCCGGCGGACATGTCTATCAGGGGGCCCTCGAGCGGCCCGATGACATCTTCAACCCAAGAGGCCAGACAGTGCGCGGGATCGCGCGGCGCCAGAATGGTGCCCCCAAACCGGCACACGTGCCTCTGGCTGGTTCTCCACCGCTGCAGTTGTGCCGGAGCGACGTGTTTTCCGGGATCGTTCGAATGGCTGGGAAAGAAATGAACTTGCCTGTTCGTAACACCGAACCGTTCCAGCCATTCTCCGACTGACGCGAAGGAGCTTCCGGACAGTCCCGGTCCCTCGTCGACAACTGCAAACATGCGCTTGCCATCCGTCACACCGATGCGTCTGGCGAATGACTCGCTGGCGGCAATTCTTCGCTGAAAGGGCGTTCCGCAGGGGCGAACCGTTTCAATCCTGCGCGTTCCAAGTGCCGCGGCGACCATACACGCCAGGCTGGCGCCAATGCTGCGAATGCCTATCACCGAGCTGTCTCGGCACAGGTTCGATCGCCGGGCAGCTTCGTAATAGGCCTCCGGATAGACAGCGTAATATGAAAAGCCTTCGGCCTTGCGAGGCAGCAGGACTTGTTTGCATTCCTGCACAAGGTTCAGGATCCGAAATTCCAGATGCGAATTTTTCAGCTCTCCTGCGAGTTTGCTTTCCCACGAAAGCGCAACATCCGCTGCAAGCAGGCGAACCAGTCGAATGGTCAACGCCCTGCTGCCGGACGGATGATCAAATCCCGTCTTGTTGAATTCGGCATCGGCTACTGCCTGCGCCAGTTCACCGGCCTTTATGAGCGCATTCACCAGCGCTGCGTGGCGGCCTAAGCCGGGCGGCAGATCCTGGACGATCCGCAGGGCTCTGCGGATCGAGGATCGCAACGTCTCCACATCCGACTCCCAAGACCTGTCGCCGTAAATCAGCATTTGCGAGCTGCCTGGATTGAAGTCGCACCGAACTTCCCCGCGCTCCAATTGATCCATGCCCGCGATCCGACCAGCGAGGAACAAAGTTCCTGCGAACAAGTTAGAGCAAGGCGAAACCGGAGTGAGAGCCCCATGGCGCGCGGCAAGGTTCGGATTGGTATCGTGGGGGTGGGGAACTGTGCTTCGTCGCTGGTGCAGGGCCTGACTTACTATCGCGAAGCCCCCGGCAACGAACCCGTGCCCGGGCTCATGAATGTCGACCTCGGAGGGTATCATGTTTCCGATGTCGAGGTTGCCTGCGCATTTGACGTCGCAGCCAACAAGGTCGGCACGGACGTATCGCAAGCCATCTACCTGCCTCCCAACAACACGTGCCGCTTTGCCGATGTTCCGACATTGGGCGTCGTGGTCAAGCGGGGCAGAACACTGGATGGCATCGGAAAATATCTGCGCCAGACGATCGATGAATCGGATCAGCCGGAGGCCGATGTCACCGAGACGTTGATTGCGGCCGAAACCGATGTGGTGGTCTGCTATCTTCCGGTGGGCTCCCAGAAAGCCACCGAATGGTACGCGGAGCGCGCGCTCGAAGCCGGCTGCGCTTTCGTCAATTGCATCCCGGTGTTCATCGCCTCAAGGAGCGAATGGGCCGAGCGCTTCGAGAGCCGCGGCCTGCCGCTGGTGGGAGACGACATCAAAAGCCAGGTCGGCGCGACCATTGTCCACAGGCAGCTGGTCAATCTTTTCCGCGAGCGCGGCGTTCGGCTCGACCGCACTTATCAGCTCAACTTCGGCGGCAATACCGACTTCATGAACATGCTCGAGCGCGAGCGGCTGGAGTCGAAGAAGATTTCGAAGACGAATTCCGTGACGAGCCAGTTGGGCATGCCGCTGGTGCGCGAGGCCATACATGTCGGTCCGAGCGATTACGTGCCCTGGCTCGCAGACCGCAAATGCGCATATATCCGGCTTGAGGGTACGACCTTCGGTGGGGTGCCGCTCAGCGCGGAACTGAAGCTCGAGGTCTGGGACTCCCCAAACTCGGCTGGGGTCGTGGTCGATGCTGTCCGCTGTGCCAAGCTTGCGCTGGACCGCGGTATAGGCGGCCCCCTTGTCGGACCCTCCAGCTATTTCATGAAATCTCCCCCGCAGCAGTTCACAGACGCGGAAGCGCGCGAGCGCACCCTCGCCTTCATAGCAGGCGATCGCGCGCTGCATCGGGATTCCCTTTCGTGAGTTGCACCCTCTTCCTCGTTCGTCATGCCGCGCACGAAGCTGGTGAAGGCGTGCTCCTCGGCCGCATGGTCGACGCTGCCCTCAGCCGCGAGGGGATCGCCCAGGCGACACGTCTGGCAGAACGGCTGCAGCACAGAGACGTTGCCTGCGTAGTGTCCAGTCCACGAACGCGCGCCTTTCAAACCGCTTCAATCATCGCGGCAGGCTGCCGAGCCGGGCAGCCGGCAATCGAACCGGCGCTGGATGAAATCGACTTCGGTGAATGGTCCGGCAAGAGCTTTACCGAGTTGCAGGACGACCCGCGCTGGCGCCGCTGGAACAGTCTTCGCGATCAGGCCGCGACGCCGGCAGGCGAGACAATGGATGATGTCGAGGACCGGCTGCGCACCTGCCTCTTAAGGCTATCCGCGCTGCACCAGGGAGGCGCCGTGGTTCTGGTTACCCACGCGGAAATCGTGAGGGCTGCGATATTCCATTGTCTTGGATTGTCCGCCGCCAACTGGTCCCGGTTCGAGGTTGGATATGCTTGCCTGTGTGAGCTGGAGGCAAGGGATGGGGAATTTGGATTGGTGAGCCTGAAGGAGCCCGCAGAGGAGTTTCCGGGTTAGCAAAGGAGTGGGTTTTGATGCAGCTCAGTCGGGAAGAGGTCCGACGACGCATTGCAGAGCTTGGGCCCTGGTTCCACAACATGAACATCGCCGGCGTCCAGACGGCGCCGGACCACTATCTGGGCGACTATCCGAACGTGAAGTGGCGACGCTTTTGCACGGCAATTCCCGATGACCTGCGCGGCTGCACGGTTCTGGACATCGGGTGCAATGCGGGCTTCTACGCCATAGAAATGAAACGCCGGGGAGCGGACCTCGTCGTCGCGATCGACCATGACGAGGCATATCTCGCCCAGGCCCGATTCGCCGCAAGCATGCTTGAGGTGGACATCCTTTTCCGGCAGCTCTCCGTTTACGACGTGGGTGTCCTTGCGCGGAAGTTCGACATCGTCCTGTTCATGGGCGTGTTCTATCATTTGAGACACCCGCTGCTCGCGCTCGATCTCATTCGCGAGCACGCAGTCTCCGGTCTCCTGGTTTTCCAGTCGATGCAAAGAGGCTCCGAGGCGAGCTTCGAGGCCGCAGAGGATTATCCGTTTTCCGAGCAGGAGGTCTTCGATGCCCCGGAGTTCCCGAAGCTCCACTTCATAGAACACCGCTACGCGGAAGATCCGACCAACTGGTGGGTGCCGAACCGTGCGTGCGTGGAAGCCTTGTTGCGGAGCTCGGGTTTCCGCGTGCTCGGTCGGCCAGAACCGGAGGTCTATCTCTGCGAACCTGCCGAAATCCCGTTCGGCGCCGGCGCCGTCTATCCCGAAATGCGAGGGTGACATGATTGAAGCGGCGATGATCTGGAACGAGCCCAACAACAAGTCGCACTGGGATCCGGAGCTCGATCCTGAGTGGACGCTGTTTTCACAAATGGCGATATTGGCGGCGGATGCGATTGCGGCGGAGAACGGGTCCATCTGCAAGGTGCTGGGCGGGATTTCGCCGATAGACTCCGCCTTCATCAGGCGCATGTCGGCCCATGGCGTGCTTGACCATGTCGACGCAGTGGCGGTCCACGGCTTCCCGCTCGATTGGAACCTCTGGCAGATCCACGAGTGGCCCGACAAGCTGGAGGAAATTCGCGCAGTGACCGATCTGCCTGTGTGGGTCAGCGAGGTCGGGGTTTCATCCTTTGGGGCGGAAGAGGTGCAACTGTGGGGCTTGCGGAGAACCGCAGAGCTGCTCAGGGGCCGGGCACCCAGGGTCCAGTGGTACAGCCTCTTTGATCTGCCGCGCGCCTGGGAGGCAACGACCCGCCACCGCGAAGCCGAGGGCTCATCCTACTATCGCCACTTCTACATGGGCCTCATTCGGGAAGACGGTTCGCCAAAGCCGGCTCTCGAAGAGTTTGCCGAGCACGCAGCCGATCTTGGCATCGTCCAGTGGTTCCATTTCGAAGACCATCGTCTGGACGACGCGGTGGCGTGGCTCAGGCGACTTGGCGTCAGGTCACTGCGCACCGGGCTTTCTTGGGCAGACAGTTTTCGGCCGGATGCCCTGCGCTGGTTCGACCGGCAGATGGAAGCCCTGCGCGAGCTGGACGTGACGCTGACCTTCTGCTTCACTCCTGAGCACAGGGGTCTGGCACCCCACCACACCAGTCCGCCGCTTGTCCCGGAGGAGTATGCGGAGTTCTGCGCGGCGATGATACGGCGCTATGCAGGTGCGTCTTCGTCGGCCAACCCGCTGCCGCAGACCGTGACGGTCCTCGGCTAGCCTCGCTCGGGCACTGCCTTCATGGATCGCTCGTATATGGTCCGGCCGCTTCGCTCATCTATGCCGATGAGGCGAACCTCGTAGCCCCACAGGGCCGCGAGATGGCGCAACGTTGCGTCCCGGCTCTCCTCCTGCAGCAAGACGCCGTCGTGAATCCTGTGCTGCACCAGCAAGCAGCGATCGCCCGCCAGGTTCGCCCCGATCACCTGGATGTCGGGCTGACGGCTGGCGATGTCATAGCTGTGGGCCAGAGTGGAACGGACCGTTTCATAGCCGCGATCGTCATGTATGGCCGCGACCTCCACATAGCTGTTGCTTGCGTCGTCCGAGATGGCGAACAGACGCAACTTGCGGATCAGATTCGGGCTGAGAAATTGCCGGACGAAGGATTCGTCGCGGTGGCTTGCCCATGCCTCCAGCAAGACCTCCAGCCACGCCCCCGTGCCCGCTATCTCGGGGAACCACTCCCGGTCTTCGGGAGTGGGCTGCACGCATATTCGTTGAATATCCCGCATCATCTCGAAGCCGAGCGCATAGGGGTTCAAACCGCCATAGCGCAGATCATCGAAGCCCGGCTGGAAAATCACTTCCGAGTGGTTCTGGAGGATCTCCAGCATGTGACCTTCTTCGATCAGCCCCCGTTCGAACATGAGGTTGGTGATCGTGTAATGAACGAACGTCGCGCAGCCCTCGTTCATCATCTTCGTCTGCCGCTGCGGATAGAAATACTGCGCGAGATAACGCACGATGCGTACGATTTCCTTTTGCCACGGCTCCAGGATGGGGCTGTTCTTTTCGACAAAGTACAGGATGTTCTCTTCTTCGGTGGGCTGGTCGCCAGCGCCCCCCTCACCGCCGGCGCTCTTGAAAGCAGACGGCAGCGTGCGCCATAGGTCGCTGAAAATGCGCTCCGCGTGTGCAACTCTCTCGCGCTCGCGGGCTTTCTGCTGATCGGCCGAGAGGCGCCCTGGCCTGCGGTAGCGAAAGATGCCCTGATCCATCAACGCGTGGGCGGCATCGAGTATGCGCTCAACGGCCGCCACGCCGTGCCGTTCCTCGCATTGCCTGACGAAGTTCTTTGCGAAATCGAGATAGGTCAGGATGCCGCCGGCGTCGGTCCACTGACGGAACGACTGGTTGTTCTTGAAGAAGTGGTTATGGCCGAAAGCGGCGTGCGCGATGACCAGCGTCTGAAGGGCCGCCGTGTTGCCTTCCATCAGATAGCAGATGCACGGATTGGAGTTGATCACCATCTCGTAGGCGAGACCAGTGTGACCCTTTCGATAAAGCTGCTCTTCGCGCAGGAAGCGTTTTCCGAAGGACCAGTGCCCATACATCAGCGGCATTCCGATCGACGAATAGGCATCCAGCATTTGCTCGGCGGAAATGATTTCCAGCTGGTTGGTGTATGTATCCAGGTGCAGATCCTTGTGCGCGATCTCCTCGATCGCGTCATAGACCCTCTGGAGAATGTCGAAATTCCAGTCCGACCCGTGGAACAGGGGATGCTGCAAGTCAGCGTGCATCTCGTCCTCCTATCCGGCCCGCACGGGGCCGTGCTTCGAGAACAGATGCCGAAAGACCGGATAGATGTCTTCTGGCGCTGCCAGGCGCACCATTTGCAGCCGCGGGTGCTTTTCACTGATTGCCCGATAGGACTTCCATAGCGGCGTGCCGTTTGTTGCCGAACGGAAAATGTCGCGCTCGCGGGCGTCGATGATTTCGACATAGGCGAAGTACTGGCATTTCGCGAGCAGTCCGCCCTCCAGGATTTCCTGGCAGCGGTTGGAATCGTAAGGGGAGTTGTCCCCGTCCGACGCCTGCGCCGCGTAGATGTTCCATTCGCTGACCGGATATTTCTCGGCGATCACACGCCGCATCTCGTCGAGCGCCGACGAAACGATCGTGCCACCGCTTTGAGTGCTGTAGAAGAATGTCTCCTCGTCGACCACCTTGGCTTCGTGGGTGTGCCGAATGAACACGATTTCAGTGCGTTCATATCGACGCTTCAGAAACAGGTGCAGGAGTACGAAGAAGCGCTTGGCAAGGTCCTTTTCGCGCTCGCCCATCGAGCCCGACACGTCCATCAGGCAGAACATGACCGCCGCCGTATTGGGCAACGGGTGGGCCTCGAAACGATTGTACCGGATATCGAGCGGATCAACGTAGGCCACCAGCTTCCGGCGTTGGGTCAACCTTCGCAACGTCTCCTGGAGCTTCAGGAGCTTGAGGCGAACCGTCGGGGTCTGTTCGCGGCCTTCCAGCTCCGCTATCTGTCCCGCGACTTCCTCAAGCTCGTCCCTTGAAGGCCGCTTGAGCGCTATCCGCCGACCCAGGCTGTTGCGCATCGTCCGGCCCACATTGATGTTCGCCGGCGTGCCTGTGGTGGTGTAACCGGATCGGCGGAACTTGAATGTCGGCGTCTCCTTGAGGTGCAGCTTGATCATGTCCGGCAATTCAAGGTCTTCGAAGAAGAGGTCGAGAACCTCATCCCTGTTCAACACAAACTGGAAGTCGTCATCCGAGGCGCCGCCGCCAGCCTGATGGCCAAGCTGGCCGCCAAGCTGCCCATGCTTGGGGATGCGGTCGCCGGCCGAATATCTGGTATTTCCCGGCAGGACGACCGCTCTTCGTCCGGATGCGATGGACTGGCGAAAGCTCGGCTCGCTGGTGGTGCTGCTCGAGACCGACATGGGCTGGTCGGAATCCACGTCCGCTATCCTGGTCGTCTTCAGTTTTCTGTCGAAGGCATGCCGCAGTTCGTCTCTCGCCCGGCGCAGGAAGCGCTGGCGATTTCCCAGACTTCTGTCCTTCGGGTTGAGGCGCCGGTCAATAAAGTGAGACATCTAGCCGGCCTTGTTTACGCGCATGTACCAGTCGACGAGACGACGAACCTGACGTTCCGTGTAGCCGCGCTCCTTCATACGCTCCACGAATTCCCGGTGCTGCTTCTGCGTAGCGCTGTCCTGTTTGGACCCGAAGCTGATAACCGGCAGAAGGTCCTCGACCTGGCCGAACATCTTCTTTTCGATGACTTCGCGCAGCTTTTCGTAGCTGGTCCATGACGGGTTCTTGCCGGCGTTCTTCGCACGCGCCCGCAGCGCGAACTTGACCACTTCGTTGCGGAAATCCTTCGGGTTCGAAATACCCGCCGGCTTTTCGATCTGGGATAGCTCGCTATCCAGGATTTCACGGTTCAGAAGCTGCCCCGTGTCCGGATCCTTGTAATCCTGATCTTCGATCCAGGCGTCGGCGTATGCAATGTAGCGGTCGAAGAGGTTCTGGCCGTATTCGCTGTAGGATTCGAGATAGGCCTTTTGAATCTCATGGCCGATGAAGTCGGCATAACGCGCTGCAAGGTCGGACTTGATGAAGTTCAGGTATGCGCTTTCGACCTCGGCAGGGAACTGCTCGCGGCGAATGGCTTGCTCGAGCACATACATGAGATGGACGGGATCGGCAGCAATCTCCTGGGTGTCGAAGTTGAAGGTCTCTGACAGCACCTTGAATGCAAAGCGGGTGCTGACGCCGGTCATCCCTTCGTCCACGCCGGCCACATCGCGATACTCTTGGATCGACTTGGCCTTCGGATCCACATCCTTCAGGTTTTCGCCGTTGTAGACACGCATCTTCGTGTAGCGCGGGGAGTTTTCATGCTCTCCCAGCCGGGTGGAAACCGTGAACTTGCTCAGAATGTCCAGCACTTCCGGTGCGCACGGGTTATCCGCCAATTCGCTTTCGCGCAGAAGCTTTTCGTAGATCAGCTTTTCTTCCGAGAAGCGCAGGCAATACGGAACCTTGATGACCAGGATGCGGTCGAGGAAGGCTTCGTTGTTCTTGTTGTGCTTGAACTGGAGCCACTCCGACTCGTTCGAGTGCGCAAGAACGATTCCCTGATATGGAAAAGCTCCGAAATTCTCGGTGCCGTTATAACTGCCCTCCTGCGTCGCCGTCAGGAGAGGATGCAGCACCTTGATCGGCGCCTTGAACATCTCGACAAATTCCAGCAGCCCCTGGGTGGTCCGGTTCAATCCGCCGCTATAGGAGTAGGCATCCGGATCCGACTGGCTGAAATGTTCCAGCTGCCGGATATCCACCTTGCCGACCAGCGAAGAAACATCCTGGTTGTTTTCGTCGCCCGGTTCGGTCTTGGCGATGGCGATCTGCTTCAGCCGGGAGGGCATGAGCTTGACCACGCTGAAGGTCGAGATGTCCCCATCCGCCTCGGCCAGCCGCTTCACCGCCCACGGAGAAATGAGGCCGGTCAGCCGCCTGCGCGCCACGCCGTACTTGTCCTCGAGCAGGTCGCCCAGGGTATCGGGATCGAACAGCCCCAGGGGAGACTCGAATACCGGGCTGACTTGTCCCTTCACCTTGAGCGTATAGATCGGCTCCTTTTCCATCAGCTTCTTCAGCCGCTCGGCCAGCGATGACTTGCCGCCGCCGACTGGGCCGAGCAGGTAGAGGATCTGCTTTCGCTCCTCCAGGCCCTGAGCCGCATACTGGAAATAGCTGACGATCCGCTCGATCGTGTCCTCCATTCCGTAAAAATCGGAGAAGACGCCATACCGACGTATGGTTCTGTTCATGAAGATGCGGCCCAGCCGCTCGTCCTTGCTGGTGTCGATCAATTCGGGCTTGCCGATAGCCTGCACCATCCGTTCCGGCGCGCTGGCGTACATCTGGGGATTGTCGCGACAAGCGAGCAGGAATTGCTGCAGGCTCATCTCCTCCGCGGCTTCTCGCGCGTAGCGCTCCGAAACCAATCTGAAAATGTCATGTTGTTGCTCTACCGGCATGTGGCACCCGACCAATTTTTCCGCCCAGCGGGCTCTCCGTCAGAAACTGTGATCGGGCATCAAATGTTCCCACCTGTTTGCGAAGTGCTTCAAACTGTCCGCGCGAGCGGAACTTTGGTCATCTCATCTCATTGCTTTGCGGATGAGCGATGCATACCGGCAAACCTGACACCCTCTTTCATGTGACGGACGAGCAGCCTGGCATCCGGCGGCGCCGGGTTGGCCGTGGCTTTCGCTACCTGCGCGCGGACGATCAACCAGTCACGTCTCCAGAGACGCTCGAGCGCATCAAGAAGCTGGCTATTCCACCCGCTTGGGTGGATGTGTGGATATGCCCATCGGCGAGAGGGCATATCCAAGCGACCGGAAGGGACCAGAAGGGCCGCAAGCAATACATCTATCATCCCATGTGGATGGAAGAGCGGGATCTCGCGAAATTCGACAAGCTGACGGGTTTCGCGAACGTCCTTCCTTCCTTGCGGCAAAGAGTCGATGACGACCTGAGGCAAAGAGGAACCCCTCGCGAAAAGGCAATAGCAACGGCTGTCTGGCTCCTCGACCAGACCTTCATCCGCATCGGCAACGAAGCCTACACTGCAAACGGAAGCTACGGCCTCACGACGCTTCGGTCGCGGCATGTGGTGGTAGGTACCGCAGAACTGAAATTGCGGTTCAGAGGCAAGGCCGGGAAGCAGTGGACCGTCAAGGTTTCCGACCGACGCATAGCAAACACGGTCCGCCAGATACTGGACCTGCCTGGCCAACGTTTGTTCCAGTATCTGGACAGCGATGGCCAACCGCATCCCATTACTTCGACCGACGTGAACGGCTATATCGCCGAAGCAATCGGGGCTGATTTCAGCTCCAAATTCTTCAGGACCTGGGGCGGCACCACGAGAGCCGCGCAGCTATTGTCCAGCACCCCTCTTCCGTCCGCCGCAACGCCGGCAAAGAGAGTTCTCAACTCGACGATCGACCGAGTGGCTGCCGAATTGCGCAATACGCGAGCAGTGTGCCGACAAAGCTACATCCATCCCGCAGTTATCGAGCACTGGCAGGCGGGCAGCCTCACGGAAGAAATGGAGCGCATCGCCCGCGGGGCGGATGAGGCGCCATCCCATCTCAGCCAGGAAGAGCACGTCGTGCGCATATGGCTTTCCGAATACGGTCGGCAGCAGAGCTAGCCCCAGGATCGCGCGCAAGGCAATTGGTCCCGGGTGGCGGAGCCGGTGAACTTCCAGGCTCCTTGCGAGTTGGGAACAAGGCCTGTCCTTCCTCCGGTGCCAAATGTCCAAGCAAAGGCAAGAGACATCCAGCCCAAACACAGCGGGTCGTCGTTCCGGTCGTGCTGCCCGGATCGGCAACGCCATCATCACCGGCGCCGCGGATGACGATCCCTCCGCCATCGGCACCTATGCGAGCGCAGGCGCGCAGTTCGGATTGGGTATCCTGTGGATCGCGCCGCTCCTCCTGCCGATGATGTATGTGGTCGTGTACATATCGGCAAAGCTTGGACAGGTGAGCGGAAAGGGCCTGTTCGGCGTCATTCGTGACCGATACCCGCGCATGGTGCTTTACCCGCTTGTGGTCGGCGCATTCGCCGGCAATATCATCGAAGCAGCGGCAAATCTCGGAGGCGTCGGCGCGGCGCTCAATCTGCTTGTGCCGCTGCCGATAACGGTATTCGTGGTCTGCGTTGGAGCCATCATCGTCTCAGTCCAGGTTTTCGGCTCCTACTTTCTTCTGCGCCGGATCTTCAAATGGCTCACGCTGGCGCTTTTTGCCTATGTCGCGGCCGCCGCCATGGCAAAGCCGGACCTGATGGAGGTCCTCCACGCCACCGTCTTTCCACGCGTGGAGTTCACGACGGAGTTCATGTCGATCGTGGTTGCGTGCATCGGGACCTCGCTTTCGGCCTACGTCTACACTTGGCAATCGAACCAGGAGGTCGAGGACGAAATTGCCCTTGGTCGGAAGGAGCTGTTTCAGCGAAAAGGCGCCACGGACGAGGAACTTTCCGACAAGCGCCGGGACGTCCTGACCGGAATGGTTTTCGCCAATATCATCCTCTACTCCATCATTCTTTCCACCGGCGTCACGCTTCATCCTGCGGGGGAAACTCATATCGAGACCGCGGCCCAGGCCGCCGCTGCGCTGGAGCCGTTTGCGGGCGAAGGTGCGAAATATCTGTTTGCGCTGGGCGTGGTGGGAGTGGGCTTCCTCGCCATTCCCGTCATGACGACCGGCGCCGCCTACGATCTCCTGCAGGCGTTCGGCAAGAAGGCCAGCCTGCACGCCAAGCCGGCCGACGCCAAGCTGTTCTATGGCGTCATCGCGGCGGTGACTCTGATCGCCGTGATCCTCAATTTCCTCGGGTTCAGCCCAATGCGCGCGCTGGTCTGGTCGGGTATCGTACAGGGCTTCTCCGTGCCGCCACTGCTGTTGATGATGTTGCTGATGACCGGCGACAGGCGCGTCATGGGCGAGCGCAGAAACGGATGGCTCACCAATTTCCTTGGCTGGGCCACCACCACTGTGACCTTCCTGGCCCTCATTGCCCTGGCGGTGACTTGGTTCCTCTGAGTTCAGCACCGTTCCGCCTTCTGGTCGGGCTCAAGCGCGCGTGCCTCGAAAGATGCGGTCGGCAATTTTTCCCGGGGCGCCGCGAGAATAGGTCACTCCGGCGTAGAGAGAGGCGGCCGTGCGCGCCCAGACGACGTATACGAAGCCGAGATGGGCGAGTTGGGAAAAGCAGAACACGCGGTGGCTCCACCTGGAGATATGCCTGCGCAAACGATAGATCGCCCTGCGGCGGGGCGAGAGGGAAGAGATGTCCGCGACACGCTTTTTCAACGCCAGTGGCGGGGGGAACTTCTTGAGCCTGTAGGCGAGACCCTCTCGCCGATGCCGGAATGCGGCCGCCTGGGTCGAAACCGCGAATTTACTGTCCACGCCGGTGAGCGAAATTCGTCCGGCCTCAGCGGCATCCTGCAGCAGCTTCATTATCCTCCGCGAGCGCACAACCGCTATATTCGTGCCGCGGCCGTCCGAGGAGTAAGGCTCCTGCCATGCATCTCCGACGCACGCATCCGCCAGTTCGGCCATGACGTCATCGCAGAAGTCGCAGGCGGGACTTTGGAAGAAGCCCGCGCCCCAGTCGCCCTCCAGCATATGCCACCAGTCGCGCTGGCGCTCCCCTCCTCCGCGCAACCGGAAGCCTACCCGATACCAGGAGGCGGGACGCTCCGGTCTCTTGACCCGGTAGTCGACGCCACAGATTGCATCGCGTTTCACATCCGATTGCCGCGCGAAGCTCTCGGTGAACCGGGTGCTTTTCATATGACCGCATACGAGGCCGATGCAGTATCTTACGCGCTCGCGGACGATCTCGTCTCGCTGGCACACCAGTTGGACCGTCTTGACCATGCAAGGTATGCCTACGACCGCATAGCGGCCGGGTTCGGCACGAATCCTCCTCAGCACCCCGGAAAGCTCGACGGGGTAGTATCGGGACTTGGCGCCCGACCGAACGTCGCTCTCGTCATCCGAGATCGTGTATCGGAAGAGCGTCCCTTCGGGCTCCCGCGTCTCGACCACATGCACGACCCGGTCCACTTCGCGGACCCTCAGCAGTTCCGTTGCGAGCCACGTTGCCAGGCCGCCCGAGCTGCCGTCCTGTCGATAACGGCCCTCTTCCACGTGACCGACATAGAGCGCTTCGTAGCGGCCAAGCAAAGGGTCATCGTGAAGCGCTTGGGGAAAGCGCGAGCTTGCCAACTCTTCCTCGCTTGAGGCGGCCGGGGAGAATGGACACAGGCGCGAAAACTCGGCACTGGGCGTTGACAACCATGCTGCGGAACCCGCGGGCTTGTATAGGCCATAACGGTCGAGTTCCATGTCGACCTCGCCCGATCCCGGATAGGCCGCGCAGGCCCCGCAGCCAATGCACAAGCCGGCATCCACAACGGCCCTCGGGCTGAGCGGCATGCCGTCATGCATGGGTTACCGCCTCGTGCATCAGCGCTTCCTGTAGATATGCGTTGGATCGGCGACGCAGGGCTTCTATGCGCTGCATGACTGCCTCGCCCGGCGGGCGTTGGAGAGCCGAGCCGAAATCGCTTTCGGCAACATCTTCCCCAACCAGGCGCTCCTGCGTTCCAAGCAATGTCATCAGGTCCGACAGCTTGTTGTGGCGATAGGGGGATGACGCGCAGATGAAGGGCTTGCCATTGACGAGGGCAAACACCGCTCCGTGGAAAAAAGTGGTTGCGACGGCTGTCGCCGCCGCCATGGCCTGCGCGAATTCTGCCGGCCCGGCGGCGATCCATTGCGCGTCTGCCCAATCGTTGCGGTAGCCGACGCTCACCACACCGAGCGACCGCTCATGCGCCCACTTCACCGCGCGGCTGCAGAACCAATCCGGCAAGTCATGTCCATAGAGCAGCAGGTAAGGCGCTTGCGTCACTTCCGCTCGCGCTATCGGCTCGGGGAATTGGAGACACGGGTCCAGGACCACTTCGATCGGCGCGCCCACGATCCGCTCGGCGATGGTGCGGGAGTTCATGTCCCTCACAGATAGCGCCGAAAAGCTCCTCAAGGCCGAAGCTTCGGGGCAGAGTTCGTCGGAAGGCGGCTGGTTGCCGAAGCTGGCGCCGTAGGAAACGAGCCTGCCTGTCGGCAGCCCCCACCCGAAGAATATCTTGCAAGCTCCGTACCATGGGTGGCGCTGGTTCCACACCTCGTCGCTGCCGACCAAGACCGTGTCGAAACCGGCCGGCAGCCGCGCCGGTTCCTCCAGCGGGAAGGCCGGAGACAGAGGCAGCGACTCGACCGCCTCGTTGAACTTTTCAATCTTGCGGGCGTAGAGCGGCGTTTCGGCCGCTCTGACCGGAGAGATGGGGCCAAGGGCATGCACCAACTCTGCGCGCTCGATCCGCGATGAAAAGTGATCGAGGATCGCGACATCAAAACCCCGGCTCCTCAGACCTTCGACAAGGCACCGCGCCTGCCAGTAGGAACCATAGTTTATGCAGCGGTGAAAGGTGAGAATGCCGATCCGTGGGAAGGAGGTCATTGAGGTCTTGCCGCCGCTCTTCGATGTGCTGAACCGCCCCCGAATTGCCTCTGCGTCGCCTTGCGTCCCCGAAGTTCGCCGCGCGAGTGCCTCTCGTCAGGCGTCGCCTCAGGGCGTGTCGTCAAACTGGTGCTGACCGATTTTGTTCCCTGTGACTCGCTGGTGGGCCATCGCCCGAAAATCCGCGGCCTGACAATTCATGTTCCCTTGCCTGCCCAAGGAACAAATCACGCGATTCCATGTTTTGTGCGCCCTAGCGCCGGGTAGACGCGGCGAAGCATTGGGAACGAGGAACCCTGATATGTCTGAAGCAAAAACGACGACACATCACGATGAAATCAAACGCTGGGCAGAGGCACGTCAGGGAATGCCTGCACGCGTGAAGACACCCGGTCGTGAGGGTGGGATCCTGCGCATTGACTTTGGCAAACCCGAAGAGACGCTCGAGCGCATCGACTGGGATCAGTTCTTCAAGATTTTCGATGAGAACAATCTGCAGTTTCTCTACCAGGAGCGAACCGAGGACGGCGGTGTGAGTCGCTTCAACAAGTTCATACGGCAGGACTGAAGCGTAGACCGCGGCGGTGCTGATCGGCCCTCATTGCGGTCTCACCATGCAAACACGGAAAACTGACCTAGCCTTTCTCGTCTGCATGGGGTGCCGGCGACTCTCTGCTGTCTCGGGGCGGCTTGCCGGGCTTTTCTGTCCTATGCTCCTTCCCCGCCGTTTCAGTCGCCCCGCTCCCCGGCTGGGGCTTTCGCTTCTCGACCGCTCGATCTTCCGCTGGATCAGGTCCGGTGGCGGGCTGCGGTTTTTGGGCACCTGATGTATAGGCTGTGTTCCTGGCCATGGCGGATTGCTCCTGTGCGGAAAATGCGAAGTAGGCCTGCGCCCTTAAGCGCCCGCGTTGATCGCATTAACTCAACGAACAAATGCTCGACTGGTTCGAACTGTTTTCCACCAAAAGCCCGGCATTTCACACGTGCGCAGTGTAGGGCTTATTTCCTCGCTGCCGCGCCAATAGGAGTTTGCATGTCCACACATCTGTTTTCGCCCATCACTCTCGGCAAGCTCGAATTTCCAAACCGCATCGCAGTGGCGCCAATGTGCCAATATTCGGCGGATGACGGCTCGGCGACCGACTGGCACCTACAACATTGGATGAACCTGGCGATGTCGGGCGCGGGCATGGTGACCGTGGAGATGACGGATGTGGAGCGGCGTGGCCGCATTACCCATGGCTGCATGGGCCTCTATTCAGACCACAACGAGGCCGCCGCCAAGCGCACGCTGGACGCCGCGCGCCGCGTGGCCGCCCCCGGCACCAAGTTCGGCGTGCAGCTTGCCCATGCCGGGCGCAAGGCGTCGAACCGCCGTCCCTGGGAGGGTGGCGCAGCGCTCGGCCCCGATGAAGACCCCTGGCCCATTGTCTCGGCCTCACCGATTGCATTCGCCGACGGCTGGCAGGTTCCGCAGGAACTGGACGAGGCCGGCATCGAGCGCATCATCTCGCTGTTTGGCGAGGCGGCGCGGCGCGCGGCGCGCGTGGGCTTCGACTTCATCGAACTGCATTCAGCGCATGGCTATTTGCTGCACCAGTTCCTCTCTCCCCTCTCCAACAAGCGCACCGACAAATGGGGCGGCTCGCTCGAAAACCGCATGCGCTTTCCAATGGCGATAGCCAGGGCAGTGAGGGAGGCGGCCCCCAGCCTGATGATGGGTGCGCGCATGTCGATCACCGATTGGGTCGACGGCGGTTTTTCGGTCGAGGAGGCAATCGAGGTTGCGCGCGGCTACAAGGCGGCGGGTGCGGCCTATATCTGCTGCTCCAGCGGCGGCAACTCGCCGCTGCAGAAAATCCCGACCGGCCCCGGCTATCAGGTGCATCTGGCGACGGCCGTGCGCGAAGGCGCGGGCATACCCACGCGGGCCGTAGGCCTGATCGACAGGCCCCGGCAGGCCGACGACATCATTCGAGAGGACAAGGCCGATATGGTGGCGGTTGCCCGCGCGCTGATCGCGGACCCGCGCTGGCCGTGGCGCGCAGCAGCCACGCTCGGCCATGAGTTTCACCCTGCGCCGCAGCTCCAGCGCGGCGAGCCGTTCATGCGCCACTGGACGCAGAAGCCATCATAACCGGTTGACTATACATGGCTTTCGCCAGTTCAACTGAACAAACGAAACGGGCGGCTCCGCGAGGAACCGCCCGTCTTTCGTTACGGCAATGCTTGAGAAATCAGCCGTGCAGCTTGGCAGCGATCTCGGCCACGCGCTTGCCCTGGAAGTGCGCGCCTTCCAGCTCCTGCGCGGAAGGCTGGCGCGAGCCGTCGCCGTCGGAGGTGGTGGTCATGCCGTAGGGCGCACCGCCGCGCACGACGTCGTTGCCCATCTGGCCCTGGTAGGCATAGGACAGCGGCACGATGACCATGCCGTGGTGCTGCAGGTGGATCTGCGCGTTGATGAGCGCGAGCTCGGCGCCGCCGTGCTGAGTGGCGGTCGAGACCATGACCGAGCCGACCTTGTTGAGCAGCGCACCCCTGGCCCAGAGCGGGCCGGTCTGGTCGAGGAAGTTCTTCATCTGCGCGGCCATGGTGCCATAGCGGGTCGCGGTGCCGATGATGATCGCGTCGTAGTTCTCCAGCTCCAGCGGGTCGGCGATCGGCGCTTCCTGCTCGAGCTTGTAATAGGCAGCCTTGGCGACGGCGTCGGGCACCAGTTCGGGAACGCGCTTGATGGTCACATCGGCGCCGGCTTCGCGCGCGCCTTCGGCAGCGGCCTTCGCCATCTGCTCCATGTGACCCCAGCTCGAATAGTAGAGCACCAAAACCTTCGCCATTATAAAACTCCTTGCATCGGGAAAGATCGGGGGCGGATCGGTCGCCGCCTTGCCTGCCGATGTAATGGCTCGGTCGTTCATTGAACACGTGGAAGTTGGGGACAGTTCGTTCACCGTTTGCGCACCATTGCTTGCCGCGACGCGCAGGTCTATTCCACGGGAACCACCTTCTTTTCCGGAGCGCCCCATGGCTGAAATCGTCACCGCCGCAATGATCGTCATCGGGGACGAGATCCTTTCGGGGCGCACGAAAGACCGCAACATCGGCCATCTCGCGGACGTCATGACGGCGATTGGCATCGACCTGGAGGAAGTGCGCATCGTGCCGGACGAGGAGGACGAGATCGTCGCGGCGGTCAATGCGCTGAGGGCGCGCTATACCTACGTCTTCACCACCGGCGGCATCGGCCCCACGCATGACGACATCACCGCCGACTCGATCTCGAAAGCCTTCGGCGTGCCGTGCGAGTACGACGCCAAGGCCTATGCGATGATGGAAGCGAACTATGCCAGCCGCGGCATGGAGTTCACCGATGCGCGCAAGCGCATGGCGCGCATGCCGCGCGGTGCCACGCATATCGACAACCCGGTCTCCATGGCGCCCGGCTTCCGCATCGGCAATGTCCATGTCATGGCCGGTGTGCCAGCCGTCTTCCAGGCCATGCTCGACAATGTGGTGCCCACGCTGAAGACCGGTACCAAGCTGCTTTCGGCCACGGTGGACTGCCCCTTCGGAGAAGGCATCATCGGCGGTCCGCTTGCCGAGATCCAGAAGCGCCACCCCGATACGATCATCGGTTCGTATCCCAAATATCTGGACGGTTCCTTCCGGACCGAACTGGTCGTGCGCGCCCGCTCACCCGAGGCGCTGGAAGCGGCTCGCGCCGAGGTCGCGGCCATGGTCGCAGGCATCTCCGAGGCCAACGCCAAGCCGGACTGAAACAGGGCGCGCAACTTTCGTGCGCAATCGGCCCTCGCATGCTAGAGTTCCGTTGAGGGCTGGCTCTGCACGCGAGGAGGCGGATATGCCGTTCAAGACCATCGTTGCGATCATCCAGAGCAAGGATGACGCAGACCGCGTGCTGGATTGCGCCATTCCTCTGGCCATTCGCTTTCAGAGCCATCTGATCGGGGTGCATGCCGAGGCGCTGCCGGTTGCCTACACGTCGGCGGTCGGTTTTCCCGACACGGAGTTTCTGCAAGCCACCGCCGAAGCCAACAAGGAACGGGCCGAAGCACTTCATTCGGCCTGCCGCCGCCGCATGCAAGGTACGGGCCTTACCTTCGACTGGCGCAGCCTGGAGAGCTTTTCCGGCGACAGCGCGCATTCGGGCATCGCAAGCGCGCGCTGCGCCGACCTGGTGGTTGCCGCCCAGCGCAATCCGCATGCGGAGTCCAGCGCCACGGCCGACGTGGACGCGCTGCTCTACGAATCGGGTCGTCCGGTGCTGGTCGTGCCCCACGCAGGGCCAGCCGGTGACGGCAGCTACAGGCGCATAGTCATTGCCTGGAACGGAAGCCGCGAGGCCGCGCGGGCCGCCTTCGACGCCCTGCCCCTGCTGAAGGAAGCCCACCGCACCGAGATTTTCGTGATCGACCCGCCCGCGGATGCCGAAGAAGACGCCGAGGCCTCCGGCGCCGAAATCGCCAAGGCGCTGGCCAGGCACGGCGTGAACGTGGCGGTCGCCTCGGAGCCCTCTCGCGGCCGCTCAATCGACCATATTCTCCAGGCGCGCATCGCCGACACCGATGCCGATCTTCTCGTGCTTGGCGCCTACAGCCATTCTTGGCTGCGTCAGCTTCTGTTCGGCGGCGTGACCCGCACAGTGCTTCAATCCATGCCGGTGGCGACCTTCATGTCGCGCTGAACGATCAAGCGCCGGAGAGGCTTGCCAAACCGCGGTCTTTCCGGCTAATTGCGCTCGCATTCCCCATCATCGCGCGCTCGCGGCGCGCCACCGGAGTGCCGAGCCTCATGTCTCTTCCCGAAAAGGCCTTTCCCGTATCCTGGGACCAGTTCCATCGCGATGCCCGCGCCCTTGCCTGGCGGCTTGCCGGCGTCAACGGACAATGGAAGGCAATCGTCTGCATCACCCGCGGCGGCCTCGTTCCGGCGGCCATCATCTCGCGCGAACTCGGCATCCGCATGATCGAAACGGTCTGCGTGGCCTCGTATCATGACTACACTTCGCAGGGGCAACTCCATGTACTGAAGGAGATAAACCCGGCGCTGCTGGAAGGTGACGGCGAAGGCACGCTGATCGTGGACGACCTGACCGATACGGGCAAGACGGCTGCAATCGTGCGCGCCATGATGCCAAAGGCCCATTTCGCTACCGTCTACGCCAAGCCCAAGGGCCGGCCGCTGGTGGACACCTTCGTGACCGAAGTGTCTCAGGACACCTGGATCTATTTCCCCTGGGACCTGGGCTTCACCTACCAGAAGCCGATTTCGGACGACCACGCCGGCTGATTCGGACGTGGCCCCGCCATTGGTCCTGCAATTCGGGCCAGGGATCGCTATATGCGATAAGCCTTGAACCGGGTGCGCCCTCGGGCGCATCGGGAACTGCAAGGATTTGCAAAAGTTTTACTGTTATTACGTATAATTAACCCTAATATTCGTGAGACGGCAAACGAATCGGAGATCAGGAAAGCACCGGGAAATGCTCCTCAGCCACGCCACCCGAAACCGCATTGCAGATCGGATCCGGCGCCTCTTCGGGGGAATGCCCCGGCGTGTGCAGGTTGCCGCCTTGCCGTGGCGCAGCAGAGGCGGAAATATCGAGGTCATGCTGATCACCAGCCGGGACACCGGCCGGTGGGTTCTGCCGAAGGGCTGGCCGGAGGCGGGCGAGCAGCTTTGGGAATCGGCCGCGCGCGAAGCGGTTGAAGAAGCTGGCATTGCCGGCGCAGTCGCGCAGCTCGAAATCGGTCGTTACTTCTACGGCAAAGTGAGGGCCTCCGGCGCAGAGAGGCGCTGCGAGGTTCTCGTCTTCCCCCTGCAAGTTGCCGAAATCGCTGCCGAATGGCCCGAAAAGGGGCAGCGCCAGCGCAAATGGTTCCCCGCCGCCGAGGCCGCAAGCCTGGTGCGCGAACCCGATCTCGGCGAACTCATCGCGCGGTTTGGCAATGGTCGCTACCAAGCCGCGGCTTGAGCGTGTTCGCGCATTCGCGATGCCGGCCGACACAGACTTCACCCGCTCCAATCCGGTTTTTGGCCGCAGTCGGCTGCCACGAATGCACCAATGAGCATCAGTTCGCGCGGCAAGCACACAGTCGACAAGGATCTGGGCCGAATCACCGACATTGAGGAGGCAACGGGCTTCGTCGCTCGCGGCCTGGTCGCCCCCGGACTGGCGCTGGTGTTCCTGGTGCTGGCCGGCATGCTCGCCTCGATCTACGTCTTCGGCGAACCGCGCGCCCTTGTCGTCGTGGTCGCGGCGGCGGTCGGCGCCTACCTGGCGCTCAACATCGGCGCGAACGACGTTGCCAACAATGTCGGCCCCGCCGTAGGCGCCAAGGCAATAACAATGGCTGGCGCGCTGGCCATGGCAGCCGTTTGCGAAAGCCTGGGCGCCCTTCTGGCAGGCAAGGCGGTGGTAGCCACGATCTCGACCGCAATCGTGGTGCCTGAAGCCGTTTCCGATCCGACAATCCTGATCCACATCATGCTCGCGGCGCTGATCTCATCGGCTCTCTGGATCAATTTCTCGACCTGGATCGGCGCGCCCGTTTCGACCACCCACGCCATCGTCGGCGGCGTGATGGGCGCCGGCGCTGTGGCCGCTGGCATCGAGGCGGTGAACTGGCTGACGATGGCGGCTATCGCGACAAGCTGGATCGCTACCCCAGTCCTGGGCGCCGCGGTGGCGATCATGTTTCAATACCTGATCAAGACCGCCATCATCTATCAGGACGACAAGATAGCCGCTGCACGGCGCTGGATTCCGGTGTTGGTGGCGGTGATGGCGGGTGCCTTTGCGGCGTATCTGGTGCCGATGCTTCACTCTGCATCTACCTGGCAGACCAGCATGTGGATTGGCCTGGGCTTCTTCGCCGCAACCTGGGCGGTCTCGCACAGATCCATCGCCAGGCAGTCGCAAGGGATGGAAAACCGCAATCGGTCGCTGCGGCGCCTCTTCAGGCTGCCGCTGGTGGGCGCAGCCGCCCTGCTCTCCTTCGCCCACGGCGCCAATGACGTTGCAAATGCAATCGGGCCGCTTGCCGCGATCGTCCACGCCGCGCGTCAGGGCAACGTCGCGGATGTGGTCGATATTCCGCGCTGGGTGATGATGATCGGCGCGCTCGGCATTTCCTGCGGCCTGCTGCTCTACGGGCCCAAGCTCATCCGCATCGTGGGCGGCGAAATCACGAAGTTGAACCCGATGCGGGCCTTTTCGGTGGCGCTTGCCGTGGCAATCATCGTGATCGCCGCCTCCTGGTTCGGCATGCCGGTCAGTTCGACTCACATCGCGGTCGGCGCAGTCTTCGGCGTCGGCTTCTTCCGTGAATGGTACATCGCGCATTCGTCGCACCGGCGCGCCTTTCTCCTGCGGCAGAGGCTGCTTAAGCCAGGGCAGCCGAACATGCGGCGCGACCCGGAAGACGAAGAGGCCCCCCGCAGGCAGCTATCCCGCGAAGAGCTCAACCGCCGCCGGCTGGTGCGTCGCACTCACCTGACGAATATCGTGACCGCCTGGGCCACCACAGTGCCCGCCTCGGCGGCGCTGGCGGCGCTGCTTTTCACTGCTCTCGGCATTTTTTCATCCTGATTGCGGCCCCCACGCAGCTTGCAGGCTGTCGCAAGAAATCCACAGCCTGGTTGAAGGGCACGCGGCAAGGCTCTGGAAAGAGCAACCTCCCCGCTTTGCTTAGGGCCCTGCCTGTCCCCGCTATCCACACAAGTGCCACACAACATATTGGGTGTCGCAGGAACCCCGTAACGAGTGCTTGACGACGAAAACCGAGTCGTCTCATATGCGGCATGTGCTCTTGTTCAGAGTGCGGCCGGCAAGACGTTTAGGTCGGTCTCAGCAGGTTTTCCCACGCGTTCCGGGCGTTTTCCCCGTTTTTTAACGGCGGGCAGACGCACGGCTTTTTTCCGTTTTGTTCCGTGGCGTCCTGTGAGTAACACTAGAATAAATTTGGTTGGAGCACTACATTTAGTATTTGCGCCGCAAGGCCAGCACAAGGTAATGTGATTTATCTCTCCATCGAGAGACTCATTGTCTAAAACTTAGAGTAGGGCTTTCCGGCCCGCGCATATGCGAGTTGTCGGCCGCAACCAACGGCAGCCAGCGGCGTTAGCGACGGATCGGAGCATAGGGGCGCCGGCCTTTGGCAAGGCCGGATCGATAGGGCACGCGCCTATCCGCGGAAATTGCTGCGGAGAGGTGCTATATATAGGACTGAGGACGAACCAATGCGCATCGAGCGTCGTTTCACCAAGGATGGACAATCGCCTTACGCGGAAATCGAATTCCGCAAAGCGGTGAGCGAGATCAAGAACCCGGACGGTTCGATCGTCTTCCGTCTCGACGACATCGATGTGCCCGCCCAGTTCTCCCAGGTCGCGGCCGACATCCTCGCGCAGAAATATTTCCGCAAGGCTGGTGTGCCCGCCCGCCTGAAAAGGGTCGAAGAGAACGACGTCCCCTCTTTCCTGTGGCGTTCCGTAGCCGACGAGGACGCACTTGCCGAACTGCCGGAAAATGAACGCTACGGTTCCGAGCGCGACGCCCGCCAGGTCTTCGACCGGCTTGCAGGCACCTGGACCTATTGGGGCTGGAAGGGCGGCTACTTTAACTCCGAAGCCGACGCCCTCGCCTTCAAGGACGAGCTCTCCTACATGCTCGCCACCCAGCGCGTGGCGCCGAACTCGCCGCAGTGGTTCAACACCGGCCTGCACTGGGCCTATGGCATCGACGGCCCCGGCCAGGGCCATTTCTACGTCGACCCCTTCACCGGCAAGCTGACCAGGTCCAAGTCGGCCTATGAGCACCCGCAGCCGCATGCCTGCTTCATCCAGAGCGTGCAGGACGACCTCGTCAACGAGGGCGGCATCATGGACCTGTGGGTGCGCGAGGCGCGCCTGTTCAAATACGGCTCGGGCACCGGCTCCAATTTCTCCATGCTGCGCGGCGAAGGCGAAAAGCTTTCGGGCGGCGGCAAGTCGTCGGGCCTGATGAGCTTCCTCAAGATCGGCGACCGCGCCGCCGGCGCCATCAAGTCGGGTGGCACCACGCGCCGCGCCGCCAAGATGGTGGTGGTCGACATCGACCATCCCGACATCGAGGCCTATATCGACTGGAAGGTGAAGGAAGAGCAGAAGGTTGCCTCCCTCGTCACCGGCTCCAAGATCGTCAAGCAGCACCTGACCCGGATCATGGCGGCCTGCGTGAATTGCGAGGGCCACGATGACGACTGCTTCGATCCCGCAATCAACACCGCGCTGAAGCGCGAGATCCGCGCCGCCAAGAAGAACTCGGTGCCGGAGAACTACATCAAGCGCGTCATACAATTCGCCAAGCAGGGCTACAACTCCATCGAGTTCAGCACCTACGACACCGACTGGGACTCGGAAGCCTACCTGACCGTTTCCGGCCAGAACTCGAACAACTCGGTGTCGCTGAAGGACGACTTCCTGCGCGCGGTGGAGACCGACGGCGACTGGCACCTGACCGCCCGCAAGGACGGCAAGGTCATGAAGACGCTGAAGGCCCGCGACCTGTGGGAAAAGATCGGCTATGCCGCCTGGGCCTCGGCCGATCCGGGCCTGCACTTCAACACCACGATGAACGACTGGCACACCTCGCCGGCAGCCGGCCCGATCCGCGCCTCGAACCCGTGCTCGGAATACATGTTCCTCGACGACACGGCCTGCAATCTCGCCTCCATCAACCTCCTGCCCTACCGGCAGGCCAATGGCGACATCGACATCGCAGCCTACGAGCACACCGTGCGCCTGTGGACCGTCGTGCTCGAAATCTCGGTGATGATGGCGCAGTTCCCGTCGAAGGAGATCGCAAAGCTCTCCTACGAGTACCGCACGCTCGGCCTCGGCTACGCCAATATCGGCGGCCTGCTGATGACCTCGGGCATCCCCTATGACTCGAAGGAAGGCCGCGCCATCTGCGGCGCGCTGACCGCGATCATGACCGGCGTGGCCTATGCCACCTCCGCCGAGATGGCCGCCGAGCTCGGCGCCTTCGCCGACTACGAGCGCAATGCCGACAACATGCTGCGCGTGATGCGCAACCACCGCCGCGCCGCCTATGGCGACAAGGCCGGCTACGAGAACCTGTCGGTCAACCCGGTTGCGCTGATGGCAGAGGACTGCCCGCAGGACGAACTGATCGGGCACGCCCGCGCCGCCTGGGATCGGGCCATCGAGCTCGGCGAAAAGCACGGCTACCGCAACGCGCAGGCAACCGTGATCGCGCCCACCGGCACGATTGGCCTAGTGATGGACTGCGACACCACCGGAATCGAGCCCGACTTCGCGCTGGTGAAGTTCAAGAAGCTGGCCGGCGGCGGCTACTTCAAGATCATCAACCGCGCCGTGCCGGAAGCCCTGCGCACGCTGGGCTACACCGAAAGCCAGATCGCCGAGATCGAGGCCTATGCGGTGGGCCACGGCAACCTGAACCAGGCGCCGGGTATAAATCCCGGCTCGCTCAAGGCCAAGGGCTTCACCGACGAGAAGATCGAGGCGCTGAACGCGGCACTGAAGAGCGCCTTCGACATCAAGTTCGTGTTCAACAAGTGGACCCTGGGCGAGGATTTCTGCCGGGAAGCTCTCGGCCTCACCGACGAGCAGCTCAACGACTTCTCCTTCGAGATGCTGCCGGCGCTTGGCTTCACCAAGCGCGAGATCGAAGCCGCCAATATCCATGTCTGCGGCGCCATGACGCTCGAAGGTGCGCCTTTCCTGAAGGACGAGCACCTGGCGGTGTTCGACTGCGCCAACCCCTGCGGCAAGATCGGCAAGCGCTACCTGTCGGTGGAAAGCCACATCCGCATGATGGCGGCTGCCCAGCCCTTCATCTCGGGCGCCATTTCCAAGACCATCAACATGCCCAACGATGCGACGGTCGAGGACTGCAAGGAAGCCTACATGCTGTCGTGGAAGCTGGCGCTGAAGGCCAACGCGCTCTACCGCGACGGCTCGAAGCTTTCGCAGCCGCTCAACGCCTCGCTGATCGAGGATGACGCCGAGGAGGCAGAAGAGGCCGTGGAGGCGTTGGCTGCCGCCCCGGCGGCCGCCCAGGCGGTCGCTGTCACCGAAAAGATCGTCGAGCGGATCATCGAAAAGGTAGTGCACGATCGCGAAAAGCTGCCGAACCGCCGCAAGGGCTACACGCAGAAGGCGGTCATCGGCGGCCACAAGGTCTACCTGCGCACCGGCGAGTTCGACGACGGCCGGCTGGGCGAAATCTTCATCGACATGCACAAGGAAGGCGCAGCCTTCCGCGCTATGATGAACAATTTCGCCATCGCCATCTCGCTCGGCCTGCAATATGGCGTGCCGCTCGAGGAATATGTCGAGGCCTTCACCTTCACCAAGTTCGAGCCGGCCGGCATTGTCATCGGCAACGATGCGATCAAGAACGCCACGTCGATTCTCGACTATGTGTTCCGCGAGCTCGCCGTCTCCTATCTCGGCCGCAACGATCTTGCCCATGTCGACACGTCGGACTTTTCCAACACCGCGCTCGGCCGCGGCATCAACGAAGGCCGTGCTCAGGCCGTCTCCAAGGGTCTGACCCGCGGCGCGCCGCTGAAGGTGGTGTCCGGCCTGCCGGGCGGAGAGCCCAAGGGCTTTGCCGGCGCGCAGCCGGCCGGCACGCCCGCCAAGGTCACGGCTCCGGTCGCCTTCTCGGGCTCCAATGTGCGCTCGATCTCGTCGGCGGCAGCCGTCCAGGCCAGCGCGCCGGCCTATAGCGACGGCGCAACCGCCTTCAAGCGCGACTTCGAGCAGCACGCGAAGGAAGCGGCGGAAGAAGCAAAGCACGAGGAAGCCGCCGCGGAACTCTTCACCGACGCCGCCGCGCAGGAGGCAGCCGAGGCCAAGGCCAAGGCCGCGGAACGCCGCAACCGCGCGATCATGCAGGGCTACACCGGCAACATGTGCACGGAGTGCCAGAACTTCACCATGGTCCGCAACGGCACCTGCGAGAAGTGCGACACCTGCGGCGCGACAAGCGGCTGCAGCTGAAAATTCGACCTACTACTAATGAGTTCGTGAGAAACCCAGCCTAGTACTGGCCAAATAGGCTGAGTATTGGCCATTTTTGAACCTGAAACTGGCCAACACCACATTTTGCATTTTCCGGGCACTGAAAAGTGCCCGGAAAATGCCTCAGGGAACAAACAGGGAAACAATCGCGAAAGTAGAATTACCCTATTCGCACCACCCATCCGTCATTCAGCATTCGACCTGTCGCAAGGCAAACCTAGAGGAAGTTGTAATGAGTTGGTCCCGTCACAAGAGTCTCCAGCGTATCCGATCGTTCCGAGCCACTGCGCCAGCCGCCTCGATCAACCTGAGAAGCTTCGACCTAAGCTACATGACTGCCCGAGCGGCGACGATACAGGCCAAGATGAGACTGGGCGGGAAGTCGGAGCCGTTGATCTTCGATGTTCCGCCGGACACCGC
The DNA here is from genome assembly GCF_040049255.1 of Mesorhizobium sp. KR2-14. Taxonomy (NCBI): domain Bacteria; kingdom Pseudomonadati; phylum Pseudomonadota; class Alphaproteobacteria; order Hyphomicrobiales; family Phyllobacteriaceae; genus Mesorhizobium; species Mesorhizobium sp. KR2-14. Next base: position 149,073 of record NZ_JBDZDR010000004.1, on the reverse strand, counting down.
TATTCAAGTGGAAGGCGTTCACGTCTACATCCAGATGCTGGACTTTGCGGCGGCGATGACCGAGCGCGAGCGTGAGACTGAGGCCAGTCATCGCCGCGTCCTCTCCATGCTGCACCTCAACTACGCAGCCTGCGATCAGGTCGCCGAAGAATTCGAAGCCCAACGTGTTGATTTCCACGGTGCGCGGATGCATGCCGTCATCGTTTCTCCTCCCGGACCCGGCAACGAGAAGGAACGCGCGGAGCGTGCGATCGCATTTGCTGACGCCGCCAAGCGAGCGATCGAGGAAGTCGGTCGCACCACCGAGAACGGCCGCTATTCCACCCGCGTGCGAGTCGGCGTTGACAGCGGCTCTGCCGTCGCCGTGAACAGCGGGACAAAGGATGAGCGCGAGCCGCTATTCCTTGGAGCACCCGCGAACTACGCAGCGAAGCTTGCCGAGGGCGACGAGGAAGGCATCTTCATGTCGAACAGGGTCCGAAAGGATCTTGGACTGCAGCCGCTCTTCAGCATCGACACGCTTGCAGCCGAACGAGCAAGCCCGACTTCGTCCATGGGTAACATCGGGCTGTCGGCGCACAGGGGCTTCCAGTCCAAACGCCTTTCCGACGCCGCTATCGTGACGGCTGCATCCCGCGCAAGAAGCCGCTTCGTCCTCGATGTTGGTACCGACGCCACCTTCTCATTCCATAGGCACACGCCGCCACTGAAGACGATCGACTTCGCTCTCCTGATGCCGTCCAACTCCATCCGGATGGGGCTGATGTCGATCTTCGGCGATATCGACGGCTTCACGAAGTATGTCGACGAATGCATCGCCGAGCACAGGATCGGCGAGATGGTTTCCAACCTCCACGTCATCCGCAGCGAACTGGCGGCCACCCTGTCCGAAGATTATTCCGGTCGCAAGGTGCGGTTCATCGGCGACTGCATCCATGGCCTCCTCGCCGAGGGCACCTCGCATGAGACAGATGCTTCCGCCTCCGTGGTCTCGGCGGTGAAGGCCGCCGGCGGAATGCGCTCGAGCTTCGAGCTCTGCCAGGATGAACTCGGTGGTCTCGACAAGCTGGGGATCGCCATCGGCCTCGAGTTCGGAGAGACGCCGATCACCCGGATTGGGATCCGTGGGGAACGAAGCGTCCGATGCTCGGTCAGCAGGGCGGTCTCACGGTCTGAAGACCTCCAGGCAGACTGCTCGGGCGATCAGACCGCACTTGGCCCGACGGCATTCTCACATGCTCCAGCGAGCATCCGGAGACTGTTTGAAGGTGGTGTCGCTTTGGGCCTTGATGCGGAATCGGTGGGAGAGCATCTCGGTTCGCCTCCAATAGTGAGCAGTGGGACGGTCAGCGCCGCAGCGGCTCCCTACAGCGCCGGAGAACGGTGATTGCCGTTGGATCATATCCTCAATGCGGTCCCAGACTGGTTCCAGGTCCGCAGCCGCGCCGAATCTGAGATACTTGGGACAACCTATGTCCAACTCGACAATGCCGTCGGCGTGATCGAAGTGGATCTCAGGGTGCATGATCAGGGTGGCGAAGTGGCCGTTCAGGAACAGGTGCCTGGAACCTGTTATCCCAGGATCTGCCATGAACGTCACCTGCAGTCGGATGAGCATTTCTGCATCGGGTTCAAGGCGGGCAAAGGGATCGTCTCGACAGATCACGCCACTGTCTGGTGGGGTCTGCTCCGGCATTTTCTCAAGCTTCAACGAGTGGCGCAAAGGACTGGGCGCTGGCCTCCGCAACAGGAGCTGGCCCACGGCGCCGCGGGGCCGCACCAACTCGCAGCCGTTGCGGCAGCCAAGGAACTGGGAATCGAGAACGAGTACATGGAAATGCTTGCAGGCCAGCCTGCATGGTTTTCCAACAGTGGTCTTCAACTCAATGCGCGAGATCGATTGAAGAATAGCTGGCTGCCCTGCCCTGTGGGCTGCCGGAAGAACCGAAAGCGGATATCCCGGGCGGATTGCTGTCGACCCGAAGCGGTTGCCACGCTGATCAAGCAGGAGCGGCATCGGAGGAAGAAGACGGCTGACTTCTACTGGCTTGCGCGCGCCTGTGGAGAGAAATGCTGTGGAACGATGCTGAGATGCGGCCTGCGCGATCCCGCCTCGGATGGTGTCTTGTGTTCGGGCAACTCGGGAAGCGGATCCCAGGGGTCCTTTCAAAGGGGCGCCGTGAACTCTGGAGAAGCTTGAATTGCCATGGCTAGTGAAAATTTCCTGAAGGATCGGGTCGAAACGCTATTCCGCACTGACTTCGACCAGCGTGATGGGCGGGTCGTGCCGGCCACTGACGATGTGGCGTTGAAGAACGGCGCAGTGAAGATCGAAGCCGCCTTCCTGTATGCCGATCTCGCGGGTTCAGCGAAACTGTCAAAGACATGCCCCTGGTCCACGACGGCGAAGATAATCCGCGCGTTTCTGGATTGCTCGACCCGTCTGATAATCAAGCATGGCGGGCATGTGCGCAGCTTCGACGGCGATCGCGTGATGGGCATTTTCATCGGTGATTCCAAGAACAGCAACGCCTCCATCTGCGGGCGGGAAATCCACTGGAGTGTCCGCAAGATCATCCAGCCTGCGGCGGCAAAGCAATTCAAATCGATATCCGACAACGGCATAGAGATACGAAACTGTTCGGGCATCGATGTCGGGGAAATCCGAGCCGTCCGCTCGGGGATACGGAACAGCAATGATCTCATCTGGATCGGGAAGGCGGCTAGCTTTTCCGCAAAATTGTCTGATGTCAGAGACGGAGGATACTGCACCTACATCTCCAGCCGGACCTATAACAAGCTGAGCAAGGAGGCCAAATTCGACGAGCAAGGGAAAAATATGTGGGAGGCGCGGCCCTTCAACTTCAGCGACGACACAGAGACGGTTTACCGATCAAGTCAATGGAAGAAGCCTTGAAACGAGCCCCCTGTTGCCTGAGCAATTTTCATAGAACAAGCAAGGAGCCGTCGTGAAGGAACGTTTCGAGGGTGAGAATCGAGCAGCATTGATCGGCAGTCTGAAACGTCAGTTCGATAGTGGAGACACCGCGGTTGCCGAAGCGATCGCATCCGGAGGAGAGCTCGTCGAGTTCAAGGCAGGCGACGTCCTGATTGCTGAAGGCGGCGAGGACAACGATGTCTTCTTCCTGGTTTCCGGGCAGGTTTCCATCGTTGTCAAAGGACAGGAGGTTCGGCAACTCAAGAGCGGTGACCACGTCGGAGAGATGGCTGCAATCGAGCCTTCACAGCGGCGCGCCGCTTCCGTCGTCGCGGTGGAGACGGTCGTGGCGGTAAAAATGGCTGGCAGCGATTTCACTAGACTGGCCGACAAGTTTCCACCCTTGATATGGCGATCGGTCGCGCAGGAACTGTCAAGGCGACTATATGACCGAAACAGACATATGGCTGCTCCGAACGACAAGCCTCGCATGTTTATAATGTCTTCAGTGGAAGGACTAACAGTTGCCAATGAAATTCAGGCTGGCCTCCAGCACGATGTCCTGGCAACAGTGTGGCCCAACGGTGTCTTCTGGGCCGGCGGCTATCCGCTGGAATCCTTGGAGACGGCCGTCGCCGAAAGCGATTTCGGCATAGCGGTCGCACTTTTTGAAGACATAGTCGAAACGAATCGCGGCGATCGCAAGCCCACGATCCGCGACAACGTTCTTTTTGAACTCGGGATGTTCATGGGTCGGCTCGGGCGCAGGAGAAGCATCTTGGTGTTTCCCAAGCTTCCGGGACTGACGCTCCCATCCGACCTGCACGGGCTGACGCCTGCATCGTACAGTCCTGGAGAGGCCAAGGACTTACCCGCGCTGCTCGGTCCCGTATGTACTCAAATACGGAAAATCGTTCACCAACTTGGTGTCAAGACGGCAGGGAATTGAGCTTACGCTATCGGATGACGACTTTTGACGGGCCGGGACGGCAATATTCGGTATCTCCTGGATTACATGCCGCCCAACCTATGATTCGAGTTAGAGCCAACTTGAACACAGAGAGGGCCATCCCGCTGAGCTTAGCGCCGAGATCCTTGCGTTGTAGGCAAAATCCGCGGAATGCCTGCAACGTCGGCCTTGGCGGGAAAATCAGCATTGCGGACGGTTTGGATGAGTGGGTGGCATCAAGGAAAGCCATGAGGACCGATACCGAGGCGACAATATCTTCAATCGATGGCACGTCAGCGAAACCGATAACGGCCGCAGACCGACCAGCCATGGAAGGCGTCGACCTGCTTCGGATTGTACGGAGCAAAATCCATCAGAACCGCCTCTGAGGGATGCTTGAGCTTTCCTGCGGGGTCCGAGCAGAACACGCTTGCCATCGGATCAAGCTTGGCGGCAAGTTTCGGATGCCAATTGGTTTTTGAGCCGTGATGCATGACCTGGAATACTGCGCCCCGCTTCAGGCGGTCGTGTGCCGCGAAGAAGGTCTGGAAATTCCCCCACTGTTTCGTCGTCTTGAGATAGCCATCGCCGGTGAACATCTGACCAAACCGATCGGTGCCCAGCCATCCGATCGGAGTAGGCATAGGTGTCGGCTCCAACCTGTGCCGCCGCACCTCCTCAGTAATCCAGACCAGTTCGACCTCTCCAATGGGCCCGCTGTAGAGGAAGAGCGAGATTTTGTTGCGCCGCTCGGCAGAAATCTTCGTCGAACCACGCGTCTTGTACTGGCCATCGTAAAGTTTGATGAGATCGTCAAGGGCCGCTTTCCGGGCGCTTTTCGTACACGCTCCGACGAGCTGCTTAGCGAGATCGCGCGCGTCTTTCTTGAAGGTCGGCGTCGCCAAGCCGGAGAGGCTGGCATCGTTATAGGGGACAAACTCCCAAGCTCGGTCGACTGTGATTGCCGCGCCGCGCTGCAGGACCTCGACATTGCTATGGGCGAGGCCGCCGTCCCAACAGGGTCCTTCGATCTCATCTTCTGCCTCGAGCGGCGCTCTTTTGGCCTCAACCTCGGGAAAGCGCGCACTCGGTTCGTCGGGGTCGAAACCGTCCGGCGGCAGCAGCGGCGCGAGAGCCGGCCCCTCCCCGCTCGGCGGGACAAGAAGGATGCGGCCGATCTCTGCGCCCTCGATCCCTGAGAGGAATGCGGTGGGAGCAAAGAGAAAGCTGAACAGGTCGCTGCCTGCATTGGCGCGCTCGTCGAGCGCGACGATGAGGCGATCCCAGGGGGCCAGATAGGGCAAGAGAAGCGTGTCGACGGAGAACGTCTTGAGCAGATCGACCATCCCACTCAGATGATCCTCGTCGAAGTGCGAGAGGGCGACGAGATTGAGATGCGGACGGGCACCGGGAGCGCTCGTATTTGCCTGCTTGTTGATTTCCGCCAGGAACTGACCCGGGATTTCCGCCGAGAATTGACCCGCCTTTCAGGTATGTTTCGGTTCGGTGGTGGTCAAGGTCCTGCTTTTCCCCTTCGTGGTTTTGGTCTCATGCGCTGAGCTGTTCTTGAACCGGAAGCTGTCGTTTCCGGTTTCGAGGATGTGACAATGGTGGGTCAGGCGATCAAGCAGTGCGGTGGTCATCTTGGCGTCCCCGAAGACGCTGGCCCATTCGCTGAAGCTGAGGTTGGTGGTGATGATGACGCTGGTGCGCTCGTAGAGCTTGCTCAACAAGTGGAACAGCAATGCCCCACCTGACGCACTGAACGGCAGGTAGCCAAGTTCGTCGAGGATCACGAGATCGGAGTGGACGAGACGATTGGCGATCTGGCCGGATCGACCTTGTGCTTTCTCCTGCTCGAGCGCATTGACCAGCTCCACGGTCGAGAAGAACCGGACACGCTTGTGGTGATGCTCGATCGCCTGAACGCCGATCGCCGTTGCGATATGCGTCTTTCCTGTGCCGGGACCGCCGACCAGGACGATGTTGTTGGCTTCGTCGGTAAACTCGCAGCGATGGAGCTGACGCACCAGAGCCTCATTGACCTCACTGCTTAAGAAGTCGAAGCCGTTGAGGTCGCGGTAGGCCGGAAAGCGCGCCGTCTTGAGCTGGTAGGCGACGGATCGAACCTCCCGTTCCGCGGTCTCGGCCTTGAGGAGTTGGGACAGGATCGGAAGGGCGGCTTCGAATGCCGGCGAGCCCTGTTCGGTCAGTTCACCGACCGCCTGGGCCATGCCGTGCATCTTCAGGCTCCTGAGCATGATGACGATAGCGCCGCTCGCAGGATTATGACGCATGGCGCACCTCCATGGCCTTCCTGAGCGCATCGTAGCGCTCGACATTGGCCTTGGGCTCGTTGGCGAGCGCCAAGGCCTGCGGCGCATTCACGGTCGGCGGTGTGAAGGTTTTGCCATCGACCAGGCGATGCAGCAGGTTCAGCACATGCGTCTTGGTCGGGACACCGGTCTTCAGTGCCATCTCGACGGCGGACAGCACGGCTTTCTCGTCGTGCTGAAGAACAAGCGCCAGGATGTCGACCATCTCACGATCCCCGCCTGGCTTCTTGAGTAGGTGCTGCTGCAAGGTCCGGAATGCGTCTGGAAGCTCGGTGAACGGTGCGCCGTTGCGCAGCGCACCCGGTTTGCGCTGCACGACCGCCAGATAATGCCGCCAGTCGTAGACGGTCTGGCCGGGGCGATCATGCGAACGGTCGATGATGCGGCGATGCTCGCAGACGATCTGGCCTTCAGCGGCGACGACGACCCGATCCGGGTAGACCCGAACGCTCACCGGCCGATTGGCGAAGGATGCCGGAACGCTGTAGCGGTTGCGCTCCAGATGCACGAGGCAGGTGGGCGAGACCCGTTTGGTGTATTCCACAAAGCCGTCGAACGGACACGCGATGTCGGCATAAGGGACTGTCTCCGTCTTCAGCCAGGCTGACAGCCGGTCGGCAAAAGGATCGAGCTTGCTCGGCCGCTCCGGAATCTTGAACTTCGGCTCCACGCTACCCGACCGCAGGTATTTGCGGATGGTGTTCCGGGACAGTCCGCTCCTGCGGCAAATCTCCCGGATCGATAAATGTTCTCGAAAATGCCAGCGTCGGATCACGCTCAATAACGCCATGTCGATCACTCCATAGCCCCCGCTGAAAACACGCGGGGCAAGGTTCAAACATGGGTCACTTCTCGATGGAAATATTCGCTAATCCCGGGTCAGTTCCTGGCGGAAATCAACAGCCAAGGGCCGATGCCCTTCGGACTCCCAAAGCCACCCCAAGGCAACAAGGCCACCGATCACACAACCCTCTTTTATCTCGCGCGCGTTTGCGAGAGCCCGTTGATCGGGACGAATCTCGATTTCCTCGCAATGCTGGTTCACGATTTTGCCGAATGGCTTGAGGCTTCTACCTTCGTCCCGAAGGTATGGCTGTCGAATATCGAGGTGGAGGTCGATCTAACTATCAAGCGCATCGACTTCATCCGCATGAGCGGAGACATTGGGAAGCACAACTTCCTGCGTCTCGGCGGACAAGCTGCTAGGCTTCAAAAGATTCTCGGACAGAACGGCGTTACGATTAATGAGAGCCAAGCCTACGCGGCGCTGCCAGATTGCTGGGACTGGTTTTACACGCATCTATTCACATACCATGTCAGCACGCTAGCGGAGTTCCTGAACAATATACGCTATGCCATTCGACTCTACGTCACACCCGTCGCAGAAGCCCGCTATCGCGTCACGGGCAAGATCGACGACTATCTCGACATGTACACCTATGACCGACCCGCCGAGATTGCGAACGAGTTTGCATGGGCGCAGTATTACGACCTACTGAACAGTACGCGGCGAAGACCTAACTTTCCGCCGTTCAGCGTGACCCAGTCGTTGAAAAACCAGTTCTGATAGGCTCTCCGATGAGAACAGCGAGGTGGGCATCGGGCACTTCCACTCCCGTCAACTTTGAACCCAAAACTGATATTCCGCAGATCACCAATCGATGCCACAAGGCGCTTTCAACCGACGTTATGCGACGCCCAGATTCGCTTATAAGCCGACGACCGCAACGCCACGATCGACATCAACGATCTTGTATGTCACAGCTCGAAGTATAGGATCGACTTTCTAGGGGCGCAGGGGAGTTCGCATGGTCGATCTGGTGAGTTTTGCCGAGGCAATCGCCGATTCCCGCGAATTCTCAAAGCGCCATCTCTTGATCGGAAACGGGTTTAGCATCGCGTGCTGCCCCGATATCTTTCATTACGGATCGCTCTTCAGCGCGGCGGATTTTTCCAACAACCCAGAGCTGGTAAAAGTCTTCGAAGTTCTCGGAACGCAGGATTTCGAGATTGCCATCAAGAACCTCGAAGCCGGCGCGCTGCTCGCGGGCATATATACACCTGGGCATGCCGATGCAGCCGCCAAGATGCTGGCCGATGCCAACGCTTTGAAGGAAATCCTTCTAACCGCCATCGCTAGAAACCACCCGGACGTTCCCGGCGACATTCCCCGCGACAAATTTTGGGCCTGCCGGAGATTTCTCAGCCTGTTCTTGGGGCGGCAAAACGACGGTCAGGTTTTCACCCTGAACTACGACCTGCTGTTATATTGGACCCTCATGCACGAGGACAATCCGTTCACGCAGGCCATCGACCTCACCACGAACGACGGTTTTGGGAATGACGAAGACGATTCCATGGCCGACTATGTCGTCTGGCAGGGCGAAGTCGGGGCGCACAGTGCCAAGATCCATTTCCTTCATGGAGCCTTGCACCTCTTCGATGCTGGCACGGAGCTACAGAAGTTCACCTGGGTCAGGACGAACGATCGCTTGATCGATCAGGCGCGGCGGGCGATCAACGACAACAAATACCCGCTGTTTGTCACCGAAGGGTCGAGTGCGCAGAAAAAGGCGAAGATCCGACACAACGCCTATCTCTACCAAGGGTTTAAGCAGCTAACGGCGAACGCGCAGCAGGGGCGGCACTGCTTTTTTGTCCTCGGGCATTCGTTGGCAGAGAACGATGACCATATCTTGCGGCGCTTCGGAACCGGTCGGTTCAAGAAGCTTTACGTCAGCCTGTTCGGCGATCCCGGATCACCAAGCAACCAGCAGATCATTGCCAAGGCGAACAGCTTAGCGGCCATGCGTGACGACAGGTTTCCGCTCGAAGTCGCCTTCTATGACGCAGCGACGGCCAATCCGTGGACGTATCCTTAATGCCGGACAAGTAGCATCGGTTCGAAGACCAAGCGGACCGGGCGAGCAAGCGTGCGCGCACATCACCGGTTAGTTCAAACTGCACCGGTCGGCCTGTTTTTTTTTGCTGCGTGACGACCCCACGCGTGCGGATTTCCGGGCCAGCGACCAGATCACCAATCTTGATCTTGACCAGATCGCATCCGCGCAGCTTGCTATCGATCGCCAAGTCGAACAGCGCACGGTCACGTAAGCGTCCTTCGCGATCGAGAAAAAAGCGAATTGCCCATATCTGTTTCTGTGTGAGTGGCCGCTCCGACTGCGTTCATTGCTCGGATACCAGATCCGGCAACCACGCCGAGGCCATCGCCGCAACCGGCTCCAACGCTGCGCAAGATGAAAGCTTCGCGTTGCGCCGGTTGCTCACACCGCGCCCATGGGCGTATTCAAAACCGTTGAGCCTCTCATCGCAGCCGGATGAACGTGGCAGATCAATCCGGCTACACAAACTGTCGCCAATTCTGTGTCAGCGAGAGTAGAGTTTTACCATCCTTCCATCGATTTCTTGAACTTGACGGGCTCGCAGTCTCTGAAAGCATTGGTGGCGAAATCCGGGTCCGCCATGACTCCCCAGATTTTTCGACGCTGCATCCCCATCGTTCCCGCGTCGTATATCGGGAAAACGGCAGCTTCGCGCAAATATCTCTCCAGAGGGTACTCCTTGTTCAGCGAGTTCACTCCAGCGATTTGCATGCATTTGTAGACAGTATCGAAAAGCAGTTCGCAGGAAAATACCTTGGCCATGGCGCCGAAGGCCTGCCCCTCTGACTGATACATGTCGAGATAATGCGCCGCCTTCCAACAGAGATAGCGACTGGCTTCGATCCGCATGGCTATATCGCCCAGCGCGTAACCGACATTCTGATGGTGCATGATGGGCTTGTCGCCGGCAGCAGTATACGTTTTTGACCACTCCATGGTCCATTCATATGCCGCGCGCGCCACCCCCACTGCGGCAATGCCGGCAACTGGGCCGGACCATGTGAATGCCTTTGAGATGATCAGGTCGCCATCGCCGACCGCAAACACGTTTTCCTCAGGAACCCGGCAGTTATCGCACTCGATCCAGTTGTTCTGGTTGGTTCTGTGGCCAATCTTGTCAATTGGCGCCTTGAAGGTCATGCCCGGTGTGCCCCGCGGCACCAGTATGGCGCTCAAGCCCTCCTTGCCACCCTTGTGGCGATCCGTCCGGACGATGAACATGTTGACGTTCGCGCCCTTGAGATCCCAACCTCCCGAACTGCTCGGCCAATACTTCGAGCCGTTGAGGACATATTCGCCTCTGCCCTTGTCATGTTCTGCAGTCATCTGCATGCCTGAGGGATATGCGCCAGGGTGATCGAAGTTTGCCGTACCCGCGGCCTCGCTCACATTGTATCCGGCAATATATTCGCCCGTCTGATCGCTGGTGGCCTCGAACAACCACTTCCTTCTTTGTTCTTCCGAGCCGTACCAGACCAATGGCAGCAGCGCGAGCCCGTTGACGAGCAGAATACACCCGAAGCCCGGGTCCACCGCGCAAATTTCCTCAGCAACAATCTGGAGGTCGACATTGCTGATACCCGCGCCGCCATATTCCTTCGGAATGAACCCGAAAGTGAGGCCAAGTTTATGCGCCTCTCTATATACAGGCTTCATCATGGAGAAGGCTTTTTGCGGATCACGTTCCGCATCTGCCTCTATGGCGACGGGTTTGAGAATATCTTGGGCGAACTCGCGCGCCGTCTTCCTGATAGCGATCTGTTCACTGGTCAACGTGAAGTCGATTGCCATATCTTTCCTCCATCGGATCAGTGCCCTCCAGCCGTACCGTGATCGTCCTCCTTACGGTCGAATCGGAATAGCGAGTGAAACAGTGGCGCTGCATACCCAATAATGGTCAACGAACTGCGCCCCCCCAATTCAACGGGGCAGTTGGCATAAGCAGAAATGCTGAAGGTAACGCTTGAGTATAGACTTATGTCCGATGCGTATCGACGCATCGAAGTGATTCCCGGCGATGTCGAGCAAAAGTTGCAGATCATCGAGGAAATCTTGAGGCGGGAGAATTTCGCCGACTGCGGGCGTCAAGGAGTTGCGCCAACCTTCTCTATCGCGTGCACAGGAGATCGACAGTTGCCAGACGATCCAGATCGGCCTCGGAGCCTTACGCGCCATCAGAATTCCAGCACGGTGGTCGAATGCTGATCGAGGAAGAAGCGGATTACCCAGACCTGCCGTGGTTCAATGGCCGTCCAGCCCAACGAATGCGCCAACTACTTCGAGAACGCTGGATACGCTTCCGTCAAAACCTGAAAGGCTCTAGCTCTGCCCCTTCCAATTCAATAGTATCGCAGCGACAGCGGGAGCCCGGACATGTCGCCCGACGTGCAATCGCAACTTCGCTCATTTAGGTCCGCGTTTGCGGCGGCAGGTTTCGCCCTATGTGCTGCGGTGAGTGTTTATGTCTTGCCAGCCTTGGATGGGGTTTTGCCCGGGGGAGCAATCATCTGGCAGGTAGTGGCGCTTGTGACTGCCTTTTTGGGGGCGACCTGGGCTTGGCGGCGACTTCCCAATGAACCGTTATGGTCGCGGGCTTTGATCGTCCGCTTCATTGTTGCGGCGGCGATATTGATGGCGCTGCTTTGGCTCATAGGCGTGGGAATTCTCTGGCTGGTTTGGCCGCGTTAGCCGTAGGCCCACCTTGGCACCTCTCATCCCATTTATCGCCCCTCGCCAGAGCCGCGCCGACAACGACTTCCAGCGGCAGTAACTGTAGACTATCGGCATGGCTACGTGAGAGGAACCACGATTTGGATACCGCGACCAGCAGTGTCAGGTAGCACCTCCAGACGTCACCTTGGTCTGCACTGACATTGAAACAAACCTGAAAGAATAATTTATCGGATCGGTGAGGTTCTGCGCGCTAGCATCAGCGTCCAACGAATCGGAGGCCCCCATGTCTTCTCCAATGCGAGCAGCGGTTGCAAAAACCACATTTGCGCGCGCATTCGTCGTGCTTGGCTGCACAACAGCCCTCATGCTTCTGCCGATCCTGACTGGAAGCGGGAGGGGCTCCCTCGATGACTTTTCCCAGCAGGCCCATGCCAAGGGCGAAGGCGGAGGAAAGGGCGGCGGTAACGGTGGTGGAAACGGCGGCGGCAAGGGGGGCGGCAACGCTGGAAGTAACGGCGCCGGCAAAGGTGGCGGTCAAGGAGCCGGTGCCGGGAAGGCTGGCGAGCGCGGCAACGCGAAGGGCCCGGGGGGCCAGCTCGGTGGCAGCGCCAGTGCTTCGTCGGCCAAGGGCAAGGGCGCGGTGAAGTCGCAAACGGCAGCAGTGTCGGCCAAGGACGCCGGTCGCAAAACCAACAAAGCTTCGGCTGCCAAGATGAAGGAGAAGAACCTGCACGCCAAGCTCGGTGGCCTCAATTCCCTGAAGCGGAACGTCAACGCCTTCATAAACGCGAATGACCCGAAATTCGCGGCGATCCGTTCCTATGTAATGGCATCCGCCAATTATGACCTGACGCAGGCTGAACTTGCGAAGGCCACTGCCGCACTGGCTGCTGCGGATGCGAAATTCGCTGAGTCGGTCGGCGCGATCGAACCGTATGACGACTTCTCCTATACCGCGGACCTGACGGCCGCGGATCTGGAGGCGCGCCTTGGCGATCTCAACGCGATCGATCCCTCCACGCTGGATGCCAACGTGGCCGCAGCAATCGCAGCGGAAATCGATGCCCTTCGCTCCGCCCTTGATATGGCTGCAGCCGTCGGCGAGGCGAAAGCGCAAGTCGCCGATCTCGAGGTTAGGCAAGCGGAGCAGATGGAGGCCATCACGGACGAGGCGCTCACAGCGGCGCTGCAGGCGGGCGCGAATCCGAACCGAGTGGTCGATCAAGAGATGGTGGACTGGGCAAAGGATGTGCTGGGCGTGGGAGCAACCTACGGCAAAATCGATCAGGTCCGCGAGGCACTTCAAACGCAGACCGTCGGACTTACCGAACCCAGCCACGCTGCCAAATAACTGTATTCATGACGTGACTGGTCGCCACCGTCTTTCTCGTCTGCCCGAGATCGGCGACTGATCACATGCCCGCCTCCCCTGGAGCGGGCAATTTTTCTGCCCTTCGCGGTCGTTGATCCTACGGGGCTGAATTGGCGGTCTGATGCGCTGTCTTGTGGAATGCTTGTCTTCCGGCCTCTTACCATGTGTCCCGAGACGAGGAGGCAGCGATGTTGTCGAATAATCATCTGCTAATCACCGCCGTGCTGCGTTGATCGTTAACCGACAACCGGAGCGGCGAAGTCGCCCCGGTTGTGGCAGGGGGTGGCGACCAAGCTATGTGGCCCCATCGCCGACGGGTTTTAGGCGCAGAACTGCTACTGACGAGCACCGAGCAATACATTTATCTTGCCGATTTCGTCGCTCGTAAGCGCGGCCCTTCCGAAATCCGCCGTCAGCCGGGTTTCCGCGTCGTCCAGCGCCTGCTCCCGCGCGACCGGATCTTCGATCTCCAGCGCCGCCTGCCCTTCGCTGCGGCGGAGATCCCCGACCAACAGATTTGCTGTCGGCGATGTCCGCTTCTGGGGAGTGGCAAAAACGTCACCGACGGCTGGGATCGGGCGCGTTGCGGACGGGCAGTCTAGGGGCCGGAAGGTCGGCGCAGGTTCAATCGGAGCTGGCCGCAGGCGAACCGGCTAGCGAGGACGGTACAGACCGGCTCTCATCGCCAGGGTTCTCGGAACGGTCAGAGCTCCTCCGCGCACCGTCCTCGGTTTCTCGGCCCAACACAGGGCGGGAAGCAGTACCGTGCGCTTCTGTTCTGCAGTCCCCGGGCCTATTCCTGCCAGCGCGACGCGATTTGCTCCGGTCGCGGGACATTGCCGTCGGGTGTGAGCTTGTCGACCACGCCGGGCAGCGCCGTTGAGAGTTGCCGCAGCAGTTCATCCTCGCTCATCCCGGCACGCTCAGCGATCGATTTGATCGTCTGCGGCCCGATCGCCCTACCGAGATCCTCGGCCGCTATCGGTTTGTTCTGACCAGTACCGACCCAGGAATCGACTGCGGCGCCCTGCCCTGAACTCCGTAGCTTGTCGAGAAGCCCTTCAAGGCCTCCGAGCAGCCCGCCTTCACCGGCTTGCGGGCGCTCGCCCGCTTGGGGTTGGTTCTTGCCGCTCAGCATCTTGCCCAGCAACAGCGCGCCGAGCGCTATCATCAAAGGTTTGCCGATATTGCCGCCTGGTACAGCATCGTCAAACAGTCCCATGAAAGCCTCCTGTGCCACGACATCACACCGCTGAGAAGGGTGGAGCGTGATACCGCTTTTTCAAGACTGCCATAGGCCAGTTAAGTTTCCACCTTTCATCACCTTGCTTGCCTTCAACGACTTCCTGCGGCACTTGTCACCGGGCATTCCGGAGCCGATCTGCTGAGACGGACATCGTCTTCCATGGCCTTCAATCCGGGCCGCAGACGCCCATCGAGCATGGCCGCACTCAGTCACTTCTGAGGGGATACGGCGTGGTTGATGGCGAGTGTGACGACGCGATGAGGCGTCGCCTCCTGACGTTGACGCTTCTCCATGCGGAAAGCGATCTGCGCAAGGTCGACATCGACGGCTGGGAAGATCGAGCGACGAGGCTGTTCGATCTTGGCGACATCATCTGGCCAAGAGCCGCCTAACTCCGATGCACCGGTACCGCGTCAGCTTTCCCGAAAATCCGGCACGAACCGGACCGTCTCCGTCCCACCCCACAGCAGACCTAAAGGAATCCTGTGACCCTCCGGATGGGGAAGGATTCATTCCGGCAGAAGGGGGCCGGGTCCGGACTGTCCGCTTTCAGGCACCGAGAGTGGGATAGCTGCCATTCGTCGCGAGGCACTGCCTGCTTCCGGTCCCGGGATTGACCAATCACTGCCCCTTTGGGTGCAGATGGACGTGGCGAATTCTCATCCGGAAAACCAAGGATGGACTTTCATTCGGCTCCGCCGCTACAGAGTGAAGCGCTGAAGGGAGCTTCGATCAACGCGAGCGATCGAGGTATGCCCGCAATACCCGCTTTCCCTAACCGCCAATTTTTTTCGGCCACCTGGGAACGACTGAACACTCGAGTCGTTACCACCGCACCCTTACTCATCGGCCCGTCGTCTCCTCCCCCGAGGCGACGGGCTTTTTTCGTGTTTGGGGAAAGCAGTGCTTTCGCATCTACAAACGGCCTAAGCCTGGCTGCGGCGATGGAACCCGCCCTGGTGATCAAGGTTTCGTGACACACCAGAGAAATTTGGAACACTGACGGAGGGGAGGCATTCGGGTGGCGTTGAGCAGACCGAGTTGCTCGACGAGTGAGAGCTAGGAGCCCGATGTTCATCCCGGCTCCGGGCTCCGGCCGACCCCCATTCTTCCTGACACGCCTTAAGCCCGCCGCACGCCATGGTCCGGCGGGCTCTCTTATCGCTCAAGCCCGCGCTGAACCGCTCGGGACGGACCAGCGCGGGTTGGCTTGGAGACAGCGCGCTACCTCTGCGCTTGAGGCAGCAGCGGGATGATGCCAGAACTGCAATAGTGCAGCCAGTCAGGCAAAACCCGGGAAGAACCCAGGTGAGCGGAAAGCTTGCCCCGGTACGCGTGAGGAATGGGATGTCAGGCCCGCTGAATTCGTCCTGGACATCCCAACATCAGGGCCAGTATTTGTAGGAGCATGCAGCCAGCGCAGCAGCCCACACCACGATGATGAGGACGGCTGCCGCGTTGCTTCGCGGGCGCTCCTGGCGGCGAGCAGCCTCCTGCCTGAACTCGGCCATAAGCCCAGAAGGAATGAGACGGATGGCGAGGGAAATTCCTACGGGAACGATCAGGAGATCATCCAGATAGCCAATGATCGGGATGAAATCAGGAATCAAATCAATCGGGCTGAGGGCATAGGCTGCAACGGCCGCGGCTGTGGCTTTCGCGTACCAAGGGGTGCGCGAGTCGCGAGCGGCGATCCACAGGGCAACGACGTCGCGCTTCAGTAATCTTGCCCATTGCTTTGCCCGCTCCAGCAGCATGCGGGTTTCTCTCATGCTGCGCAAAATAGGCGATGGGGTTGAGCCATCCAACCGATATTCTCGATCTGTGGGTGCTTCTCCTGTCGCCTTGGCTGGTCGACGCCCGCGGTTCGCTTCACCCGAAGCAGGCGTCGCTGCTGTTGATTGCCCGAAACTCACTTTTGGGAGCTCATCTGAAAGTCGATCGTGAATGGGGATCGGCTTTTGGATCTAATCTTGTACGGCGCGCATCTCATGATGGCCCTTCTAGCGCTCTCCTCAAGTGCGAGAACCTGTTGGCGCCTGCCTTCCCAGTCGATGGTCGTTATCTCTCCATCTATATTCCCGGTTTCTGTGAGTTGAAATTGCAACGAAACCAGCGTGCGTCCTTGCCAATTGAGAGATGGTCGATCCCAGCAAATATCAACTCGAGAAATAACCAGGTCTTGGTCGCTCCTGTCCGCGGGGATCGGCTCGTTCTTGGCAGATGGGAGTATCCGGTCAGGTCCAACGGTAATGGTGCGCACTTTCCGAGGCGGGACCAGGTCGCTGCCCGGCGTGTTGGCACGAGCGACCTCAAGGCCAGATGTAGCTAATGACAGCGCCAGCGCAGCGATGGTGAATTTCATCGCCCCCTCCCTTTGCCGGCAGGGTGCGAGAAAGGGCGCGGGGCGTCAATCCTTCCGAAGGCGTAGGCCCGGCTGCCGTGGTTAAGGAATTCGATCCCGCCCCCTTCAATCAGTCCTACTTGCATGGAGCCGGCGCTGGATATGTCCGCAGCAGCGACCGAATGATCAGGGATTGATACCTGCCGGTCCCGCCAATTGGAGGCTCCTGCAGGTTGATGCCGTCGTTTACGTTTCGGATGATTTCAAGCAGGTCGTCCTCCGGCGGTTCCGCGCCGCCGCATATGAGATCGCCGACCGCGGCGAGGCCTCGCCACGAGCTGAAAACCTCGCGTCCGAACCTCGTGAAAGCCTCCCGCTCGTCTTCCGTAGGTCTCATCGGCCAGCCAAAAGCCAGTTTGAGGATGCCGGATCGCGGCACGGTCAACGACATCAGGGTCGTGTGGTTCAGGACCCGGGCGGTCGCGTCCCGGTGCTGCTGGAAGCCGAGTTCGCTGTCGAAGGGTTGATCCACCTTGACCGAAAGGTACGAGTTCGACAGGCCGTAGGCAACACCAGCGGCCGTCAGTCCCGCCAGGATCGCGTTGCCGATCCATCTGTCCTTGCGGCTGACGGGCTTCGCGGCCTCTCGCCCGATCAGTGCGAGGGTCGCCAGGCTTTCGACATCCGAGTCCACGAGACGGTCCCACTGCTCGGCGGCCCTGGCTTTGCGGGTCTCCGCCGCCTTCCGGATTATCGCCACCACCTGAGCGTTCGGAAGGTCCGCAGTTTCCGGTCCGCCGCCGCCGAAAGGCTGGTCGACGTAGCGCCCAGCCGAGTGTACCCATGCGGCGCGTGCCCACTTGAGGGTCTCGTCCAGCGTCTCCGAATCCACGCCTTCGCTTCGGGCGGATTGGACAGCGCCGACCGCCGCTAGCCGCACCGCCGTCCTCGGGAAAGCGGCCCCTCGCTCGCGAATGACAGCGGGTTCGCCTTCGCCCTTCAGGCCCTCGATGTGATGGACGTAGTCGATGCAGTATGAAAGCGCGCCTCCGGCTTCGCGGATGCGGGCATAGTGCGCCGCAGCGTCCCGCTTCGCGTTCTCGATCTTGTCGTCTGATCTTGCCATGAATGCTCCCCCCCCCCAAGGGGCCAAATCCTTCGATCTGGCAGTTCGTGACAAAGCTGCAGTCTTACGGATCGGCATCGGCAACGTCCACCTCGAGAAAGCGGCAAAACCTGCCGCCATGAGCGAATTGAGGTCGGCAACAACGGTGGCTCACGGTTGATTTCTGATTGAAAGCTGCATGTCCGCCGCCCGGCTGGCGTAAGGCTCGCCAATAGCCGACGCACTTGCTTTATCTTCTCATTCTGCAAGCATCTGGGCGCTGCCTGGGGCCAAGCGAAGGCTCGGTGCCACTTCCCTGCTTCCCCGCCGAGCCTTTGTCAGTGTTTTCCGACTGGCTGCCCTTTTTCGCTTCTGACATCATCCGGCGACTGTCAACATAGGGGCGAGAGAAGTACTGCGATCTCCCTGCTCACCCGCGTTGAGCTGTCCCCAGCGGTTCGGCGCGGGTTTCATTAGGGGGCAAGAAACGAAAATGCGCGCCGATCTGCGACGAACGGCGGATAAGGCAGGTCACAAACAAGGAGCGACCGGAGCCGGCCACCCGGGATGAACAACGGGCTTCTGGCTTTCGCTGGTCAAGCATATTGTCCTGCTCAACCACCCGAATGCCCACCCTCCCCTAGTTTTTCCAAATTTTCTGAGTTGTCACGGAACCTTGATCGGCCGTCGCGTACGGTGGACGTTTTCTCTAGAAAGCGTGATTGGCAACCCGTGGCTCGGCACCGAAGGTTCTGGTATTTTGCACCTAGAGACAGTTGCTCATGCGCGGCATGAGTTGGGACGAGTCCACGCATCGACCATCGAAGATGCAGTCTCTCCTAAGCAATGTCGGAGCGAAACGGGTTGGCTTACGCCCATGCGCTTGATGTTGATCGGGGGAACTGGCGCCCGCTAAACCAGACGCGTTTCAAACGCAGGCAGGTCGTCTCCGGCCTGCGGCGGCGCCTGCCGTCGGCTTGCTCCGCCGCTCTCGATGGAGGAACCGATGAAACCCACGACAGTGACATCCGCTGCGGCAATCAAAACCGCCAAGGCGGCACTTCTCACCGGGATGCTCTTGGCTTTGGCACCAGGTGTGGTTCTGGGTGCGCCGATCGCCAAGAAAGGCACTACCCCCTACGTGACGCATTTCATTTTTCGGCCCTTGCACAGCATTGACATTCCCGGACTCGGGACGGCAACCGCGCTGGAGGCGGTGGGGACCACCCAAAACATGAAAGGGGAGGAGATGCTCGACAAGATGTCGGCCCAGTGCACGGCACTAAGTGTAGATTCAGGCGACAAGAAATACATCGATGGTGCCTGCGTGCTGGCCGACAAGGATGGAGACAAGATCTTCTCGACCTTCGACACCCGTGACAAGGACAAGTCGCAGGCGGACATGAATTGCGGCACCCACATCATTACAGGCGGCACCGGCAAGTACGAAGGCATCACCGGGAGTGAGCCCTTCGCCTGCATTGCGATGCCTGCGCTGGCCGGCCCTGGCGGCTACACCGCAATGGACATCCCGCACAACACCACGTGGGAAATCAAGTGATCAGGACCTTCCTGTTATGGCCCGGGAAGGCTCCCCAACCTGCATCGGCGCTTTAAGCCGTGGCGCAAGCTGGGGCATTTGCATTGCCAGAGACGCAAAAAGAAGCCCGCCGCCTCGGGGGAGGAGACGACGGGCTGATGAGTAAGGGTACGGTGACAACGCGCTGAACAGTCGATTGTTCCCTGGATAAACAAAGTCGCCCGGCTAACCGACGCGGGGCGTTGGTCAGCGTTGGAGAGGGCTTACAAGGAGAAAGCCCATGAGCCTGCACAAAGCTATCATCAGCACCTTGACGGCCTCACTCCTCACCGGAGGCGTCGCGCTCGTGCCAATGACCGCCCTCGCACAGGATGCGAAGGTGACTGCTGCGATGGAGCTCCTGAAGTCGAAGGCGAACGAACTGGGGCCGCCGAAGATCGAGGGAACTGACGCCGTCGCCGGAAAAGAAGTGCCCGCGATCTATTTTGGATCCACCAAGATGAACAACAATTTCACTCTGGTTGATGAGGTCGTGAAGGAAGCTGGCGGCACCGCGACCATCTTCGTCAAGAGCGGTGAGGAATATGTCCGGGTCGCCACGAACGTCAAAAAGGACGACGGCGCGCGAGCGATCGGGACCATTCTGGACCCAAAAGGGAAAGCGATCGAGTCGATCAAGAAGGGTGAAGCCTTCTACGGCGAGGTAGACATTCTCGGCAAACCCTACGTGACGGGATACGACCCGATAAGGGATCCGGACAAACACGTGATCGGCATCTACTACGTCGGCTATCTGAAATAGATCCGCGGTACTCGAACGTCAATGCGGATGACTGCCGGACGCCTCACAAATTGAGCGATGGCGTGGCCGGGACGCCCGGCAGATCGACAGCCGAGACTTTGGGGGCGGAGGTTCGGTCAGTTCCGACAAATTGCAAGAATGCACGCCAGTTGGTCGCGTGACCAGTTTGGACAGGCAAATGGGAGGAAGGCGTGATGTCAATCTACCGATGCGAGCCTGTCCCGATTGGGCGGCGCGACTTCCTACGCTGTGGTGGCGCTGCCCTGTTTGGCGCTGTGGTTACGGCGTTGATCGGTGGCGCCAAACCTGGAATGGCCGATCCTGTCTCAGGCGCTGTTCCCGAGATCGACCGCCTCACGGTGAGGGTGGTCGTCGACAACTATCAATTCGCGGTCGCGCCCAGCCACAATGCCGCGAATGTCGACATTCAGCATTTCGGTTGGGGTATCGCTGATGGAAGACCGCCTGGCAAAACGCTGATGAGCGAATTTGGTCTCTCGATGCATGCCATGTCGCAACGCGGTGACGAGACGCGCAATGTCCTGGTCGATTTTGGCTTCACGCCAGAGGCCCTGCTCAACAACTCCGGCCTTGTGGGCATCGTCCCGTCGGAGCTCGATGCGCTGGTGCTGAGCCACGGGCACTACGATCATTTCGGTGGCCTCGCCGGTTTCCTGAAGCAAAACAAGGGCAGGCTGAAGGATGGGCTGCCAATTTACATCGGCGGAGAGGAGGCATTTTGCTCACGCGAATGGACGGCACCGCCAGCACATGGCGATTTCGGCGTGTTGGACCGTAGTGCGTTGGAAGAAGCCGCCCTCACGGTAAGGTTTGCGGAAGGACCCTCACTTGTTGCCGATCATGCTTTCACGACCGGGCAAATTGGCCAAGCGAGCTTCGAGACGCTGCTGTCCCCCACCTCGATGAGGATCGGCGCGGAACACGGGATGGGCTGCTATGCTGAAAAGCTCCCCGAGGACGAACGGACGCAATCGGTTGTCCCCGACCAGTTTCGGCACGAGATCGCCACCGCGTTCAATCTGAAGGGGCGCGGCCTGGTCATTTTGACCTCTTGCAGTCATCGTGGCGTGATCAACACGATCAAGCAGGCTCAGCTCGCGTCAGGCATCAGCAAGGTTCACGCGGTCATCGGCGGGTTCCACCTTGCGCCCTACAAGGAGGACTACATTCGGGAAACGATCGGCGCGCTCAAGGACATCGATGTCGACTATGTCATTCCGCTGCATTGCTCGGGCGAGCCGTTTTACGAGATCGCGAAAGGCGAGATGCCGAACAGGCTGTTGCGCTCCTACACCGGGACACGCTTCGTCTTCAGGTAGGTCGGCTTGGGCATGTTATTTCGGGCATGTAGACTCGAGCGCCCGGCGATCGATGTCCTGCGCGCGTGCCCGACAGTCGAGATGCCCGGTTTCTGCAGCCGCATGGGCGACGAATTGCGCGTGGCTATGCCGCGCCTGATCTACTTCATAGCCGACTTGGATATCAATCGGCTCAAGGTGACAACAAGAAAGACGAAGAATGCAGGCGCGAGCGGAAGGTAAAAGAAGAACTGGGTGATCCATTGTAACCTCGGCTGCAGGGCCCATGGTTCCAAGGCGATCATCAGACGGATCGCGAAGCGACGCAACGCTGCGTCCCGCCAGTTCGAACCCATCCCTAGGGAGACTGGGCCATGCGTATTGTCATCACTCTCGGCTACTGCCCCGGATTTTCTCTCTTTTGCCAGTGAGGACATAGCGGCCGCTCAGATTGACGAACATTTCACGATGACCGGAAGGCGCTAACGAACTCAGCCTGAAGCTAACGCCCACGCACGCGCTCACGACCGCTAGCGCCGAATGCCCTATTAGCGCCAGTTCGGCACATTTCTTAGCGACTCCCGCGCGCCCCGGCACTAAGCTGTGCTTGTTGCCTGAAGGGGAATTTGCATGCGTGGTCATTGCTTCTGTGGCGCTATTGCTTTCGAAGTCGATGGCGCGGCACAGTCCTGCGTGGTCTGTCATTGTGAAAGCTGCAGGCGGCAATGTTCTGCGCCGATGACAACCTACATTGGCGTCTTGGACGGCCAATGGCGATGGCTGGGCAACTCCCCGAAGGTATTCAACTCTTCTCCCGGCGTGGAAAGAACATTTTGCGATCACTGTGGCACGCCACTGTCCTTCCGCTCAAAGAACATGTCCAATGTCATGCATTTTTTTGCGGCAGCGCTGGAGGAGCCGGAAAAATTTGCACCTACGCTGCATGTCGCTTTTGAGGAGAAACTCCCTTGGTTGAAACTCGCAGACGGCCTGCCGACACGTTTTGGGCCTGACTACACGAAAGACCCAGGCTGTAGATTCAATACCGCGCAGCCCGATGCGTTTTGAGACGAGCTTGAGGGCAGCGAGGTAGTTTTCGGCTAGCTTGTCGTAACGTGTTGCCGACCCTAGCTGAGGCCGTTGGGTCAGAGGACGCGGCGAACGGTTACCGGTGTCCTCAACCTGTATAGCGGAGCACGTGATGTGCGTGCAGGTTCGTATCGCGACCAGCGATGACATAGCGGGAATTGAGGCCCTTCTGAACCGTTCATACCCGGTCCTGATGGCCCAAGCCTACTCACCGCCGGTTCTGGCGCTTGCCCTGACTTTGATTGCGCGGGAAAATCCCGCACTCATCGGCTCGGGAACTTTCTACGTAGCCAAAGACGCTGGAATTATTGTCGGTTGCGGAGGCTGGACATTCGATGCGCCGGGGTCGGGCGCGGTCGTGGACGGGCTAGCCCACGCTCGCCGCTTTGCCGTCGATCCCGAACGAGCCGGGCGAGGCATTGGGCGGGCTATCTTTGGGCGATCCGCACGAGACGCTGCAGAGGCAGGCGCAACCCGAATTCAAGCGCTTTCCAGCCTCAACGCCGCACCGTTCTATGAGCGCATGGGTCTGCGGCGCTTGGATCTGATCCGCGTGCCGATCGGGGCCGGTGTCGAGTTTCCTCTTGTGCTCATGGAGGGAGAGCTTCTTCCGCCTTCCACACGTTCCTGACGTTCATATCCCGAACGGAACTCACCCGGTCTGGCCTTGAGCGGCAGTTGCCACTTTCCAAGAAGCTTCCACCACGGACTGGAGCTTAGCCGCATCTGGCGCGTTGGAGCGCCTTGATCGGAGAACGTGGCGCGCGTCGTCGCGCTGGCACAGGGTGCCAGGCCGTTGTTCGAGGCTGGCTACCTCGACGAGGATCGGGCGCTGGCCGCTTCAAGATGCCATTTGGCGAGGAACGAGAATATCTCGTTCCCATCCAGTCTTAATCAGATGAATATTGGGGCCACCGAGTCAAGGTTGAAACTACAGACGCGCGCCCTAGAACTCCCGAAGATCAGTCATCATCCTGGAAAAGGAAGGATGCTGCTTTCGATGGCCATTGCCTGGGCTGCGCCGACCGAGGAACCCCGAAGTAAGACGCCAAGCCCCGGCATGGTCTGGATTCCTCGCGGGACGTTCCGCATGGGATCGCAACAGCACTATCCTGAGGAGGCGCCGGTCCACCGGGTCGCCGTCGACGGCTTCTGGATGGACCGGACGCCTGTAACCAACCGCCAGTTCCGCGCCTTCGTCCGTGCAACCGGGCACGTCACGGTGGCGGAGAGAAATCCGGACCCGAAGGATTATCCGTTCGCACTGCCGCACATGCTCAAGGCAGGCTCACTGGTGTTCAGTCCTCCGGATCACCCAGTGAGCCTCAACGACTTCAGCCGGTGGTGGACCTTCAAATTCGGGGCCAACTGGCGTCGTCCTTATGGTCCAGGCTCCTCGATCAAGGGCCTGGAAGATCACCCGGTGGTGCACATCGCCTGCCTCGACGCGGAGGCTTATGCGCGCTGGGCGGGTAAGGACCTGCCAACCGAAGCGGAGTGGGAATACGCGGCGCGCGGCGGGCTCGTCCAGGCAGAGTTCGCGTGGGGCGACGAACTGACCCCCAATGGCCGACATATGGCCAACACCTGGCAAGGCCAGTTCCCTTGGCAGAACCTGGCGCAGGACGGTTTCGAACGCACGTCGCCGGTCATGTCGTTCCCGCCCAATGGCTACGGGCTTTACGACATGATCGGCAATGTCTGGGAATGGACGAGCGACTGGTACGAGCCGAACCACCCGGCCGATGCGGCGAAGGCGTGCTGCGTTCCGGAGAATCCCCGCGGCGGGCGTGAAGAGCAGAGTTTTGACGCCAGTCAGGTGGGCGCGAAGATTCCCCGACGGGTCCTGAAGGGCGGTTCGCATCTGTGCGCGCCGAACTATTGCCGCCGCTACCGTCCGGCGGCGCGTCACCCGCAGCCCGTCGACACTTCCATGAGCCATGTCGGTTTCCGCTGCATCATCAGAAAGAGAGGAGCACTCAATGAGCAATGATCGTGCGTTCTCAAAGACCACAGATGAACGGCCCCGCCTCAGGCGCATGTTGACAACAGCCGCCTTGATCGGCGGCACCGCCTTGCTCTCGGCCGCGATGGCCACCGCGTCCCTCGCCCAGGCACAGCAACAGCCGCCGCAGCAGCCGCCGCCCCAGCGACCGAACATCCTGTTCATCATGGGGGACGACATCGGCTGGATGCAGCCGAGCATCTACCATCGCGGCGTGATGGTCGGCGAAACGCCGAACATCGACCGCATCGGCAAGGAAGGGGCGATGTTCACCGACTATGTGGCCATGCAGAGCTGCACCTCCGGTCGCAACGCCTTCTTCACCGGCATGTATCCGCTGCGCACAGGCATGATCCCGCCACAACTGCCCGGCAGCCCATCCTTTCTGCAGCCCGGCACACCGGCGCTGGCCAAGTTCCTGCTCGATCTCGGCTACACCACCGGCGAGTTCGGCAAGAACCACCTGGGCGATCACACCGCAGCGCTTCCAACGGCGCACGGATTCCAGGAATATTGGGGCTATCTCTATCACCTTGATGCCATGCAGCAGGTGAGCTTCCCGGACATCAACAAGAATCCGAACACCCAGACCGTCGCCCCGCCGTGCCGCAACACGCCAATCCCCGGCATTGCGGAGGTGCCGGGCGCGGTGGACGCCAAGACCACGACCTGCCTCACCCCACCTCGGAACGTGCTGTCATGCAAATCCGCCAACGGCACGGAGCAGAACCAGATGTGTTCCGACGAGGGGCCGCTGACGCTTGAGCGCTCCAAGACGGTGGACGAGGAAATCTCGGACAAGGTCGTCGACTTCCTCGACCGCAACGACCCGAAGAAGACCAACAAGCCCTTCTTCGTCTGGTACAACCCGGCCCGCATGCATGTGGTGACGGTGCTGTCGCCGAAATACGAAGCCATGGTCGGCGAGCGCGGCGGCAAGGACTGGGGCGTCAATGAAGCCGGCATGAAGCAGATGGACGACAACATCGGCGTCGTCCTCAAGAAGCTGGAGGACATGGGCCAACTCGACACCACCATCGTGGTCTTCACCACCGACAACGGCGCCGAGGCCATCAGCTTCCCGGATGGCGGGGTTACCCCCTTCAAGGGCCAGAAAGGCGAGGCCTGGGAGGGCGGTTACCGCGCGCCGATGGTGATCCGCTGGCCCGGCGTCATCAAGCCTGGCACCATCAACAACCAGTTGTTCGCCGCCCTCGACTGGGTGCCGACGCTGGTCGACATCGCCGGCGGCCCCAAGGGGGATGGGCTGAAGCAGCAGATCGAGGCGGGCCAGTATCCCGGTATCGTCAAGACGACGCTCGATGGCTTCGACCAGCGCGACTTGCTGGAGGGAACGTCCGCGAAATCGGCACGTGACTTCTTCTTCTACTATTCAGGGGCGACGCCCTCCGCGGTGCGCTACAAGAACTGGAAGATGTACTACACCATGTCGCAGCCGGGACCGCAGGGATGGATACTGCCGCTGGTCCCGTTCCACTTCACATTGGTGCAGAACATCAAGCGCGACCCATTCGAGCAGGCGGTCGGCATCGATCAGAAGTCGGCGATGAGCCTTGGCGGGGCATTGGGCGCTCCGGCGACGGCGTTCCAGTACGATTGGAACATGCTGCCGATCGGCCAGCAATTGTGGCTCCGCCACCTCGAGACCTACGAAAAGTTCCCGCCGCTGCAAGCCCCCGAGAGCTACAATCTCAGCGGCATCCTCGATCAGGTCAAGAAATCCCTGGCGAACCACCCGAGCGACTAGCCAACCCGATAAATGAGGCATCCGGTGGCCCAGCCCTCCCCCGCTTGCGGGGGAGGGAGCGCCGGGGTGCAGGCGGAGAGACTCGATGAGATTTGCGCAACCAGCCGCGTTCTGGATTGCGGTCTCTGCTGTCGCTTTGCTTGCGTTGGTGCTGTTGCACCAAATCCTCTTGCCGTTCGTCGTCGGCGCATTGCTCGCCTATCTGCTCGTTCCGGCAGTCGACAGATTGGAGCGGTTTGGGATTGGTCGCTCCTTTGCCGCTCTCATCGTCTTCCTGCCGCTGTTTGCGGGTCTTATCGCCTCTTTCCTGGTGATGCTCCCGGCCATCATTGGCGAACTCAGATTTTTTATCGAGGAGTTTCCCCGCTATGTCGCACGGCTACAGTCGCTCATGACCGATGCAAGCCGCCCCTGGCTGCGCCGCATCATGGGTGATGAACTTCATATCGAGCCATCCTCCGGTGAGTTCGCGCGAGCGATGGGCAGCGCCTGGCTTGATGGCTTCCTTCGCTCGGCATGGTCGGGCGGACTGGCCCTGATCCACCTTGTTTCGCTGCTCGTCGTCACGCCGGTCATCGCCATTTATCTGGCTATTGACTGGCACCGCATGCTTGCGACCGTCGATGGCTGGTTTCCCCCGGCGCACCGCGTCCATGTTCGTGCGCTTGGGCGCGAGATTCACGAGAGGGTTGCCGGCTTTGTGCGCGGGCAGATCGTTATCTGTCTCGTTCTCGCCGTGCTCTATGCAACAGCTCTCAAGCTGACCGGCCTCAACCATGCGATATTGATAGGGATCACCGCGGGCCTCATCAGTTTTGTTCCCTATTTCGGAGCCGCCACCGGCTTCTTCGTGGCCGTGTGCGTTGCGTTGGCCCAGTTCTGGCCGAACTGGCTGCCGGTCGCCGTCGTCGGGGGCATCTTTATTGCTGGAGAAATGCTTGCCGATTACGTCCTGTCGCCGCGTATTATCGGTCGCCGCGTCAAACTCAACCCGGTCTGGATGATGTTTGCACTGTTCGCGTTTGGATGGCTGTTCGGCTTCATCGGCTTGTTGTTGGCGATACCGGCCGCGGCCGCGTTGGGCGTGATCCTGCGGTTCGCGAGGCGGCAGTCCCTGGCAAGCTCAGGTGACGACGTCGATGGCAGCCTGCCCGGCCCGGAGTGATGGAGCGGTACTGAACCATTGCCGTTCGTGGAGCGTCCGCGACCTGCAGCGTTCATCCAGCGATGTCAGCTTTCAGGAAGTGGCGACGCGGATGGGAATGGCCGAGATCGGGCGCAGATCTGCCGTTCGCCCTGCGCAAGCAAGGTCGCCTAATGTCCGGCATCGAGATGGTTCATATGATGCGCAAACGACAGGCGAGATACGCCTTCAATCCGAATCCGTCCCTGGCCGAGCAGTTCGAAATTCTTGCCGCATAATTGGCCTCGGGCCGGCCTTTTTGCACTCCCATTCAGCCGTTGCAACAGAACCCTGGTTTTCCGTTGAGTTTTTGAACCAGCTTGCCTTTTTACCGATGATTCTGACCTTCCCGGAAGAACGTCAGTGGGCGCTGCGGCTACCTCCGGTTACAGATCCATCGGCGGGCTTATGAAGGATCCTTCCCTCATCGCTTCAATTATGCCAACAATGACGCGCTGGCGGCCTCCAAAGTCATGTTCATGTAAGCGTGCGGCTCATCGAACTTAGTAATCACGCCAGGCACGACATCGGCATTTGAAACTGGGGAAAAGCAATTGTCCGGTTCCGTCTTGCAGTTGCGATGGAGTGGTAGACCAACGATTTCATCGTAGGAAAAACTTGGCAGCGCTGTTCACCGCAGGAGTCTTCGGGAGACAATAGTTGACCATCGATTCTTATCTGGCCACTGGTGCATGTCTGATCGACCATCGTTGCGGACGCCGCTACGATCGCCTGGCTGTGCAAAATGCGGTCTGGAACCGTGTCAGGGAGCTTGGCGAAGCGTACGTAACCTCCGCCGACCTCGTCGTCCTCGCCCATGGTGATGGTGCCGCCCTGCTCGTCGACCTGCTGGCGGTCTGGTCATGCGGCGCAGCGGCTGTGGTCGTTTCCCATGGCATCACGCGCGAGGAGCGCTGCATCGTGCGCGACACGACGGCGCCGCGCGCCTGGATCGGCCATGCGGCCCCTGATGGGGTCACCACCCTGGCGCCGGCGGAGTTCGTGACGAAGGCTGCGGCGCCCGTCCGATCGATGGCGCGGCTCGACGATCTGGCCCTGGTCATGATGACCTCCGGCACCACCAGCCGCCCCAAGGGCGTGATGCTGACGCATCGGGCGGTGCAGGCAAGGCTCGCGCTCAATGTCGCGCATATCGGCCGCCAAGACCTTGCCCTCGCACTCACCGTGCTGCCGATGCATTTTGGCCATGGGCTCATCGGCAACACGCTGACGGCACTTGCCGCCGGCGCCGGGCTGGTCCTCTGGCCGGAGCCGGGCCCGACCGGGCTGCATGCGTTGGGCAAGGTCATTGATGAGTATGGTGTAACCTTCATGAGTTCGGTCCCGTCGCTGTGGCGCGTCGCACTCAAGCTTTCGCCGCCACCGAAACGCGGCACATTGCGGCGCGTGCATGTCGGGTCGGCGCCGTTGGTGGCATCGCTGTGGACGGATATCGCGGCTTGGACCGGAACGAATCGCGTGGTCAACATGTATGGGATCACCGAGACGGCCAACTGGATCGGTGGCCGCAGCGCCGAAGAAGGCGGCCTTGGCGACGGCATCGTCGGTCGGCCCTGGGGCGGCGCATTTCGGGTTCGTCTTGCTGACGGCAGCTTCGCAGCGCACGGGCGTGGCGAGGTGGCGGTGAATTCGCCCAGCCTCATGACAGGCTATCTCAACCGCCCCGATCTCACCGCCCAGAGCTTGTCGGGTGACTGGTTCCTCACTGGCGACATAGGCGAGATCGACGGCGACGGGGTGCTGCGTCTCGTCGGCCGCAGCAAGCACGAGATCAATCGCGGCGGTATCAAGATACCGGCGGAGGAAATCGATGCACTGTTGGAGCGTCACCCTGGCGTCATCGAGGCCTGCGCCTTTGCGCTGGCCGATCCTCTCAGCGGCGAAACGGTTGCGGCCGCGATCGTGACCGAGCCCGATGCGGCTATCGACGCAGAGGCAATCCGCGTCTGGTGCGAGACGCGCGTCCGCCGCGAGGCGATGCCATCGCGCCTCTTCATCCTCGATGCCTTGCCGCGAACTGATCGAGGCAAGCTCAATCGTGACGTCGTCAGGAACGCCTGCCTTTCCGCGGCCAATGGACAGGAGATATGACAAGCCATCCGAAATCGATCAAGGCAATTGAACTCGCCACCGAGCGATTCGTGCTGCGGCCCATCGAGCCTGTCGCCTTTGCGCGGCGGACCCTGCATTGGACGAGCGACCGCCAGGCCTTTTCGGATTTGGCATGGAAGTCCGATGGCTGGACGATGTGG
This sequence comes from Mesorhizobium sp. KR2-14, assembly GCF_040049255.1. Taxonomy (NCBI): domain Bacteria; kingdom Pseudomonadati; phylum Pseudomonadota; class Alphaproteobacteria; order Hyphomicrobiales; family Phyllobacteriaceae; genus Mesorhizobium; species Mesorhizobium sp. KR2-14. Next base: position 119,228 of record NZ_JBDZDR010000004.1, on the reverse strand, counting down.
CGCTGGTGGCGGCATTTGCGCAAACTCGCGCGCAAGGATCGTATGGGCCACGGCATCTGGCCTAAAGGTGCCACCGAACCCATCGGGATGCATATGGTCGCCTATCAGCCCTCGACGGGCAACATCACCTTCGGCGTGCTGATCGCGGACCATGGCTGGCGGGGCAAGGGCGCCGTCGTCGAGGTGCGCGAGGCGGTTCTGGGGGACTGCTTCGAGCGCCTTGGCGTGCACCGAGCAACCGGATGGGTCAATGCCCGCAACTTCGCATCGCTGTACAACTATCAGCGGCTGGGCTTCAGGCGCGAAGCGGCGATGCGCGAAAGCTTCGTATTGTTGGATGGTTCGCTCGTCGATCAACTCGGATTCGGGCTGCTGCGTTCCGAGTGGTTCGATGGGCGAAAAATGTTGAAATCACACCAGCGCGAGGACACCGCATGAGCGATACACACCTCGAAGCAGCCCGCGCCCTGGTGGCAGGGGTGCTCGAACTTCCGGTTGAGGCAATTCCGCTTGACGGCAGTGTCGACACGATCCCGGCGTGGGACAGCGTTACGCATGTGCAGATTCTGCTGGCGATCGAAGCGGAAACCGGACGGCTGCTCGACAGCGAACGCATTGCGACGATGCGTTCGATTAGCGACGTGGCCTTGGCGCTCGCGGGAAAAACTTCGGCCAAATAGCGAGTTCTGATACTCACATGTTGTTCAGGTAGCGACAGTACCAGACCAAATCCACTCATTGTGCGCTGATGCCGCGCCTTCCAGGCGCACACCAAACCAACCGCAGTCCGGTGAGATGCGGCGGGCGGGCGGGGTCCAGGCTTACTGTTATGGCCTTGGGCCAGGGCGATGCGGCTCAAGACACATGCTCGGCTGACGTTTGGTGATCCACACATCACGCGCCTGACGAACGTTCGCGCGTGCGCGCTCCGAACCCATCAGCGCTTTTTTATATGTGAGGCCTTCGCAAAGGAGAAAGCGCGACAGCGAGGACGTCGGCACCCGGAGACCATGGCTTTTTGGGGGCGCGCGCCGCACGTCGCACCCGCCGCTGTCCGATGAGACGCGGCGGGCGGAGTTCAAGGCTTGCAGTTACTTTCCCTTTACGCCGGTAACCTTGCCACCTGCAGTAACAGCCTGCAGCGTGATCTTTGATTTGACCAAGACTGGTTTGCTATAGACGCGTTTCATGGGGTTCCCTCCAGATCAGATTCAGACTAAACCAAAGGATATGCTTACCTGTATTCCCAACTTACAATAAGCAATGACGTAACGTCAAGATTGGTCATCGAGGCTGGACATCAGGCCTTCGCCAGCGCGCGAGAACGCCTGTGGTTTTTGGGGGGCAAATAAAGCGCGCATTGCAGCAGTAGCCTGGGGAACGGCTTCCGCCGTGAACAGCGCGTGGCAACGCTTCACGCAGGTTTTCCAGTCATGCGCAACAGCCGCCGATACATGTAGCGTTGCGGCAGCAGCCGCCATCTGTGGGTGCTCTTGGCCGACAGAACCATGGCTGGAGTAATCATCAGTTGTTCCAGCCCGGCCCAGGGGACCGGCCCGAGCGCGCCGAGAAGCGCATGGCTTGGCTCGCAGCCATAGAGCCTGTGGGCAAGACGGAGCATCGTGGCGACCGGCAACAGGGCGCCGGACCTCAAGGTGCGTTGGCGGAGTTCGGTGGGATCGACGCCGCTGCGTGCCACCATCAGGCCGTCGACGACATATTGCAGCCGGCCGAACAGGTGCGACGTCGCGCCATGCAGGGCGCACAGGACCAGCTTGGCGGCGGGCGTTGCTCCTCCTGCTGCGGGGGCCGCGTAGAGGTCGTAGGTCAGGGTCTGGCGTGCGCGCAGTTCCGGTGCATGGACAAGGTCGGTGTGAACCTCGACCAGGATGACGCCACCATGCGCGTCGGTACGCGTCCATTGCCGTTCGGTATGTTCGACACGCTTCTTGCTCGGCAGATGGGCGGTGAAGCCGTGGCTCGCCAGAATCTGGCCCAGCGCCTCTTCTGCCTGCGGTCTCACCAGCAAATCGATGTCGGAAAACGTGCGGGCGTGCAGGCCGCCATAGGCGCTCTCCGCCAAGTCGACGCCCTTTATCAAGACGACGGGCAGCGCGGATTCGGCCACATCGGTTAGGATCTCGCGTGCGGCATTGGAAAGCAAGACTGCGCGCGCAACATCCTGCAGCCGCAGATCGTTGGCACGGGCCATCAGCGCATCGATTACGGTGCGGCTGCGTGCGGGCTCTCCGGAGACGAAGGCTTCTGGCGCCATTCGCAACTGCAGGCCGAGATTGCGGACCAGGCCGGGGCGGATGTTGTGGCGTCCCGCGGCGTCGAGGATTTTGGGCAACAGCGCCAGTTCGGTGTCCGAAAAAGGTGCTGGCGACCACTGCGGATTGGGGCCGCTCGGATCGGACAGCCTCGCCAGCCAAGCCTCGAGCTTGCTCGTCATGGCAAATTCCTCCCGGGCTGCGTGGAACGGTCCATCGCCGCGGCAACCAGGGCCGGCAAAGTTGCCAGCTCCGTCCCGGCTGAAATGACAAAGGTCGGCACCTGTGCGACCATCTGGGCGAAGGCATTGAAGCGCCTGATCGCCCTGGGAACCAGGCCGGCGGGGCGCCAGGCGACGTTGTCATGTGCGATGGCGAACAGCATTTCCGACTTCGGCAGCGGCGCTATTGCGTGTCCGCCTGTCGAGCGTGGCCCAAGCAGGAAGATGGCGGCCAATTCTACCGGTTCTCGCCCAGTTGCCACCTCAATGCGACCCGCAAGGCCCTCGAGTGGCAAGCCTTGCTCCCCATTCTCGTCCCAGCAGTCCGGCAATGTCCCAAGCCACGGCAGCAGTTCGGCGGTTCTGCGGTGAACCTTGAGAGGCCGAGGAAATCCCCAGACATGCGGTCGGGCGGCATCGGGGATCAGGGCGCTGGCGTCGTCGGTCATCAGCGAGTACCCGTCATGGGCAAGCGCCAACGCCGTCGTCGTCTTGCCGCCTCCCGATGGAACGCACACGAGCGCCGCCCGCCCGGACCGCTTCTCGATCAGGCAGGCGGCGTGAACCATATGCTGGCCTGTGGCCATGAGTGCAGCGTCGGTGACGAGCATGACGGCGGAGCCGAAGAAATGTGAATGGCTCCCCGGCCGGAACTCGGCGAGGGCCTTGCGTTCGAGATGGTCGATGACAAGGACGCCGCCGCCGTCGACCTCGAGCACGGCCGATCCGTCGGACTCGAACACACGTCCCATATGGCCGTCGGGCAGTTGGCCCTCCCAGGTCAGAGGCAATCCGCCGGCCCAGGCCGGGCTGGTGGTTTCGCGGATCGTCAATTCGAAATCGGGTGATGTGACCGCGTCGTCACGAACAAAGCCCCCAAAGGCCTGGCGCAGCCTATCGATCCAAGACCCGGCGTCCGCAGTCACCTTGAAACGCGATCCGACGAAATCCAGCAGAATGGCTGCTTCAGTCATGAACTAGGCTCGCCAGTTGTACCGTTTGTTGCGCGGGCGCAGCCGTGCGCCCGTCATAGGAGAAGAGCTCGAGCATGGGTACTTGCGGCGGATTCATGACCGTCTGGCCTTCAAGGCTGACCCAGCAATGCGCGCGCGGCCGGGTTGTGAGCGCCGTCTTCGGCACGATCGCGAAATGCAGGACGGGCCTTTGGCCGCTCAGGGCGAGATAGTGAAAGGCCAGCAATCCCTCGCGCAGGCATCGCCGCCGCCGCATCCGCCAGGGCCGCGCGACGACGGCCTTCACCGCAGCGATCACCTCACCGGGCGCCATGTCGCCATAGGCGCGCGTCTGCGGATCGGGCGTTGCGCGTTTGAGAATTTCGCCAAGCGGCCGCCTTCTTGCAAATACCGGCATGAGCCTTGCGGCGATCCACAGGTTCCATCTGAATGGCAACCGTGCGGAGGGAAACGGCATCATTGGGCGATGACGACCAGGGATTCGGCAGCAAGCCCGTTGGCGACCTCGATCAGGTCAGCCAGCACAATTGCTGGTTCCACGTCGAAAGCGTCAACCATCCGGCCGGCAATGTCGGCGACACTGCGTTCGCCGTCGAGTTCCTGCAGGAAGCTCAGCGTGGTGTCATTGACGGTGTACATCTCGCCGGTATCGATCCTCAGCAGCACGCCTCCGTCCTCCTCGCCGAGCGATTGCAACGAGACATGTGACGGGAGAGCCAGTCGTGTGGCGGACGATACGGTGAGTAAGGCTGTGGGGGTTGGCACTTGCGGCTCCTTTGCGTCATCCCGTCGCCAAGAGTTCAAGCATGGTTGCAGACGATGCCGCATGCAGCCAGTTTGTGCAAGATGGCCGGCATCGGGTGATGCGCGAAGCTTGTTGCCGTGTCGGGTGCTCTGGGCAGGACCGATGCCCGCTGACGATTCCAGGACGCCAGAATGGCTGGTCGCTCCCCGGAACCGCGTGCGGCGCCAGGTCTCAAGAAGCTCGACCTCTTCGAAAGCCGCTCGAATGGTCTTCGAACTGCCGCACCATAGCAGCCGTTATCTTCATCCCCATTACTTGCCGACAAGTTCGTACAGACGCTCGACATCGGGAGCCTTGGCTCGGAGGGCCGCCAGTTGCGCCATCTGCGGCTCGATGCGCAGACGAACTTCCATGATCTCGAGGAAATCCGTCCCGGCGACGATTGCGCCGAGTCCGGCCGCAGACCAGCGCAAGTACTCGACCCCTGGCGACGCCAGACACGGCCCTCCGCCTCCAGAACCTCGAGGGCACGCCGGATGTCGCGGCGTCCAACGCCGAGCCTCTCGGAAAGCACCCATTCCGTCGGCAATTTGCCGTCCGCGCTTACCTCGTCGGACTGCAGAAGCTCGCGCAGCTTCTCCAGCGCGTAAGTAGAATTTCTGCACGGTTCGCGACCTCAAATCGTTTGGGGACAGATGTAAACGGCAAGAATGTTCATCCGCAAGGCTGCTCCACCAGTCGCGCGCCTCGCTTAGCGCTTTGGGTAAAATCGAGGCTGCGTTCAGGTCAGTCGCGTCGTCCGACCTGTTGCGCTAAACGTCATTCGCGTGCGCATTGGTACGACCGTAGTGCGCATGTGGTCGCGAGGGCTTCCGCTTGCTGTATTCCACCGATGTGCTCAACGGCCGATTTTGGGGGCGCGATTTGGATATTGCGAGCGCACCCCATGAACGTCCGCTTTTGGGAGTGTCGGACTTATTGCCGAATGGCGGAGATCGGGCGCGCTGCCGCCCGGCAGCTTGGGGGCCGCTAGCGGACCGTCCGGTTTCGGGGTGCACATCGCGGTAAGCTGCCGTTAGCTTCGCACGTGGAAGCTTTAGACCTTCGCAAGCTGAGGGGGCCGAGATTCTCAACGTCTCCGGGCTGATCGACCAGTCCCTCAGCACTGCATCGGCGCCGAAGCGCAATCACCCGCACCGCCACTGCATGACAGATCGACAAGTCCCGGGTAGTCAGGCTGAACCAGCACTGATGCTCCGTGGATTCGCCAACAACCATGCTGGCCTGGTGAGCTATCTCAGTCCACACGAATTTGAACAAGATGGGAGGGAATAGTTCAATTCAATGTCGGGACGGAGGCACTTGCGATCAAGCGGGCTAGACGTTCCAATAGAGCGGGATGACCCATTCTGACGGGAGTTGTCTCATGGTCGATCTGTATGACTATTCGCTTCCAACGATATTTCTGGTTGGCATCCTCGCAATTCTGACCGCGATCGAGATCGGTCGTCAGCTTGGTGCGCGCGTTGGTGACCAGGGCGACGATCACGTTCCCACACTGGAAGGCGCGGTCATCGGTCTGCTGGCACTGGTAGTGGCCTTCACGTTTGCCACGGCGCTCTCGCGCTTTGACGCTCGACGAACTGCCGTGTTGGCCGAAGCCAATGCAATCACTACGACAGCCTTGCGCGCGCGCCTCCTACCCGAACCGCATCGCAAGGAAGTATTGGACCTGCTGCGGGACTACGTGAACATCCGGCTCGATCTCACCACGCGTTCAACAACACAAGCCGAATGGGCGGCGGAGATCGACAAGTCGAATGCGATCCAAGAGAAACTCTGGCAACAGGCAATGGCGATGGCCGCATCCGATCGCGGGATGATACCCTCAGGCCTGTTCATCCAGGCCCTGAATGGGATGATCGACGACCAAGCAAGACGGCTGGCCGCGCACCGCAGTCGCGTGCCGAACATAGTGCAATTGGCACTTTTCGGAATCGCCATCGTCGCGAGCGGGTTCGCAGGTTACGCAAGCGGTCTTAAAGCCCGGCGCTCTCGGATACCGGTCTACGTCATGGGCTTCCTGGTCACTTGCGTCATAGTCCTGATACTGGACCTCGACAGGCCGGGAGCCGGGGCCATTGAAGTGGACCAACAGCCGATGATTGATGCGGCCGCCAGCATTGCCGCAATATCCGAGTAAATGGGATCCAGCACTGCGCCAAGCGATCGAGAACGCGACGCGAGATGAAACAGCGAACAAGACAGGAAAGATGCTGTCCATGTGGCCTTGGGAGGGGCTTGGAAGCCGCCCACGCTCGACTATTCGGCGAGCCACTAGGAATCCCCTCGATGCCGCCGAAGCGGCGGAACAAGGTGCCTGCGGCGATCTTCTAGGAAAGACCGATTATCGCGGCGCGTTAGGCCTGATGGGTGAACCGGATGCTCGGTGGGGTTCGGAGCTATCGTTCAAAGAGGGAGCGCTGCGCGTCGCATCCGACGCACCGGGCGCCAGCGGAGCTCAATGTACCGTTCCTTGTGTGTATCGCTGTCATCATGTTCCCGATCCCCACCTTCGCGCAGGAACTGGTCCTTGCGATCTCGGCGCCGCCGCCGGAGTTCGGAGCACGCAAAATCTTCTTCATGCTGTTTCTGATGCTTGGACCGGTCAAGATCCTGGTGCCCTTCGTGAACATGTCGCACAAAGCCGATTCCGTGTTTCGTCGGCGGCTCGCCACGAGGGCCATTCTGTTTTCGGCCGCTGCGCTGGCAATTGCCGTCATGCTAGGCCGCAACTTGCTGGAGGGCTTCGAAATCTCAGTGCCTGTGCTCGCGATGACCGGAGGCATTGTCCTGTTTCTGGTCGCCCTGGGAACCGTACTGCAACAATCGTCGGGCGCCGTCGAGCGCTCGAACGAGGACCAGCCGCCCGCAGAATTGGGGCATGCCCTCACTCCACTGGCGTTTCCGATAATAGTCACACCCTACGGGGTTGCCGCAGTGATCGTGTTTGCGACCCTGGCAGGGGAGCAGTACCACTCACAGTTTCGGGTAGGCGCGATCGTCGCCCTCATCTTGCTGCTTGACTGGGTCGCAATGCTGTTCGCCGAGTCGATTTTGAGATGGGTTGGCACCGCGCTTCAAGTGTTTGCCGTCGTTCTCGGCGTTACCCAAATTGCCCTTGGCTTGCAGATAATCCTGCACAGTCTGTGCATGGTTGGTGTCATCACAGGATGCCGTATCTAGACTTTGAGTTGGTGCGAACTGGATGGCACGGCAACAATGCCCCCGCTTAAGGTGGCAAATGCCCACTCCATCCGGCTCGAATGTATCGTCGATGCGGTATTATTCCGGGACGTCTGGGAACTTATGCTAGCATAGAAGTTACGTCCGCAGGGGCTTACCTCATGCGCAATAGCGAGGGCTTTGCTGAGGCGCGGCGGTGATGATGGTGACGTGGTTGCTATGGAAACGGTCCTTGTCATCAATGCGGGTTCATCAAGCCTGAAGTTCCAATTGTTCGGCGTCGCCGCAGCAGGCGATTTGCAGCGGTTGGTCAAGGGGCTCGTGGACGGCGTCGGCACCTCGCCGCGCATGCGCGCCTTAGGGGTGGACGGGGTGCCACTGATAGACCAGGGCTATTCGCACGATCATATACCCGACCTTTCCGCCGCCGCCCAACTTGCGGGAACCTGGCTGAGCGAGAGGCAGGGCTTCAATCTTGTCGCCGTCGGGCATCGCGTGGTTCAAGGAGGACCGGATCATGACCAACCCCTAAGGGTGAACGAAAGCGTCCTGCGAAATCTGGAACGCTTCGTTCCTCTTGCTCCCCTCCATCAACCCGGCAATCTGGAGCCGATCCGCATGCTGCTGCAGAGTCGCCCCGACTTGCCTCAAGTGGCCTGTTTCGACACCGGGTTCCACCGAGGCCACACCGACGTAGCGGACTATTATGCACTCCCTCGGCGCTTCCATGGTCGAGGTGCGCGGCGCTACGGCTTCCATGGCCTATCCTATGAATATGTCTCCGCGCGGCTCCGCGAAGTGGCCCCGAAGATTGCTGACCAGCGGGTGATCGTCGCCCATCTGGGAAACGGCGCCTCAATGTGTGCCATATTCGCGGGGCGCAGCATCGAAACCACGATGGGATTTACCGCGCTCGACGGGCTGCCGATGGGAACGCGTTGCGGTCAGATCGATCCGGGCGTGATCCTCTACCTCATGACAGAAACGGGGATGACGGCGACAGAGATTCAGGATCTCCTATACCGCGAAAGCGGGCTGAAGGGCCTTTCCGGCATCAGCAGCGACGTCCGTGATCTGCTGGAAAGCGACAGTCCGCAAGCCGCCTTCGCCCTGGATTATTTTGTCTACCGTGTCGGGCTTTATGCAGGCACGCTCGCCGCAGCCTTGAATGGTCTTGATGCGTTTGTCTTCACAGCCGGCATTGGAGAAAACTCGGCGTTGATGCGCGCGCGCATTGTCGAAAACCTTGCCTGGCTGGGGGCCGAGCTTGACCCGGTGGCGAATGCAGAGGGAAGGCTGGCGATTTCGACCAGTTCCAGCCGCATTGTCTTGCTCGTCGTTCCCACAGACGAAGAACTGATGATCGCGCGGCACACACTGGAAGTGATCAGCAAAGACACCTCTGGTGCAAAGTAGGGGCTCGTGACAGAAGACCTAGTCACGTTTTGCAAGGTTTCAGCGCCGCCGCCCGCCTCCACGAAAGCCGCCGCCGCCTCGAAAGCCGCCGCGACCTATGGCTTGGCCACCACCGCGCCGGGCACCGGCCATCTGGTGACGAGGGCGATACGCGGTCATGCCGTGGCGGCCATGGCTAGCGGCTCGCATCGCGTGAGCGCCGCGATTTGAAGCCACGTTCTGCATCTTGCCATGACGGGGGTTGCTCACGCCGGACGGTTTTTTCGCCCGGTTATGCGCCCCACTTGTGGGCCTCGCTTTCGCGGAAGGCCGGTTGACGTTGGACGCTGTCTTGACGTTGGGCTTGTGGGCGGTCGCCTTCGCGGCGCCAGCGCTCTTGGCTTTGGCCCTGTTGACGTTCTGCTTGTTGAGATTTGCCTTGTGCTGGCCGGGTTGGCCCTTCAAACCCTCGAGCGTGCTTTTCCGAACATTGCCAGCGTTGCGGGATGCCGCTGGCTTGCGCTCGTTCCTGATGTTGGCGGCCCGATTGCCAACGTTGTTCGCGCCATTGCGCTCCAAGCTGTTCCTGATGTTCGCCTGGCTGAACTTGGCGGATTGATCCCGGTTGATATTGATCTTCGACCGGTCGACATTGCGCCAGTCGATGTCGTTGAAGTTCACCTTGCCGTTGAAGTCGCGATTGTTGAAGCAATGGTTGCAGTCGACATCAATGTCGTTGCCCCAGCGCCCGCCCCAGACACCCCAGTCGTTCCAGTCGATGGCGGCCGCCCATGCTGCGCCGGTGACCGCCGCGGCAAAGAAGGGAGCCGTCGGGTACCAATAGTCGGGATAGGCTTCGGGATAGTAGGAGATCGGTTGTGCCGGGTACTCAGCCACGTAAAGCATTTCCGGGTCGTATTGCGGCACATAGATCTTGTCTGGGATCGCTGACTGGATGATGACCTTGTTCTCTTCCTCCGTCACCTTGATCTTGTCGTCCGACTTGATGATGTCCTTTTCAACCGCCTCGTGGCGCAGTTGCTGGATCGCGACCAACACATCCTTCTGCTGATCGACAATCGCGCTGCCCAGTTGCTGGGTCCAATCGAGATCCCGGCTCATCTGCTTGACGATCTCAGGATAGTTGAGCAGCGAGATGACGCTGCTATCCCAGTCTGCCTTAGGCTTAAGGCTCTTGTCCTTGGCGTATTGCTGGAGATAACGCTCAGCCTCGACGATCTGAAGCGGGTAGAGAGCTGCCTGCGAGATCACGGCGACCAGTTCATCCGGATAAAGCGCGATCGGAGCGACGAGGACCTTCAACTCGTCAGCGGTGCGCAGGGCCGGGGTGGGCGTGCCTCCTGGCGCGTTTGCAGCACCCGTCTGTTGCTGTGCATGAGTTGCGGGAAGCGTTACAAATGCGGCGACAAGAGTAAATGAGGTAGCCGCCAAAACCCAACGCCAGCGTGTCATGACGACCTCGATCTTGGCCGCGAAGCCAGCTTGCTAACTGTCGTATCAACATTAGTGCGGCTTCGTGAATCGACAATCAGTGAGGGATCACAGAAGCAGCACTTCAAGGTGAAGTCCCCGGGTGTATCCCCCATGTCTGCCCACGGCGTAGCGAGGGCCTGCTGGAAAGTTCCAGCGTCGCATTGTTGTGCAGCGTGCATTGCGCTTTCGGCCGGCGGCGGATCATCTCACCTTCCGTGCTCTTTCCTCTTCCCGCGACGCGAATGTTAGGTTGGAGGACAGCCACATTAGGCCGATTCTGGCGCGGCTGCGGCCTTCAGCAACGTGACCAGCGGCGTCTGCTTCCGTGCGTTGGCAAAGTTCGCCTCTATGTCCAACATGGGCGCGTTGCGGACGGGCTGTTAGTGCCGATTTCTGTCGGTCCTCTTTCGGAAACAATCGGCGCAGAGCGGCCGTTTCTTGAAGCACATAAGAGGTGTGATGTCAGGTCAACTGGGGATCAGTGATAGTTTCCTAGAGGCGCCCTACACCGCCACGGGGCGATCGCGGAGTGGAATGCGGTGCCCGGGGTGGCCCGAGCTTTCCTACCTTCCCAAGGCATGACGTCATCAGATTGACCTGACGTCATCCCTTACAGCCGGATCGCTTTCCGGCTGGAATCCTCAGCCGTGCTCGATTGCTCTTCGGCCAGAAGATAGCACCGTTCGTTCCTGTCGAAATCAACGATCGAGCGCCCGTTTGCGAATGCCGTCTGCAACAGAGCGCGTAGTTGGTTGCGCAGGTCGCGGGCCTGGTCAGGCGCCGTTTGCGTCAGTTGCTCGAGGTCTTTGGGAAGGGAAAGCGGTAGCGCTGTGGCTGGCTGCACAGGGCGCTGCCCACCCTGCGCCAGGGCGGCGACCACCGGCGCATCGAGGTGCCAGTCCACAAGAAGCCGGTCGGAAGCGAGGCCGCGGTTGATCCCTTCCATCTCGCCGTAATAATCCTCGAGATAGGTGTTCGAGGTCGCCGCCAACTGATGAATGTTCAAGACGGCGTTCACTGCGCGCAAAGGATCGAATGTCCAGCGAATCAGGGTGATGCCCCGCGCCAGGCACCAACTGCGCTGATACCGCTTGAGGCGGACGCCGAGGCCAGCGCCGCGCGCCATCGGCCGTACGGCCAGCCGGTGCGAATGCTGGATCGAAGGGTCGCGTGTCGGAAAGCCGAAGACGTAGCCGAGAAGCTGCCCCTCCGCAAAGGCGCCGCCGGCGAGGCCGCCCTCGGCCTGGATTACCATCATCAAATCGGCCGGATCGGGCAGGTCGCCCTGACCCCAGACTTCACGCTGAAGCGCCTCGGCAGCGCGGAATTCCGCCATGCCGGACAGTTCGCGCAGGACAACGCCGCTCATGACCGAAATTCCTGCCGCGACAAGGTGGCGGTGGCGAGATAATGCCGGTCTAGCGTCACGCCGATACCGGGACCTTCGGGCACCGGCATCCTTCCGTCCCGGGCTTCGAGTTTCTGCTCGATGATGTCGCGGGTAAAATAGCGGCTGGCCGAGGAGGTGTCGCCGGGCTTTGTGAAATTCGGCAGCGTCGAGAGGTGGATGTTGTGCGCCCGGCCGATTCCCGATTCCAGCATCCCCCCGCACCAGACCGGCACGCAGAAGGCTGCGCACAGATCGTGGATGGCGCGCGCCGCCGCATGGCCACCGACGCGCCCAACCTTGATGTTGATCACCCGTGCCGCATCCGCTTGCAGCGCCTTGCGCGCGTGCTCCACCGTGCGGATGCATTCGTCTAGGCAGATCGGCGTGCGGACGCGCGATTGCAGCGTGGCGTGATCGTGGATGTCGTCCCAGGCCAGCGGCTGCTCGATGTAGTCGAGGTCGAATTCGTCCATTCGCCTGATCAGGTCGGTATCAGCCAGCGTATAGCTGCAATTCGCATCCACGGTCAGATGGGCGTCCGGGAAGTCCTGCCGAACGGCCTTGAGGAGCGCGATGTCGTGGCCGCGCTTCACCTTGAGTTTGATCCGCCTGTAGCCCTGCCGCACATGGGCGGCGACGCTGTCCAGCGTCGCGGCAATCGGCGCGATGCCAAGCGAGACGCCGACGTCCACCGCCTCGCCCTCGCCGCCGAGCGCGGTCTGGAGCGGCATGTCAAGCGCCTTGGCCCACAGGTCCCAGAAGGCCATCTCCAGCGTCGCCCGGGCCATGAAGTTGCCGCGCCATGGCTCGAGAGCCCGCGCCAGCGATGACGGATGGGGGAACGCCTTACCCAGAACCTGCGGCAAAAGCACGGTCGCCAGAAGGTCAATCGCCCCGGTTACCGTCTCTTCCAGATAATCGGGCAGCGTGTCCATCACGCCCTCCGCGTAGCCTTCCAGCCCGCCCGAGCGAAGGATCAGCAGCGGGAAAATCTTTTCGGTCATCGTGCCGGTGGCGATGGTGAACGGGTTCACCAGCGGCAGCCGCACCAGGCGCAATTCGGCGCCGTCGATGCGAAGCGGCAGGCGGGTGGACGTGGAATCGGGCATGGCGGGCATCCTCAGCAGTGCGCTTCCGAAGCATCTTTACAGTTTACTTGCATTGTTGACGAGGTGAAAGATTCCTGTCACGCTAAGTTCATCTAACACGGGAGGGGAGAGCCGGTGGGCCGCTCGCAGGAGGCGCAATCTAACGGTACGGCCGATCGGACCGCCTTTGACGGCAATCTGCATGACCGTCTGACCGCAGCCGTGGAAGGCGGCACGCCTTCGGAGCGCGCGCTGGCGCATTATCTGCTGGCCAACCAGTCGTCGCTGCCATTCGAGACCGCGGCGACGCTTGCCCGCAAGGTGGGGGTTTCCGAGGCCTCTGTCGGCCGGTTCTGCCGCTCCATCGGCTACCGCCATCTCAAGGACATGAAATCCGGCCTCCAGGCGGATCTGGGCGACAAGCCCTGGCTCATCGGCGATCGGCTGAAGGATTTCCACCGCCGCAGTCGCGAAGGCGGGGCGGAACTCGCGCGGGCGCTGGAACGCGAGATTGCCGCGCTTGTCACCGTATACGAGCTTGCGGCGACGCCGGCCTTCGAGGCGGCGATCGAGCGGCTGGCGCGGCGGCGCTCGGTCTTCATCGCGGGGTTCCAGACGGAGCGCGGCCACGCTGTCGAACTGGCCCACAACCTGCAGTATCTACGGCCAGGCGTGCATCTGGCAGATGTCGCGGGCGGCCATTTCGCGGAAATCCTGCTGGGAGAAGCGGCCGAGACCACGCTCGTCCTGATCGATGGGTTGCGCTATTCGCGCCTGACGCACGATCTGGCATTGGCCGCGCGAGACGAGGAGATTCCGGTGACGCTGATCACCGATCCCTATTGCGACTGGGCGCCCGGCGTCGTCACCGAATTGTTCGCCGTGCCGACCGACCTCAATCAATTCTGGGACGCCACCTCGGCCATGTCCTCCCTGATAGGGCTGATGGTGAATGGCGTCTTTCGCGAGCTGGGGGCCGACGTCGAAACCAGGATTGCCCGCGTTTCAGCCCTCTACGACGAGTTCGTCGGCCATATCGTTCCCGGGCGCAGTCCGGGCAAAAAGTGAACCACAGGTTCCAACACAGAGGAAACGCCATGACCTTTCCCTTCCGCAAGACCTTGATTTCAGCCTCCGTCAGCCTTGTCGCGATCTTCGCCGCCCAGGCCCAGGAGGCAGTGTTCGTCGCTCCCAACAGCGAAGTGGGGATACCGACGCTGGATCCGATCCGGGCCAACAATCTGGGCCGCGGGACCGTGCTGATCTTCGACCGCCTGGTGAGCCAGGCAGCGGACCTGTCCTATCACCCCTGGCTTGCGGAAAGCTGGGAAGAAGCGCCGGACGGCATGGCCTGGACGTTTCATCTCAAGAAGGGCGTGACATTCCACAACGGCAAGCCGTTCGACTCCGGTGCGGTCAAGGCCTGGCTGGAACAGTTCAAGGCCAGCGAGAACGCCTATATGAGCGAGGCGATCGCCGAGGTTCAGGTGATCGACGGCGACACGGTGAAGTTCGTGATGGCGCGGCCGGAGCCCAACCTGCTCTACAACCTGTCTTCGAGCTACATGTCGGTCGTCGAACCGGAGTCCAGGGCCGCGCTCGGCGAGAATTTCGGCGTGACCGAGGTGTATGGCACCGGACCGTTCAAGCTGGAAAGCTTTACGATCGGCCAGGAGACGGTGCTTGTTCGCAACGACGATTACAAGTGGGGTCCGTCTCTGGCCAAAAACGCCGGGCCGGTGAAGATCGCCAAGCTGACGCTGCGCGAGATCGCCGAGGATTCGACGGCGCTGCTGGAACTCAAGACCGGCGGCGTCGACCTTCTGCTGAGCGTTCCCGCCGACCTCACCACCGAGGTGGAGAAGAGTGCGAACCTCGCCGTCCTGACCATGCCTGGCGAGGACGTCTACTACATGCCGATCAATGTGACGAAGGCCCCCTTCGACGACATCCGCGTGCGCGAGGCGGCGGCCAAGGCGATCAACCAGGAAGAAATACTGGCATCGGTCTTCGGGGGAATCGGATCCGTGGCCGACACGTTCCTGATTTCGGCCTTGCCGGAAAGCCGTGTCTCTGACAGCGCCAGGATCCACTTCGATCCTGACCGCGCGAATGCGCTGCTGGACGAGGCCGGCTGGCAGATGGGTGAAAACGGCGTGAGGGCCAAGGACGGCGCCCCCCTGAAGGTCAGCCTGTGGACTCAGTCGGATTCAATCTTCCGCCGCCTCTCCGAAGTGATCCAGGCGCAACTAAAGGCGGTCGGCATCGAAGCCGACATCACCACCTTCGACAGTTCGATGATCCGCGACCAGTACAAGACCGGCAACCAGCAACTGGCCGTGCGTTCCTATAACTGGGACAATGCCGACATCGTCGACTGGTTCTTCGGCGCCGACCGGCTCGGCTATCCCAACGTTTCCATGTTCAACGACCCCAAGGCGGAAGAACTGCGCGCAAGAGCCATGACCGGCTCGAAAAACATGGAGGAGCGCGTGGCGAATTTCACCACCTATCATGACTATGTGCTGACCCAGTTCCCGATGGCGCCGATCTATCAGCCAGTCCAGGCGGTCGCCTACAACAAGGACCGCCTGGTCATGCCCGAAGAGATCAATGCGCCTGGCATCAGCACGGTGGCGATAATGGACATGGAGGTGAAGGAGTAGGCGCGACCGCGGCAAGGGAGGACCGGCATGCTGCCGTGGCTGATCCGCCGTGTGCTGATGCTCGTGCCGGTTTTCCTGGCCGTGTCGGTGGTGATCTTCTCCATTCTCCACTTCATACCTGGTGACCCGATCGACAACCTGTTGAAGGTCGGGTCGCCGGCTTCGGCCCGCGCCGAGATGGAGGCGCGCTACGGTCTCGACCGGGCGCTGCCGGTGCAATACGGCATCTGGCTTGGAAAGGTGCTCCAGGGGGATCTCGGCATGGCCATCGTGGCGCGCCGGCCGGTTGCCGAACTGATCGCGCAGGCGATGCCGCATTCCTTGCGCCTGGGCGGCCTGGCGCTGCTTTTCTCGAGTGTCGTGGGAATAACGCTGGGGATCATCGCGGCGCTCTGGCGCGACCGCTGGCCGGATCGCGCCATCATGGGTGGCGTGCTCCTTGGCTCCACCATGCCCAACTTCTGGCTGGGGCTGATCCTGATGCTGATCTTTTCCGTCTGGATGGGATGGTTCCCGGTTTCCGGCGCGCGCGGCTGGAACTCGCTGGTGCTTCCGGTTCTGACGATCGGCCTCGGCGGCACCGCGCTGGTCACGCGCATCACCCGCGTGGCGATGATCGAGGCCGTCAGGCAGGACTTCGTCACGCTTCTGCACGCCAAGGGCCTGCCGCCCTGGCGCATCGAACTCCTTCACGTCCTTCGCCACGCGCTGATCCCGGTGGTGACGATCCTCGCGCTCAGGATCGGCTGGATCCTCGGCGGAGCGATCACCGTCGAGGTGGTGTTTGCCCGTCCGGGTCTCGGGACCCTGCTGATCAAGTCGCTCGGTCAGCATGACTATCCGGTGGTGCAGGCGTGCCTGCTGATGCTGGCGATGGCGGTGATGCTGGGCACGCTCCTGGGCGACGTCCTGCAGGCGATGATGGATCCGCGCGTCAGGGCGGCGATGGCATGAGCGCGTGGCCTGCCCCGTTGCGTGCGCTTCGCTGGCCGGTCGGCGGCATCGCCGGCGCGTGGCTCATCCTTATCGTCGCAGCAGCGCTTTTCGCCCCGGTGATCTCGCCCTATGCCTATGACGCGCAGGCCTTGAAGGAGGCCTATGGCTCGGCCTCGGCGGCGCATTGGCTGGGCACGGACGAGTTCGGGCGGGACCTTTTGACCCGCCTTATGTACGGCGCCCGCACATCGCTTTCGGTCAGCGCCACCGCGATCTCGCTGTCGGTGGCATGCGGCATGGTGCTCGGCGCGGCCGCTGCGTGGTTCGGCGGCCGGTTCGATCGCACTGTGACGGTGGTCGTCGACCTGACCTGGTCCTTCCCGGAGATCCTGATCGCGCTGATCCTGGTCGCCATCATTGGCCCCGGCACCACTGGCACCATGATCGCCATCGCCGTTGCCTATCTGGCGCAGTTCACCCGCCTGACCCGGGCCCAGATCATGACGCTGAAGGGGGAGACCTTTGTCGAGGCGGCGCGCAGTCTCGGGGCCGGCAACACGCATATCCTGCTGCGCCACCTGTTGCCCAACGCGTTCGCCCCCGTGCTCGTCGCGGCAATGCTGGCCACGGGCGATGCGATCATCCTCGAAGCGACGCTCGGCTTTTTCGGCCTCGGCGCGCAGCCGCCGGTGCCCTCCTGGGGCGGCATGATGTCAGCCGGCTCGGCGCTGATGTTCAAGGCGCCCTGGATCATCATCTTTCCGGGCCTTGCCGTGGCGGCGACGGTGCTGGCGATCAACCTTTATGGCGATGCGCTGATCGCCGAACTCGATATCCGTTCGAAGCTGCGGGGTGCCGGATGAGTCCGCTTCTGGAACTCTCGGGCGTCAGCGTCGCCATCGGCAATGTGGCGCTCCTCGACCGCATCAGCCTCAGCGTCGAAGCCGGCCGAATCCTCGGCCTCGTCGGTGAAAGCGGCTCGGGCAAGTCGCTGACCGCCATGGCCGCGATGGGGTTGTTGCCGCTTATCGGCGGGCGCGTCACGGAAGGCGAGGTGCGCTTTGCCGGACGGGATATGGCCGCGATGAGCGAGGCCGAACGCCGCGCGCTGCGCGGCCGGCGCATCGGTTTCGTTACCCAGAACCCGATGACCGCCCTCGACCCGGTGCAGCGGATTGGGGCGCAGGTCGATATCGTCTCGCGCCTGCACCTTCGCCTGACGAAAAGTGCGGCGCGCGCCCGCACGCTGGACCTGTTGACCCAACTGCGCATTCCCGACGCGGCAGCCGTGGTCGATGCCTATCCCCACCAGCTTTCCGGCGGCATGAAGCAGCGCATCGTGATCGCCATGGCGCTTGCCGGCGAACCCGAGTTGATCATCGCCGACGAGCCGACCACGGCGCTCGATGTCACGGTGCAGGCCCAGATCATCCAGATACTCGGCGCTCTGGTGCGCGACCGCGGGCTGGCGCTGCTGCTTATCACGCATGACATGGGGGTCATCTCGCAGATCTGCGACCGGGTCGCGGTGCTCTATAGCGGCCGCCTGGCCGAAGAGGGGCCGGTCGGCCCGATTTTCGCGGCCCCCGCCCATCCCTATACCGCCGCCCTGATCGACTGCATCCCGCAAGAAGCGACCGTCAGGGGCAGCCTTCGCGGCATTCCCGGCGCAGTGCCCTCGGCCCTCGCCTTCCCGACCGGCTGCCGCTTTCATCCGCGCTGCGGGCGGGCGACCGGAATCTGCCGGGACAACGCCCCGCCGCTTCTACCCCGAGACGCGGGAATCGTCGCCTGCCATCACGCAGGGACCGCGCCGTGACCGGCCCCCTGCTCCGCATCGAAGGGCTGACGAAACGCTTCCGGTCCGGCGGCGGCCTGTTCTCGCGTGAGCGCGCCATGATCGCGGTGCGCGATGTCTCGCTGGAAATCGCCCGTGGCGAAGTGCTGGGCGTGGTCGGCGAGAGCGGCTGCGGCAAGTCCACGCTGGCCCGCCTGATCGTGCGGCTGATCGAGGCGACCAGCGGTCGCGTCGTCTTTGACGACACCGAACTGACCGCCCTGTCCGCGTCCGCCCTGCGCGCGATGCGTAAGCGCATGGCGATGGTCTTTCAGGACCCCTACTCGAGTCTCGATCCGAGGTTCACCTTGGCCAGGGTGCTGGCCGAGCCCTTCCGGGTGCAGGGCCGTGTGATGCCGCCGGACGCCGTGGCCGCCATGCTCGCCGCCGTCGGCTTGCCGGAAACGCTTGCGACCAGTTACCCGCACCAGCTTTCCGGCGGGCAGCGCCAGCGCGTCGGCATCGCCCGGGCCCTGGCCCTGCGCCCCGATTTCGTCGTGCTGGACGAGCCGACCGCTTCGCTCGACGTCTCGATCCAGGCCCAGATCATCGCGCTTCTCGCCGATCTGCGCGACAAGATGGGGCTGACCTACCTGTTCATCAGCCACGACCTCGGCCTTGTGCGCTATTTCTGCGACCGCATCGTGGTGATGTATCTTGGCTCGGTGGTCGAGGTGCTGCCGGACACCAAAGCCGCGCCACGCCACCCCTATACCGATGCGCTGATGCGGTCGGGCTTTGCCCCCGATCCGGCCCGCCGGCGCGAAATCGCGCCGCTTGGCGGTGAGATCCCCAGTCCCTTCGCCTTGCCTGCGGGCTGCGCCTTTGCCACACGCTGCGCCTTTGCGTCCGACCGCTGCCGCAGCGAGCGGCCGGTGCTGTCACAGGACCCGGTCCATCCCGTCGCCTGCTTCCATCCTCTCTGAAAGCCACATCCGATGCCATTCCACGTCCTTACCGCCGCCTTCGTCCATGAAAGCAATACGTTCAAGAAGGGCGAGACCACGCTCCAGGACTTCCGCGAGGGTGTGCTCGATATCGGCCAGGCGGCCGTCGAACGGTTCGGGGACGTAAATGACGAACTGGCGGGGTTCCTCGACGCGGGCCGAGAGGCCGGCTGGCGCGTGACCCACGCGGTTTCAGCACATGCCACCCCGGGCGCCCGCGTCTCGCGCGAAGCCTTCGACCACATCGCTGGGATCATCTGCGAGGCTGCCCGCACTCATCGCGCCACGCTCGACGGCGTGGCGCTCAGCCTGCACGGCTCCATGGTGCCCACGTTCTGCGAGGACGGCGAGGGGGAGCTTCTTGCCCGCCTGCGTGCCATCCTCGGTGACGCACTCCCCATCGCTGTCACGCTGGACTTGCATGCCATGGTCACGCCCGCGATGGTGGAACAGGCGCAGATATTTGTCAGCTACAAGACCTATCCGCATGTCGACATGCGCGAGACCGGCCGCCATGCCGGCCGCCTTCTCGATGCGGCGATGCGCGGGGCGGTCCGGCCGCGCACGCTGCGCGCCCACCGCCCGATGCTCGACGAGGCCAATGCCGGCCGCACCGATGTGCCGCAGACGGCGGCGCTCTACACCCGTGCCAGCGCCTTCGAGGCCGAACCGGGGATCCTCGCCGTCTCGATCAACGCCGGCTTTTCGGAAGCTGATATCGAGGAGATGGGTCCGACCGTTCTGGTGACGCATGACGAAGGCGCCGGCCCGCGCGCCCGCGAAATTGCCGAGGACCTCGCCCACGCCATCTGGGAGGGCCGTGGGCAGACCTCGAACGATTTTCTCAGCCCGAGCGAGGCTGCCGCCGCCGCCCGCGACTTCGATTCACCCCAGGGGCCTCTGGTGATCGCCGACTATGCCGACAACCCGGGCGCCGGCGCCTATGGGGATGCCACCGCGCTTCTCGCCGCCCTTCTGAAGGTTGGTGCCGCGGGAGGGGCCTTTGCGCCGATGATCGATCCGGCCGCCGCAGCGGAGCTTCATGGGCACGCGGTCGGCGAGACCGTGACGCTGGCGATCGGCGGCAAGTGCGACCCGGCCTTCGGCGGCGGCCCGCTTACTTTAACGGGTGAGATCGTTCACCTTTCGGACGGCACCTATACCGGCGACGGGCCGATCCTTGGCGGTATCACCCACAGCTTCGGCCGGACCGCCGTGTTTCGCGTGAAGGGGATCGACATCCTCATCGTCACCTTGCCGGGGCAGATGCTCGACCTCCAACAGGTGCGCACCTTCGGCATCGAGCCCTCGCGACTGCGTTTTCTGGTGGTGAAGTCGATGCAGCATTTCCGTGCCGCCTTTGAGCCGGTCGCAGGCCAGGTGATCGTCTGCGACACCGGAGCGCTCGCTACCCCCCAGGCGCACCTTCGACCCTATGTTCGCGTCCGCCGTCCGGTCTGGCCGCTGGACCGTGTCGGCTTTCCCCATGAACTGTGACAATGGTCCGCCGCCGGCTTCGCAGGCCAGAACCTCAGAGACTATTGATGGTTCTGGTGCTCGGCTTGGCAGGCTCAATCGGCCCGAAGCTGAGATATCGACCCGAGGGCGCCGCCGAATGTCCAACCACTCCCTCCCGAGACAGGATGGAAACTGGTTGGGTCTATTGCGCTGATCTTGGGGGTCGCGCTCGGAGGACGTGATAAGGAATTCCCGCTCGACAAGACGTTGGCGTCCTGAGCTAAGAACTGCGCAATCCAGTAATGTCCGCTTCCGAGCGAAGGCAAAGTTTGCCTCAACGGCCGACATGGTGCGCGTTGCGGACTAGGCAAAGTTTGCCCGAAGGGGCCGAAATTTGCTGGTCCGCTTTCAGCGGTCCGAGCCGCGACCCAATCTCATCGAATTCCTCTTGCCAACCAGTATCGCCGGAGTACCAGACCCGATGCCGCCGCCCCGTCAAGGCAAACCCTGACCAAAGCGTTTGCGCGCGTCCAACCGGTCGAGGCGGGCTTCCCAGATGCCCCGCTGTTCATCGAGCCATGTCCGCACTGAAGCGCTTCATCAACAGTCGCTGTATTCATCGTGCGCTGCATTCAAGCGTCATCCGAGGCGCACTCTCAACTTCGCGGGCATGACGCTTCTTTTGAGCTCTCTCAAATGCGATCAGCCTGCGGGATTGCTGCCATCTGGCCAAAGAGGTAAGGGCGGGCTGGAGCTATTTGGGTTTAGGGGGACGTGACAGGTGGCAGTGGTCTCTGCATCTTGTGCTGGCTCGTATCAGCACACTTACCATCATCTTGTATTCTCGCGAGAACACTGACCGATGCACGCAAATGCTTTTCCCGCGAGCCGCCTGCTGCTGCTCGCAGTAACCACGTTGGTATCCAGCAAGGCCGCTCTGGCGTCGGACGGACCGGCGCTGTGGGGCCTCGAAATGGTGGGGCGAAACTATGCCCTTGAGAGGGGATACAGCGGCGCGGGGGTAAAGGTCGGCGTCATGGACGAAGCGGCGCGCAATACCCATCAGGAGTTTGCCGACCGATGGATGGGGGGCTTCAATGTCGATGGCTCGCCCTATGGCCCGATTGCTCCGCACGGTACCCACGTATCCGGAACGATCGCGGGAGAGCATGTCGGCGTTGCACCCGGCAGTCTCCTATACGGCATCAACTGGTCCGTCCTTAATGGCGATACCGGCTATGCCAACGGCTACCGGTGGGGGCTTTCGCAGGGCATTCGCCTCTTCAGCAATTCTTGGGGGTTAGAAATCATCGATCCTGTAACCGGGATTAAAAGAAGTATCACGGTCAACGACATCTCACGCACACAGCTCGAGAGCGGCGTGCCGCAAACGCTCAGCGCATTGGTTGATTCAGCCGCCGCTGGAAGTGTCCAGGTCTTCGCGACCGGGAACGATGCAATGATTCAGCCAGGTATTTTGGCAAGCCTGCCATACTACTACCCCGAACTGCAGCCGCACTGGATCGCCGTGACGGCTGTCGGACCGACAGGCGTTCTGGCCAGCTACGCCAACATGTGCGGTGTCGCCGCGGCCTGGTGCATCGCGGCCCCCGGGGGAGACGGACCGGGCGACGACGGGATTTGGTCGGCGGGGCCGAACAGCGACGACTATTACGTGTCGATGAATGGAACATCGATGGCAACGCCACATGTCACGGGCGTGATGGCCATCGCCGCGCAGATGTTTCCAGATGCCGCCTATTCGCAACTGGCCCAACTGGTGCTGCAGACGGCCACAGACATTGGCGAGCGGGGCATAGACCCCGTTTATGGTTGGGGCCTGCTCAATCTTCGCAACATTGTCGATACCGTCGAGCCGGCCACCGGCGACATCTTCGCCGGCGCGGCCTGGTCACGGTTCACAGCAATGGATCGTGTCACTCAGGTCATGAGAAACCGGCTCCAGGCGCCGATTGCCTACGACAGCAACGCAACATCGACCATTGCGTCCTCAGGCGCGGGACGCACGCCAGAGGGACCGAGCGCCTGGCTGACGCCCGTCTATGGAACCGCATCTCTGACAGCAAGCGCCTCGTCTTCGGCGTATAGCAGCGAAACTGCCGGCCTTGTCGGCGGCATCGATCTCATCGCCGATACGGAACTGCAACTCGGCATCGTCGGTGGCTTCACGCACGCCCGGCTGACCACCACTGGCAAGGACAACTCCGCAACGGCCACCAATGTTCACCTTGGCGCCTATGGCAGGTGGGCCGCCGGTGGCTGGTTCGCTGACGGAACCGCGCAATTTGCACACTTCGACCAGTCGATCGTCCGCCGTTCGATTTCCGGAGCAACGGGCACCAGCCTGGCGCCGACCGGCGGGTCGAATGTCACCGGTCTCGGAACGGAGGTCGGCTTGCGTGCTGGTCACCGCTTCGAGTTGGACGACCTAGGATCCCTTTCTCCCTATGCATCGATTACGACGCGATGGCAGCATGCAAATGCGGCAAACGAAACCGGCGCCGGAATATTTTCCTTGACCGTGCCGTCGGCCGAATACGCGCAGGTCGAGGCCGGTCCGGGCGTTCGCATCGAGTCCACGCCGATTGCGTTGACGCATCATACGCTTCGACTGGCGGGAGATATTTCCTACACCCGGCTGGCGGGCGACAGGAACCTCCATGTTCCCGTCGAACTTCTCGGACGCACGTTGGACGCCCGTACTGGCGCCCTTGGCGGCGATGTCCTACGCCTGGCCGCAGACGTCAATCTGACTTCCGCAAGCTCCACCGGGATGAATTGGTTTGCCGCCTATGATGGCGCATTCCAGAAACGCGCGTCGTTGCACACGGTGACATTGGGCGCCCGCATGCGGTTTTGAATAGTCCCTCAGCGACTCCGTTTACGCGCAGCCTGTTCTGCCAGGTCGAACGGCTGGGCGCCCTTCAAGCAGGGGGCCTTGACTAACATGCGCTCAAGATGTGTGCGGGCGGTGATCCTGCAGCCTTCATGGCGCAAACTTTTAGTCACGACAGTTCGTTGAATGTCCGCTTTCAGGCGAAGGCACCGTTTGCCTCCACGTCCAACATCGGGCGCATTGCTGCTATTCGAAATGGTGGGAAACGAAGGTCGGATTAGAGATCTTCGCCTGTTCCCTCTGCGGCACGCACCTTTGGACCATGGACGCTTTTGTTCTCGGTCGCCTTGGCAGAACGGTCGCCTGCACGAACAAGGCAGGCCGCTCGTGTTTTGCCACGGGACGCCACTTACCCTCGGAGAACGTGCTCAAGCGGTAGAACAGATGGTACCTACCCGGCCCGCCTAAGCGGCGCGATGAGTTCCGCAACCTCGCGTCGAGATAACAGGCTTCGCTCGGCAACGGCATTTGCAAGCCGCTCGACCTCCGCCTTACGGTTTTCAACGATCGCCACAGCGCGCTGCAGTTGCGCCGCAAGAAGATCCTCGACGCGCCGCCGCAGGCTCGGATCCTTCCGCCGCAGTTCATCGAGTTCCTTCGACGTCGTGACATCGCAATAGTGAAGCGACCCTATCCCCAGGTTCGCGAGCATCAGCGTCGCCAGGTCCGAGGCCCGCTGCAGATCGGATCCCTCCACCCCGCCCGAGCCGTCGAAGATATCTCCGAGGATGATCTGCTCCGCAGCCATCCCGGCCAGCATCATCGCGATCTCGTCGAGATACGACTGGCGACTTCGATTTCGTCTCACCTTCCGCCGCCATCGCACCTGGCCGACGCTGCCTTCACGATGACCTGCCTCCCGGGCTACGACGATCACCTCGATCTCAGCCACCGCGAGTTCGAGACCCACGACCGCATGTCCGGCCTCATGGACACAAGCCTCCCATCGCTCGGCGCCATCGATGATCGCGACGGGCGGAACGAGAGCGAGCACATCGGAGACCGCGACCTCCCGGCCCTGCCGCCGTGCGATCCGCCGCGCGTCCTTCGCGACCTGGGCTAAAGCGGCACCGGAGTAGCCGCTCGTCGCCATCGCCGCCTCCTGAAGACCTTCCACCGCCACCTGTCCGCCAAGGTGCATGGCGAGCATTTGTGCACGTGCAGCTCGGTCCGGAAGACCGATCACGACATGACGATCCAGCCGGCCCGGTCTGCGCAATGCCGGATCGAGATGATCCGGAAAGTTCGAGGCAGCGACAACAATCACACCTTCGCGACCATCGGCACCGTCAAGCAGTTCCAGGAGAGCATTAACGACCTGCAGACTGTATGAGGCGTTGGCCCCGCGGAATGCCCGGCGGTCGCCGATGGAATCGATCTCGTCGATGAACAGAACCGACGGTGCATTGTCGGCCGCATCCCGGAAGGACCTTCGCATTGCGCCGAGCATATCGCCCAAATGTCCCTTGGCCTGCCACTGCGCGCTGGATGTCCCCACGAACTTCGCGCCGCAGGACCGAGCCAGAGCGGAAGCGAAAAGTGTCTTGCCAGTGCCGGGTGGCCCGCTGAGGAGCAGCCCGGAATCGACATCGCGCCATGCGATCTTGCCATCACGCCAGTCTGCGAGATCGGCGACGAGGCTGGCCGCCCACAGCCTGGCCTCGCCGTAGCCTTCGAGCTCCTCGACACGCGGTTCCCATTTAGAAACCTGCGGAGCCGCGGATGCCGCCAAGAGCTTTCCAACGACCATGTCGATCGGTCGCCCTTTTCGCAGCGCTCCAAACAACAGCTTCGGAGGATAACCGCAGAGTTGTTTGGCGACCTCGCTGTCAATATCGACCTTCCATTCACTCTTCACAGCGGACATGAGATGGATGGGTTTGACAGATCCCACTTCGACAACGCGGTCCAGCGCAATTGCGACCTCAGGCGGAGGCTTCGCTCCTTTCTCGATCAGGACGACAACAGCCCACCTGTGAGCCAGGACCGTTCTCGCGTCCTCGGAGAATGTCTCGCCTTTCCGCCCCAGTTGGATGGTTGTTACGGTGTAATGATTCAAGGCATCGGTTTGCCGCAGGACAGCCTTGGTCGCCTCCCGATAGGTTTCCATTTCCGCGTCTGGTGGCAGCATCAGACCAACAGCTCGGTCGGTCCGCTGTGCCCGCAGGTAGAAACCGCATCGCCTTAATGCGTTCCTAATGGCAACGGCATAGGTGATTGCTTCGAGCGAGGCCTCCCGCTCGGCAGTTTTCTTCTGCATGTCCGCCCCCTACTTTGCCGCGCGTCGGATGACCGTAGTCGAACCCGGTGCCTTCATTGCTTTCATGGAGGAGTTCGTGTCGCTGGGAAGTCTGGCAACGGGATGCGGAACCAGAACGTGGAGCTTGAAGCGCGAACTCGACAACGCAGGGGTGTCACCCGTGTTTGTCGCAGCGGATATGCCGTTCTATCGACGGCCGGAGATCCTAGCCCACATGTTTTCTGAGTAGTCTTACGCACTTGCAGCCGGGTCTCTGACCCGGCTTTTTTATGGCCTGCTCCGATGGCCAGTTTTGACTTACGGATTGGCCATTCCTGGCTGCGTTTGGAGGATTCAGTCTCAGGAAAACAATGACTTACGTGTGAGTTGGCCAGTACTAGGTTGGTTTTCTCAGTTCGGCCCGGTCGCGAGATCGGGCCGAATAGCAAAGGGGACAAAGCAAGAACCGCAAGCAGACGATGTCCTCATGTGACATCACTCTAGAAACACCAAAGCCGACCCTCTCGGATCGGCTTTGGATACCGCGAATAAGCCTTCAGCCCACGCGGGGCGAAGAGGCCTGACAGCCTCCTCCTGTAGCAAGGTCACCATATGGGGAGTCGGGTCTCAGAGTCGAGGTAGCTGCGGCGTCACAAGGACGAAAAAATGATTAATTTTGGAATCTCCGCATATCTAAAATTGGTTTCCCTGAACCCGCAACCTCAACGAACGGAGCTACGTAAGAGACTCTCTCCAAGCGACAAAGCTTACGACTTTCATCGATCACTCCGTCTTCATGCAAATCGCCTACTCACGCACGGCGATAGCATTGAAAACGTGCTCGACTCTGTAGGTCGCATCACAAAGCCAGCAGAGCGAGATTCTGCTCAGCAGGGCTTGAGAACACTACTGAACTGGCGCGCTTCGAACCCCGTTGGGATTTTTGAAGTAAAGCCTCATGTTTACGTAAGCCCAAATGACGTTTTCAAGATCAGCTTTACAGCGGACTTTGGGACGGTGATTGGCGGCAGGAAGTGCGCTGTCCATCTATGGAATACGAAAAGGCCACCTCTCGCCGAAAGATTAGTAACCTCTACCTTGTCGATGCTTAAGCCAGCATATCCTGAGGTCGACAACATCGTGGTGTTGTCGCTGCTCGACTCCACTCTCATATCGTCTCTTGATGATGCTAATGCTGCCGCAATGGGGCAGCGTCTGGCGGCACGTATTGAAGAAGCCATTCTGAGCGTTGGGGAAGAACTGCACGCGCCAGCGGTGGTTCTTCGTACACCGCCAAGTACTCCTCAACCAGCACCCAGAATGTAAAGGCGTATATTCTTCCGAACTGAGCGAGAACGAGACCCACGGACACCCGCGCTTGAGTGCGGGTGTCCCCCTTCCCCAACACATCGCCGTGTGTCAAGAAATGCCTTCGGCCACCAGAATATCCTGGAATTCCTTATCCGACAGGAAGCCGAGGCTCTGGGAGGCCTCGAGCACTGTCAGGCCGCCGTTCTGGGCCGTGGTGGCCACCTGCACCGCCTTGTCATAGCCGATATAGGGAACAAGGGCGGTCACCAGAACCAGGCTGCCGCGCAGCTGCTCCTCGCAATGGCGCGCATTGGCCTCAATTCCCACCACGCAGCGTTCGCGCAGCACGGTGACGGCGTTGGTCAGCAGCCTGATCGAGTTCAGCACGTTGAAGGCCACCACCGGCTCCATGGCATTGAGCTGAAGCTGGGCTGCCTCCGCCGCCATGGTCACCGTCACGTCATGGCCAATGACCTGATAGGCAACCTGGCTCACCATCTCGGGGATCACCGGGTTGACCTTGCCCGGCATGATGGACGAGCCGGGCTGAACGGCGGGAAGCGAAATCTCGCCGATGCCGGTGCGCGGACCGCTGCTCAGCAGGCGCAGGTCGTTGGAGATCTTGGAGAGCTTGACCGACACGCGCTTCAGCGCGCTGGAGAAGCTGACAAGGGCGCCGAGGTCGGACGACGCCTCGATCAAGTCGCGGGCCCGCTGCAGCTCGAAACCGGATACCGCCGACAGATGCGCGATGGCGCGCTCGCAATAGCCAGCTGGGGCCGCGATGCCGGTGCCGATGGCGGTTCCGCCCAGATTGACCGTCTTGAGCAACTCGGCGGCGTGGCGAAGGTGCTTCGCGTCTTCCTCGACCGCCACCGCAAAGGAGGCGAACTCCATTCCGAGCGTCATCGGAACGGCATCCTGAAGCTGGGTGCGGCCGACCTTGACGATGCCGGAAAACGCCGCGGCCTTGGCGGAGAAGGCTTCTCCGAGAGCGAGCAGCGCCGCTACCAGCTCCTCGTACTGCATGAGCACGGCCAGCCGGATCGCCGTCGGATAGACGTCGTTGGTCGACTGCGAGCGGTTCACGTGGTCGTTGGGATGCAGGTGCACGTAGTCGCCACGGGCGCGGCCGAGCTTCTCGAGGCCGACATTGGCGACCACCTCGTTGGCGTTCATGTTGGTGGAGGTTCCCGCACCGCCCTGGATCATGTCCACCACGAAATGCTCGTGGTGCTCGCCCGCGATGATGTCGTCGCACGCGGCCACGATGGCGTCCGAAATCTGCGGAGTGATCGCCTCAAGCTCGCGATTGGCAAGTGCTGCCGCCTTCTTGACCATCGCAAGCGCGCGCACGAATTCCGGAAACTGATTGAGTAGAACGCCGGTGATCGGGAAGTTCTCCACCGCGCGCGCAGTCTGGACACCGTAGAGGTGCTGCTGAGGAACATGCATCTCGCCGAGCAGGTCGCTTTCGACGCGTGTTGCCGCTTCCGGCGTGCTCGGTTCAGTCTTCATGTCCATGAGGGGATAGTCCGTAATCTTCGGGAGGGATAACAATCGCGCGTTCAGCAACAGGGCGACGCCTAACCGGGTCTGTCTAATCGATGAAGACATGAATGGCAAACGCCGAGTGCCCATGGGGAAGCATTTCGATCGGCAGGAAGGCACGAGCCGATGAATACAGCCCTCCTCTACTGCAAGGACCTAGGCGAATACGGGCCGGTTGCCATCGGCCATCTGCGCCCCACATCTGAAATCGAATACCGCGGGGAGGAAGGGCTTGGAGAAGGCCGGCAGAACCGTACTGGCGCAGATACGCGGGCGCGTTCAGGGCGTGAGCTTTCGCGCCTGGACGCTGCGCGAGGCCGAAAGACACGCCTTGACCGGATGGGTGCGCAACAACCCGGACGGGTCCGTGACCGCATTGCTGGTCGGACCTGAGGCGGCGGTTGCCGCAATGCTCGACCGACTGTGGGTCGGGCCTGCAGGAGCGGTCGTCTCCGGCGTCGAATTCGACGACGTCGAAGCCGTTCAGGTTCCGGTCCGCTTCACGATAGCGGGCTAAAGGGGCCGGCTTGCGCTGCCGACGGGTTCAGATGAACCTGTCGGCCCGGGGGCTCTGAAGGCCGGTGGCCACGACGGACACCCGGAACTTGCCTTCCAGACTCTGGTCGAAAATCGAGCCGACGATGATGTTGGCGTCGTCGTCGACCTCCTCGCGGATGCGCGTTGCCGCCTCGTCGACCTCGAACAGGGTCATGTCCCTGCCGCCGGAAATCGAGACCAGAACGCCCTTGGCGCCCCTCATGGACTCTTCGTCAAGCAGCGGGTTGGCGATGGCGCCTTCGGCCGCCGCCTTGGCGCGCCCCTCGCCCGAAGCCTCGCCGGTTCCCATCATGGCCCGGCCCATGTCCTTCATGATCGCCTTGACGTCGGCGAAGTCGAGATTGATCAGGCCCTCTTTCACGATGAGGTCCGTGATGCAGGAGACGCCGGAATAGAGAACCCGGTCGGCGGTGACGAAGGCGTCGGCCAGGGTCGTCTTGGCGCTCGCAACCCTGAACAGGTTCTGGTTGGGGATGACGATAACCGTGTCGGCGCATTCGCGCAGCAGCTCTATGCCGCGTTCGGCCATCTGCATGCGGCGGCGGCCTTCGAAGTCGAAAGGCTTCGTCACCACAGCCACGGTGAGCATGCCGGCCTCGCGCGCCGCGCGGGCCACGACCGGCGCAGCGCCGGTGCCGGTGCCGCCGCCCATACCGGCAGTGACGAAGCACATATGCGTGCCGGAAAGGTGATCCATGATCTCGTCGATCGACTCTTCGGCCGCAGCGCAGCCGATCTCGGGCAGCGACCCGGCGCCGAGCCCCTCGGTCACATGGGTTCCAAGCTGGATCAGCCGCGGCGCCTTCGACATGGTCAGCGCCTGGGCATCGGTATTGGCAACAATGAACTCCGTGCCCTGCAGCCCCTCGGTGATCATGTTGTTCACCGCGTTGCCGCCCCCGCCGCCAACACCGATCACGGTCAGGCGTGGCCTCATTTCGGCGATTTCGGCTTTCTTGGGTGTGTTCATTGCTGCGTCTTGTCCTTGGCTATGGCCGGGTGCCGCAGGACAGCCAAATCCCGCTTCCGGAAGATGGGCTGGAAGCAAGCGGCGCCCGGGAGAATCAGGCCATCGATACGTGCGTCCAAGGGATCAGAGTGCGAATTCGTCCGCAAGTGCGTGCATGCCCCCAGCGCAGATAACGTTTCAGCGGATATGGCCCAATCCAGCCCGCGTCAAGCCGCCCGGGATGGCCGGCGGATGTTTCGACGCCCACGGACAGCGCAGATATGCAAAGGGGCCACAGGGGCCCCTTCGCAAACCCGGAAAGCTTGTCGGTTTCTACAGGCTGATACGTCCATGCGGCATGCCGTACATGAGGCGTTCGAAACCGTCGCTCGACACGTGTACCAGCGTGCGGTGGTCACCGCCCTCGAAATAGACGTCGCCATGCCGTTCCAGGCTGTCGTCTATGACGGAGGGTATCCGATACGGCGCACCGAAGATCGGTACGGCACCGATCTCGCAATCGGGAAACAGCGTGCTGGCTTCCATTTCCGTGGCAAGCTCCACCTTTTCGCCCACCAGCTTGCCAACACTGTCAAGGTCCACGTGGGACGATGCCGGGACGACCGCCAGCAGATAGCTGCCGTTCCATCTCAGCACCACGCCCTTGGCGAGCGCGTTGCCTGGTACATGGCTCGCCTGGGCGGTCATCGCCGACGAGCCGGTCTTGCCATGCCGCGCGATGTCATAGGCGACACGGCTATCTTCCAGAAATTCCTGCATCGTCAGCGCAATGCCCATGTCCGTCTCCTTTCGCGTTTACGACAACCGCGCGAGACACATGGCGAAGACTGTTTCCAGACGATGGCGAGCGCACAAGGTTCACTCGCGTAACCGGCTCTTCGCCACACCGCTGGCCGGTTGGTTGGCCTGCCGGCGGGCAGGCCGATCAAGGACAAAAGAATACACCCGCGTTCTGACCCGCGCCAGAGGAATGCATGCGGGGTTCAAGGGCCCAGCGCCAGAAGCTTGTTTCAGCGCAGTTCTTGGCGGCCGGCGCGCAACCCCGCCTCATAGGCCTTGCGCGCCCAGAGCATCATTTCGTCGGGGTCGTCGAAGGCGCTGTCGGGGACCGTCCAATAGGGCATCGCCACCATCTTGCCGTGGCGAGTGCCAGTGTAGGTCCACTGAATGCAGCCGGCTGCCTCGAAATCCGGCGCGCTTTCGGCATCAGCCTTGAGCATCAGCTCGCCGCGAAGCTCAATGGCGATGATGACGCCGTCGAAATAGATCCCCTTCCCGCCAAACATCCTGCGCACGCTGACAGGGCCAAGGCCGGCAAAGAGATCGGCAATGTCGGCTTCCGTCATTGCGCTGCTCCTCTAGATGATGTGGCATCGAGAGCCATGAAGGAAAGGAAAGCACCGATGCCGATGCTGCTCAAGGGATCATGCAGTTGCGGGGCTGTCAGCTTCGAAGTGCAGAGCCATACGCCCGTGCCATACCAGTTCTGCTACTGTTCGATATGCCGAAAACAGCAGGGCGGTGGGGGCTACACGATCAATCTCGCGGGCATTTCAGACACGCTGAAGATCGTGGGCGAAAGACATCTTGGCCTCTATCGCGCCACGGTCTGCGACGAAGAACGACCGACACCCGAGGTCTCTACAGGAGAGCGACGCTTCTGCCGCGAATGCGGCTCGGCGCTCTGGCTCTACGACCCGACATGGCCGGAACTGGTGCATCCCTTCGCCTCGGCAATCGACAGCGAACTGCCCACGGCGCCCCACCGCGTGCACCTGATGCTGAAATACAAGGCTTCGTGGGTGGATCCCGATATCCGGCCGGGCGACAAGACATTCGACCTCTACCCGCACGAATCCATCGCCGGGTGGCACAGACGCAACGGCTTATGGGTGGAATGAGCGACGGTCAGGCGCCGCCGGTGCGCGCCTCGGCAAGCTGCTTCAGGTCGGCCGGCTTCAACTCGACCGACTCCCCGCAGCCGCAGGCTGAACTCTGGTTCGGATTGCGGAAGGTAAAGCCAGTGCGAAGCGTCGTCATCTCGAAATCCATCTCGGTGCCGAGCAGGAAGAGGGCTGCCTCCGGCGCGACGTAGACATGCGCGCCGTCGCGCTCGATGTGGTCGTCGGCGGGATTGGGCTCGGTGACCAGGTCGACCGTGTATTCCATGCCCGCGCAGCCGCCCTTCTTGATGCCCAGGCGAATGCCCTTGGCGTTCTCGCGGCTGGCCATGATCTCGTTGACGCGAGCTGCGGCCTTTTCGGTCATCGTGATGACGGCAAAGCGTCCCATACTTCTGTCTCCATACCGAGCAGGATAAAGGCCTGCCGGATATTGATGCGGTTCAGGATGGTAGAGATTTGGGCTTCATGCAAGCCGCGATCAATACCACCCCACCGCCACCTGCGCCTCTTCCGACATGCGGTCAGGCGTCCATGGCGGGTCGAATGTCATGTTGACCTCGACATCGGAGACGCCTTCCACGGCGCCCACGGCGTTCTGAACCCAGCCGGGCATTTCGCCTGCCACTGGGCAGCCGGGCGCGGTCAGCGTCATGTCGATCTTGACCGAGCGGTCGTCCTCGATGTCGATCTTGTAGATGAGGCCGAGTTCGTAGATGTCCGCCGGAATTTCCGGGTCGTAAACCGTCTTCAGCGCCGAGATGATGTCGTCGGTCAGCCGTGCGAGTTCCTCCGCGGGGATCGCGGAGGTTGAGGCAGCTTCGTTGGCCTCGCCGTCGGCGGGCGTCGTGTCGATTGCAGCGTTTGCGTCTTCCATCGTCGTCATCCGAAGAATTTCCGCGCCTTTTCAAGGGCTTCAACAAGAAGGTCCACTTCCGCCCTGGTGTTGTACATGGCGAAGGACGCTCTGCATGTGGAGGTCACGCCAAAGCGTTTCAACAGTGGTTGCGCACAATGGGTGCCGGCGCGCACCGCTACTCCCGACCGGTCGATGACCATCGAAACGTCATGCGCGTGGATGCCCTGCAACTCGAAGGAGATGATCGCGCCCTTGTCCGGTGCATCGCCGAAGATGCGCAGCGAGTTGATGGCGCGCAGGCGCTCATGGGCATAGGTCTTCAGGTCGGCCTCGTGCGCGGCGATCGCCTCGCGCCCCACCTTCTCCATATATTCGAGCGAAGCGCCAAGCCCGATCGCCTGCACGATGGGCGGGGTGCCGGCCTCGAAGCGGTGCGGCGGCTCGTTGTAGGTGATGTTGTCTTCCGTGACCTCGAGGATCATCTCGCCGCCGCCCTGGAACGGGCGCATGCGCTCCAGCATCTCGCGCTTGCCGTAGAGAGCGCCGATGCCGGTCGGGCCATAGACCTTGTGGCCAGTGAAGACATAGAAATCGCAGTCGAGGTCGCGAACGTCGACGGGTGTGTGCACCGCCGCCTGGCTGCCATCGACCAGCACCGGAATGCCGCGGGCATGCGCGATCCGCACGATCTCCTTGATCGGCGTGACCGTGCCCAGCACGTTCGACATATGCGTGATGGCGACGAGCTTGGTGCGATCGGTGAGGCGCTTCTCGAACTCCTCGATCTGGAACGCACCCTGGTCGTCCACCGGCACCCACACCAGCTTCGCGCCCTGGCGCTCGCGGATGAAATGCCACGGCACGATGTTGGAGTGGTGCTCCATGATGGAGAGGACGATCTCGTCGCCCTCCCCGATGTTGGGCATGCCGAAGCCATAGGCCACGGTGTTGATCGCCTCCGTGGCCGACTTGGTGAAGACGATCTCTTCCGCGCTGCCGGCGTTCAGGAAGCGCCGGACCGTCTCGCGCGCCTTTTCATAGGCCTCGGTCGCCGCGTTCGACAGGAAGTGCAAGCCACGATGCACATTGGCGTACTCGTTGGCATAGGCATGCTGGATAGCATCCAGCATGGCCTGCGGCTTCTGCGCCGAAGCGCCATTGTCGAGATAGACCAGCGGCTTGCCATAGACTTCCCGCGACAGGATCGGAAAGTCGCGGCGTATGGCCTCGACGTCGTAGCCGTCAACGATTTTCGCCGGTGCATTCATGGCTCACCCATGCGCCTGGAACCAGTCGCCGAGCAGCGCCTCGAGCGCCTCGACCGCGGGTTCATCT
Source organism: Mesorhizobium sp. KR2-14 (assembly GCF_040049255.1). NCBI lineage: Bacteria > Pseudomonadati > Pseudomonadota > Alphaproteobacteria > Hyphomicrobiales > Phyllobacteriaceae > Mesorhizobium > Mesorhizobium sp. KR2-14. The sequence goes on along the minus strand of NZ_JBDZDR010000004.1, from coordinate 84,917 downwards.
TCGAGTTCCTCGATCACCTCGGCCAGGAACGCCTTGACCAGCAAGCCCCGAGCCGTCTTCTCGTCGATGCCGCGCGCCATCAGGTAGAACAGATGATCGCGATGGATATCCGTCACAGTGGCGCCGTGCCCGCACTGCACATCGTCAGCGAAGATTTCAAGCTCCGGCTTGGTGGAGAATTCAGCGTCGTCCGACAAAAGCAGCGTGTTGCACGCCATCTTGGCGTTGGTCTTCTGCGCAGGTTGCGCGACGTTGATGCGGCCCTGGAACACGCCGTGCGCCCGGTCCGTGATGACGTTGCGGATCACCTCGGTCGAATCCGTGTGCGGCACGCTGTGGTCGAGAACCATGGTCACGTCGGTGTGGTTGTCGCCGGCCAGAAGGTTGACGCCGCGCAGGGTGAAGACAGAGCCCTCTCCCGCCGCGTTGACGATCACTTCCTGACGCACCAGCTTGCCCCCGGCATTCATGATGAACAGCGTGAGCTTCGCATCCTTGCCGAGTTCTGCCTTGAACTGGGCAAGGTGCGTTGCGCTCTCGGGATGGTCCTGCACGATCAGCCACAACACTTCCGCGCCTTCGCCCAGCAGAAGCTGGCTGACGGAGCTGACCAGCGCCGCGCCGTTGCCGGTCTGGCGTTCAACGATGGTTGCCTTTGCGCCTGCGCCGACCCGCACCGGGAAACGCGCATGGACCTGTCCGCCGGCCTGCACATTCTGCAGTTCAAGCGGCGTCGGCAGTTGCATGCCAGCGGCGATGTCGACGAAGTAGCCGTCGGTCACGAAAGCAGTGTTGAGCGCGCCAATGGCGTCATCGGCGCCACCGAGGTCCAGTGCCGCGGCAAAGCTGCCGTCGGCCAGCTTCTCGGAAAGCCGCTGGATGGCCACGCCCTCGATGGAAGGCAGCTTGCTTGCCGAAGCGCCGTTCAGCGCCGGAAGCACCACCGAGCCCTCAAGCAATGCAGCTATCGGCTTGGCGTTCGCCGTCTCGTCATGCGTGGGAACCGTCGTCAGCAGGCGGCGCAGGTCTGTATAGTGCCATGCCTCGACGCGCCTGGTGGGCAGGCCGGCCTTCAGCGCCTCAACAGCCGCATCGCGCCTGACCATCACCTCGCCATCGCCCGGCAGCAGCGAAAGCCGCTCGCCGAACGCCTCGATCAGCGCCGCCTCGGCGGTCGTGTGCTGGGGAGTTGCGTGAATGTTCATTACTGTCACCTATGCGGCCTCTTCGATGATTCCGGCATAGCCGTTTTCTTCCAGCTCGGACGCGAGCGACTTGTCGCCCGACTTGATGACCTGGCCCTTGTAAAGCACATGCACCGAGTCCGGCACGATGTAGTCGAGCAGGCGCTGGTAGTGGGTGATGACGACGATGGCGCGGTCGGGCGAACGCAGCGCGTTGACGCCGTCGGCCACGATCTTGAGCGCATCGATGTCGAGGCCGGAGTCGGTCTCGTCGAGAACGCACAGCTTCGGCTCAAGGAGCTTCATCTGCAGGATTTCCGCGCGCTTCTTCTCGCCGCCGGAAAAGCCGACATTCAGCGGGCGCTTCAGCATGCCCATGTCCATGCTGAGATCGCCGGCCTCACGCTTGACGCGCTTCAACAACTCGGGGATCGTCAGGGGCTCCTCGCCGCGCGCCTTGCGCTGCGCATTCATGGCCACCTTGAGGAACTCCATGGTCGCCACGCCCGGTATCTCCATCGGATACTGGAAGGCGAGGAAGATGCCGGAGGCCGCGCGCTCGGCCGGGTCCATCTCCAGGATGGACTGGCCGTTGTAGAGGATCTCGCCCTCGGTCACTTCATAGTCGTCGCGTCCGGCAAGCACATAGGAAAGCGTCGACTTGCCCGAACCGTTCGGGCCCATGATGGCGGCGACTTCGCCTGCCTTGACCGTCAGGTTGAGCCCGCGGATGATTTCCACGCCGCTTTCGGCAACCCGGGCATGAAGATTTCTGATCTCAAGCATTAGTTCTTTTCCAGTTCAGAGCGGCGCGCGCTGCGGCGCCAAAAATGGGTTTGTTCGACGGGATCGCGGTTGATGTTGCCGCGGATCACCCCACGCTTCCTTCGAGGCTGATGCCGATCAGCTTCTGCGCCTCGACGGCGAACTCCATCGGCAGTTCCTGGATCACGTCCTTGACAAAGCCGTTGACGATCAGCGCGATCGCCTCCTCCTCGGGGACGCCGCGCTGCATCACGTAGAACAGCTGGTCCTCGGAGATCTTGGAGGTCGTGGCCTCGTGCTCGAACTGCGCGGACGAATTCTTCGCCTCGATGTAGGGCACGGTATGCGCGCCACACCGGTCGCCGATCAGCAGCGAGTCGCAATTGGTGAAATTGCGCGCATTGGTGGCCTTGCGGTGCGCAGAGACCTGGCCGCGATAGGTGTTCTGCGAAAAGCCGGCGGCGATGCCCTTGGAGATGATGCGGCTCCGCGTGTTCTTGCCGAGATGGATCATCTTGGTGCCGCTGTCGACCTGCTGGTAGCCGTTCGACACCGCGATCGAATAGAACTCGCCCTGGCTCTCGTCGCCGCGCAGGATGCAGCTCGGATATTTCCAGGTGATGGCCGATCCCGTCTCGACCTGCGTCCAGGAAATCTTGGAGCGGTGGCCGCGGCAATCGCCACGCTTGGTGACGAAATTGTAGATGCCGCCCTTGCCCTGGGCGTCGCCCGGGTACCAGTTCTGCACGGTGGAGTACTTGATCTCGGCATCATCCAGCGCGATCAGCTCGACAACCGCGGCGTGAAGCTGGTTCTCGTCGCGTTGGGGGGCGGTGCAGCCTTCGAGGTAGGAGACGTATGATCCCTCCTCGGCGATGATCAGCGTGCGCTCGAACTGGCCGGTGTTCTTTTCGTTGATACGGAAATAGGTCGACAGCTCCATCGGGCAGCGAACGCCCTTTGGCACGAACACGAAGGACCCGTCGGTGAAAACCGCCGAATTCAACGTCGCGTAGTAATTGTCGGTCGTGGGCACCACCGTGCCGAGATATTTCTGCACCAGCTCCGGATGCTCGCGGATTGCCTCTGAGATCGAGCAGAAGATGACGCCGGCCTTGGCCAGTTCCTCCTTGAAGGTGGTGACGACCGAAATCGAGTCGAACACGGCATCAACCGCGACACGGCCGGACTTGTAGACGTTGTCGCCGGCTTCCTCGAACTCGCCCGGCACGTCCTTCTGGACGCCAGCAAGAATCTCCTGCTCACGTAGCGGAATGCCCAGCTTCTCGTAGACCCTCAGCAGTTCGGGATCGACCTCGTCGAGCGAGCGCGGGCCCGACTGGCTCTTCGGCGCTGCGTAGTAGTGGATGTCCTGGAAGTCGATCTTGGGGTAGTCGACGCGCGCCCAGGTGGGCTCCTCAAGCGTCAGCCAGCGGCGGAACGCGCCCAGGCGCCATTCGAGCATCCACTCAGGTTCGTTTTTCTTCGCCGAAATGAAACGGATGATGTCTTCGTTCAGACCCTTGGGGGCCTTGTCCACCTCGATATCAGACTCGAATCCGTACTTGTACTGGTCCACATCGATCATGCGGACCTGTTCGATCGTCTCCTGCACAGCAGGCATCAGCGTTCTCCATCCTCGCCGGGGTCAAGGCCCGGCAGTTTTCAAACTATGGCACCGCGTGCGCGGCGTAAGTTCCATATAGTGCGTCCTGCCCGGAAATTCACCCGGAGAAGCGCCATCGACGCTTCCTGGACACACCGACTTCCCGGCCAAAGGCCGGATTTTTTCCGCCTACGCGGCTTGGGGCCTACCACCCCGTCGCGCAAGCAATTGCGTCAACGCCGCAACGAATTTCGAGACATCGTCATGCGTCGTGGCATGTCCGATCGAAACGCGCAGCGCGCCTTCAGTGTTCTCGTGCCCCATGGCCTTCAGAACATGGCTGGGACCGACCTTTCCCGAGGAACAGGCCGAGCCGGCCGATAGGGCGACACCCGCAAGGTCGAATGCGATCTGCGCAGTTTCCGCCTTGATGCCAGGAACCGAAAAGAAGCTCGTATTGGCAAGACGCTCCGCGTTTCGCCCAAAAACTTCGGCATCCGGCGCGAGCGAAACGATGGCGGCTTCCAGTTCGTCCCGCAGCGACCTGACCTCTTCCATGCGGGCAAGTGTGTCGGCCGCTTCCCGGGCAGCGGCACCGAAGCCGGCGATCGCCGCCAGGTTCTCCGTGCCAGCACGGAAGCCTTTTTCTTGCCCGCCGCCCACGATTAGCGGTCGTGGCATCATCAGGTCCGATCCTGCAACGAAAGCACCGGCACCTTGCGGGCCGCCGATCTTGTGCGAAGACAGAATCAGGAAGTCCGCGTAACCCTCTGCAATATCGAGGGGAATTCGACCTGCGGCCTGAACCGCATCAACCACGAACACCCCGCCCGCCGCCTTGACGAGTTTGCTGATCTCGCGCAGCGGCTGGATGACGCCGGTCTCGTTATTCGCAGCATGGATCGCCACCAGCGGCAGCCCCTCGGCCTTGTCATGTGCGTCGAGCGCGCCGGCAAGAGCCTCAAGATCGGCCACGCCGTTAGCGTCGACCCCGAACCTCACGATGCTCTCGGCGGCGAACCGTCCACCGCTCAACAGGCACGGATGGTCAGCCGCGCTGACATAGAGCTTCGCCATGCGCAGCGGCGCCCGGCCCATCTGCCAGTCCGGCGTAAGCAGCGTCGTGGCGGCTTCCGTCGCGCCGGAGGTGAAGACGACGTGTTCCGGCTTGGCGCCGACCAGCGTGGCGACGTCGCGGCGAGCCGCTTCGACCAGGCGCCGGGCCGCCCTACCCTCCCCGTGCACGGAGGAAGGGTTGGCCGACGCCTCGAGCGCAGCAAGCATTGCCGCATGCGCCGAAGGCAGCAGCGGAGCACTTGCGTTGTAATCCATATAGGCGCGTGAAGCGGCCATTTGCGCTCGATCGGTCCTCTAAGCCAACATTCGGGCGGTGCGAACGTTATTTCCTTGAAATTACAAGGTCAGACGTCCTATCTACCCGGTTTGCCGAACAAGGTGGCCCAGCCACCAGTTTTGAACAGTTCTAAACTAGCTTTTAAGAACGTGCCCTGCGCCCGTCAAGGCCGGTTGCGGAATTGTTTCGGTTGGCAGTCAAGTTTTGCGCGAGTCAAGTGGAGTCATTCATGCCTGAGGTCATTTTCGCCGGTCCGGCGGGTCGTCTGGAAGGCCGCTACCAGCCGTCGAAAGAGAAGAATGCGCCGATCGCCATCATCCTGCATCCGCATCCGCAGTTCGGCGGCACGATGAACAACAAGATCGTCTACGACCTCTTCTATATGTTCCAGAAGCGGGATTTTACCACGCTGCGCTTCAATTTTCGCGGCATCGGCCGAAGCCAGGGCGAGTTCGACCACGGCACGGGCGAGCTGTCGGATGCCGCTGCCGCGCTCGACTGGATCCAGAGCCTGCATCCCGATTCGAAATCCTGCTGGGTGGCCGGCTATTCCTTCGGCGCTTGGATCGGCATGCAGCTGTTGATGCGCCGTCCGGAGATCGAAGGCTTCATCTCGGTCGCGCCACAGCCCAACACCTATGACTTCTCGTTCCTGGCGCCCTGCCCGTCTTCCGGCCTGATCATCCATGGCGACGCCGACAAGGTGGCTCCGCCCAAGGATGTGCAAGGCCTGGTCGACAAGCTGCATACGCAGAAGGGCATCACCATCACGCAGAAGACCATCTCCGGCGCCAACCACTTCTTCGCCAATCACAGCGAGCAGTTGATCGACGAGTGCGCCGACTATTTGGACCGTCGCCTCGCCGGCGAACTGGCCGACCCGCGCCCGAAGCGCCTCCGGTAAGTTTTTGCAGCCGAGATCGAGTCCTCGGCTTCTGAAATGGCCGGGCTTGCCCCTTCGGCGGCTAGTTCGCCCTAAGGCTTTGCCAAAATCCCGCCGCTGACCGCTTCCCGGCATCCTGTCGTGGTCGGAAAGGTCAGCGGCAGGCCCTTCATGGAACGGACGGCCAGAAAGGCCCAGGCTTCCGCCTCGGTTGAATCGCCATCGAGGCCGGCCTCTTCGGCCACGATCACCTCAGCGCCTGTGGTTCTGGCGCCGCTAACCAGATCGCCCACGATGTGCGGGTTCTTGCGCCCTCCCCCGCAGACTATCCATAGCTTCGGCGGCTCGGGCATGTGTTCCACGGATCTCAGGATTGCTTCGGCAGAAACCGCCGCCAGCGTGCGCGCGCCGTCCGACAACTCCAGACCAGCCATCGGCTCGAGCGTAAAATCGTTCCGGTCGAGCGATTTGGGCCCGCTTCGCCGGAAGAAGGGCGCCTCCATATAGCGGGCCACGACCGCTTCGACGACACCGCCCTCACTGGCGATCGTGCCTCCGGCGTCGTACGGCACGCCGCCCTCGCGCTGAACCCATTGGTCGATCAGCGTATTGCCGGGGCCGGTATCGAATGCGATGGGATCGCCACTTCGCGGCACGTAGGTGATGTTCGATATACCGCCTACATTCACGAAAGCGAAAGGATGCCGCCCGGCCAATTCGCCGCGTAGCGAGGCGGCAAGCGCGGCGTGGTAGGCCGGCACCAAAGGCGCGCCCTGCCCGCCGTGCCGTATGTCGTTGGCGCGCATGTCGTATACGACCGGAATGTTCAGTTCCCGGGCCAGCAGCGCGCCATCGCCCAGTTGCACAGTGACGCCGAGATGAGGTCGATGCAGCACCGTCTGGCCGTGAAAGCCGACCACTTCTGGCACGCCCCAGTCGCCGACGGCTGTCTTGAGGAATCTTTCCACCGCCTGCACGTGGCGAAGGGTGATCTCGCGTTCGAGCAGGGAGAGATCGCCCGGACGGTCCTCGCGGCTTTCGATGCCTTTGGCGACTTCAAGAGACGCCTCCAGGCGTTGCCTGAACTCCGCCTCATAGGCCACGAACATCGAGGGGCCAAACTCGATGGACGCAACGCCATCGGTGCGCAGCATGGCGACATCTATCCCGTCCATCGACGTGCCGCTCATCAGCCCGATCGCGCAGATTGTCCCCATTTTTCCTGCCGTCCTTGTGATTCTCCGGTGTCGGATGCTAAACGGCGGCAAGCGCACTTGCCACGATCACATGCAAGGGCTCCAGTCACTCTCGGGAAACGAAAGAAATGTCCGCATTCAAGTCCGACTTCCTGCGCATCCTTTCGGAGCGCGGCTTCGTCCATCAGATCTCCGATGAAGCCGGCCTCGACAATCTGTTCGCGACGGAAACGGTCTCGGCATATATCGGCTTCGACCCGACGGCGCCGAGCCTGCATGCGGGCGGCCTGATCCAGATCATGATGCTCTACTGGATGCAGCAGACCGGTCACCGTCCTGTTGCGCTTATGGGCGGCGGCACCGGCATGGTCGGCGACCCGTCCTTCAAGGACGAGGCGCGCAAGCTGATGACGGTGGAGACGATCCAGTCGAACATCGACAGCATCAAGAAGGTGTTTTCCAACTACCTGACCTTCGGCGAGGGCGCGCGCGACGCGCTGATGGTCAACAATGCCGAGTGGCTGCGGCCGCTGAACTACCTCGAGTTCCTGCGCGATGTCGGCCAGCACTTCTCCGTCAACCGCATGCTGAGCTTCGATTCGGTGAAGCTCAGGCTCGACCGCGAGCACTCGCTGTCGTTCCTAGAATTCAACTACATGATCCTGCAGGCCTACGACTTCGTGGAGCTCAACAAGCGCTATGGCGTGCGGCTGCAGATGGGCGGATCGGACCAGTGGGGCAACATCGTCAACGGCATCGACCTTGGCCACCGCATGGGCACGCCGCAGCTTTATGCGCTGACCTCGCCGCTGCTCACCACCGCGTCCGGCGCGAAGATGGGCAAATCGCTCAACGGCGCGGTCTGGCTCAACGCCGACATGCTCTCGGCCTATGATTTCTGGCAGTACTGGCGCAACACCGAGGACGCCGACGTCGAGCGCTTCCTGAAGCTCTACACCACCCTGCCGCTCGAAGAGATCTCCCGCCTGGCCAAGCTTGGCGGCGCCGAGATCAACGATGCCAAGAAGGTGCTGGCCACCGAGGTAACGGCGATGCTGCACGGCCGCGAGGCGGCCGAGCAGGCAGCCGAAACCGCGCGCAAGACGTTCGAGGAAGGTGCCTTTGCCGACACGCTGCCCACGATCGAGGTCTCGGGGGACGCGCTTCAGGCCGGCGTCGGCATCCTGTCGCTTTTCGTGACCGCCGGCCTAGCCAGTTCCAATGGCGAAGCCCGCCGCCATATCCAGGGCCACGCGGTGCGCCTGAACGACGAACTTGTGACGGATGAGCGTCGCGCGGTTACCACCGCCGACCTCACTTCGGACGGCGTTCTGAAACTATCGCTCGGCAAGAAGAAGCACATCCTCGTGCGGCCGGTGTGAGGCCAGCTTCCGCCAGTCAAAAAGGGGCCCGCTTCGAGCGGGCCTTTTTTAATTAAACTCGAAGATAGACCGGAAGATGCCCGGCGCGATGACGGACAGCGGGTTGATCTGCAGGTTCGGCGACTTGGCATTGCCCTGCAGCTTGTAGGTGACGCCGATCAGGCCACGATCGCGACCGTTGCCGAGAATCGCGCCGACGATCGGGATTTCGCCGAAAATGCGGTTCAGGCCATAGGCGGGCATGAAGGTGCCGGTCATCGCCATGTTGCCGTTCTCGTTGTAGAGAGTGCCCTGGAAGGTGGTGCCGATGAGCGGACCGCGCAGCACGCCATTGCCGATCTTGAGATAGCCCTGGCCCTTCTCGATTTGCACCGACCCGCGCTCGAACTGCACACGCGACGTGTCGATGTCGCTCTTGACCGCCTGGTTGAGGCTGCGGCTGTCACCCGGCGGCGTAGTCGACACGATCGAAGCGAGCTTGGGTTCGTTCACGACCCAGAAGTTGCTGGCGTCGACCCGTCCTCGCAATGGGCCGCTTCCGTCGTCCGCCAGCGCAAGCTTTATCACGCCGCCCTGCATATGGTCATAGATGTTGAGAAAGCGCAGCAGCGCTCCCGCGTCGGCCGACTGCATCTGCAAGGTGCGCCGAGCGCCATCCGACGAATTCTGCATCGAAACCGCCCCGCCTGAACCCGTGGCCGCCTGGACACGCAATGCGTCTACCTTCGAGGCCGCGCCACTATAGCTCAGCGACACACCGGAAAGCCGCTCGCCGCCGAAGCCGGTGACGGAATTGACGTCAAGATTGACCGAGACGGGTGTGTTCCCGCCGGTCCGGCCGCTGCCGGAGCCGGCATCGGACGTGAACTGTTTGATCACCGGTCGGGCATCCAGCGCATCGCCAACAATATCGATCGCATAGCCTTTGCCCGCGCGCTTTACCGAGACTGCGACCGAGTCGCCACGGTTGAGCTGAACGGTACCGAAGCGTGCCGACGAAAAATTGCCGTCTGCCAGCGTCACCGTGCCGCCGAAGGCGAAGGACTTGCCTTCGAGCTTGAAGTCCGAAAGCGTCGAAACACCTTTGGACTTGTCCATCTTGAAGCTCGCATTGGCCGCGATGCCCGGCCCCTTGGACCAGCCGATCCAGGGAATCTCCAACCTGGCATTGGTCAGGTCGGCCGAGACGTCCTGGCTCCCGTCAGCGCCGGCCTCGAGATTCACCTTCACCATGCCCGACATGAGGTTCGAGAGTCCCGGGGCAATGGTGTCGCGCGCCTTGTCGTCGAGCACGAGCTGCACATTTCGCTTTCGTGCCGGGCCGTCCTTGCCGAGCGGCTCGACCAGCGCAATCTCCGCCGGCACGCCGTTGAGCTTGGCCTTCGCGCTGATCACCGCCCTGTTTGGCTCGATCGTGATAGTGCCGTCGGCATCGCTGACCTTGTGGCCCTGAAAGGGCTTGGCCAGGGACAGGCCGACATAATCGAGCACCACGCGCCAATCGAGCCGCTCGGACGCGATACCCTTCTGCAGAGGAATGTCGGCCTTCACATTGCCGGCAACCCTGCCGCTGAACTCGTCGGGCGACATGCCAACGAAGCGCATCGCATTGATCGGATCATAGGTCGCAAGCTCGGCCACGGCGTCGGCATCACCTGCCACATCGAGATCAAGTTCGCCGATCAAGGGCGGCCGGTTGGCTTTCTCGATCCGAAGCTTTCCATTGCTGGCATCGACGCTGCGGCCGCTGGCAAGGTAGACGGTTCCAGACGTCAGCGCGATATCGACATCATTGCCGTTGAACTCGACAACCCCGATCGCGTCGCGCACCGGCGGGATGACGCCGGTGGTGTCGAAACGCGTGCCTTCCACCTTGAACCGCCCCGAAACCTCGTCGGCCGTCAGGGGAACGCCGTTGCCCAGCCGGTTTGGAGGAACATTGAATTTGAGGGTGGCATCCGCAACGCGCCCGCCGAACAGGCGGTCCATTACCCAATTGCGCGCGCCCTTTGCCGCGAACCAGGGCCACAACTGCTTCACATGCGAAACCTGCATATCCTGAACATGGAGATCCAGCGAAACGCCCGGGGCGCCCTTGCCGGGCAGTTCGAGGGATGCTGTGCCCACGGCCTCTCCGGAGCCGCTCCTGATCGCAATCTGGTCAGCAGTCAAAACCGAGGTATCGGCATCGAATGTGCCGCCGATACGGGCCAGGAAATTGAGCGCGGGTTCGGGCGAATCCTTCGGAGCAAGTCTTGCCGCCGTGCTGACAAGCTCGAAGCGATAGACCGGCTTTTCGCCGGGCGCCCCACTGGGCGGGCGCGGGCCGAACGCGCCGTTGAATTCGAGATCCGAGCGGCCTGCGGCCACCCGCAATCGATCGATCTCAAGCTTGCCGGATCCGCCGAGCAGCGTGGCGTCCAGGTCGACCTTGCCCTTGAAGCGGTCAGAATTGCCGAGATCGAGTTCCAGATCGTCCAGCTTCAGGGAAGCAGTCAGCCTGTCGGGCTCTGCGCCGGTGCCTTCCTGGCCCGACAGGACGAGGTCCAGATTGTCAAGCGCGCTGGTGCTTTCCGCAGTTGCCGCCGTCGTCCCAAGGCGACGCTGCCAGGGCGCAGCGGCCACGGATTTTGCCGAAATATCAAGCGCAGCAATGCGCCCTGTCTCCGCATCCCGCGACGAAGATGCGGACAGCTGGAGCCTTCTGCCATCCAGATCGATATCTGCGGAGAAGACCAATTCGCCCGGACCGGCCGCCCGCAATTTTGCACGGTCGATCCTCAGCACGCGTAGCTGCTGCCCTTCGGGAAGAACGAATTCCACATTCTTCAGTTCGATCTGGCTCGTGGAGCCGACTTCGAGGGCATCGAAGCCGCGATGAACTTCGTCGAAGATCGCGCGCGCCAGCTTGTCCGGATCGATCAGCCCCTGCTCGTTCTTCAGAATGCTGGTCCAGTCGCCCTTATCGCTCATCGGCAGCGTGGAGGCGGCAAAGCGGGCGTCGGAGATCGACACGCTTCCGAGCCGGATATTGCCGCCTATGAGCGGCAGGAAACGAACGCCAAAGCGAACCGTGCCGGCTTCCACGACCGGGGTGCCGTCGGTGGTCTTGAGGCCGACATCGCGAACCTCGAGTGCTAGAAGGCTTGAGCCATCGATGGAAATGCTTGCCGGCCCCAGCGAGGCATCGATCGGGATGCCGGCAAAGGCGCCGATTGCTCTTTCGGCCTCGGCGCGCAGTGGCCCCACTCCCACCCCGGACAGGCCGACGAGATAAAGCAGCGCCACGGCAAAAAAGATCAGCAGCGCCGACGCGGCCGCCGTGCCGAACAGCATCTTTCCTGCACGCTTTCCGAACCCTACGCCTTTTCCACGAGTCTTTTCTCTCAGCGCCGAGGGGAAGGCACCGAGATCCGCGATCTCATCACGTCGGAATCGAATTTTTTCGTGTTTTTTTACGCCGTGCTCCAAACGATGTCCTGTTACAGCATATCGATCGTGGACGAATCCGCGTCCGACATTATATGTCTGGCGCTCCGCGCGTAACCTCAAACAAGGGCATTGATATGGCCGAACTTTCAACGGGGCAGGATGCTCCGGAATTCGACTTGCCACGCGATGGCGGGGGCAACTTGTCGCTTTCGGAACTGAGGGGCAAGAAAGTGGTGCTCTATTTCTACCCCAAGGACGATACCAGCGGTTGCACGACCGAGGCGATCGACTTTTCAAGGCTGAAGGCCGAATTTGAGAGCGTCGGCGCCGTGGTGGTCGGCATGTCGCCCGACAGCGTCAAGAGCCATGACAAGTTCAAGTCGAAGCACGATCTGTCGGTCGAACTGGCCTCTGACGAGGAGCGGAAGACACTGGAAGCCTACGGCGTCTGGGTCGAGAAGAGCATGTACGGCCGCAAATATATGGGCGTTGAGCGCTCCACCTTCCTCATCGGGCCGGACGGCAAGATCGCCAGGATCTGGCGCAAGGTTAAGGTGCCGGGCCACGCCAATGAAGTGCTGGAAGCCGCGCGCGCCCTCTGAGCCCGGTAGCCGCTCTGCCGAAAAGCTTTGTTAACCCTAACATTGTGTAATCGATCCAGTCGTAAGTGGCGTGGATCGGTTCAGTGAAGCAAGAAGCGACGGTTTTCGGCAGACGCAAACAGCCGCACACTATCATCATCGCTCGCGGCGACGAGATCAGGCACTTCACCATAACGCCTTGGGCCGCGTCCTTCATCGGCTCGGCCGTGGCTGCCGTAGCCATCGGCTACCTGCTCGCCACCTCCTACCTGGTTCTGCGCGACGATCTCATCGGCGCCGCAACGGCGCGCCAGGCGCGCATGCAGCAAGCCTATGAAGACCGCATTTCGGCACTGCGGGCTCAGGTGGACCGCATCACCAGCCGGCAGCTGCTCGATCAGCAACTGGTCGAAAGCAAGGTCACCGAACTGCTCGAGCGGCAGGCGCAGCTCAGCAAGCGGCACGGTCGCATCGCCCCGCTGCTCGAGAAGGCCGGCGCCACAGGCAATGAGCCGCCAGCGGCAATTCCCTTGCCCAACATCAAGCCGGAGATCCGCGCAGGCCTGAGCAGCGGAAATGGAGCACCCGTGCTGGCCCTGGCCTTCGGCGGAGCGGGAGCACAATCCGCTTCGACGCCGCCGGGCATCGCCGCGCTTGAGCAGGAAACAAGTGCCGACCGCGCGGATCGCCTTTTCGCAACCATCAACAAGTCGCTGCGCACGATCGAAAGCGAGCAACTGGAGCGCATTAATTCGCTTACGGAAAGCGCATACCAGACGGCAGACGCGATCAGTGAGGCTCTGGAGGCCGCGGGGCTCCCGGTTGACGGCGAATTCGGGCAGAGCGGCGTCGGCGGCCCGTTGATTGCGCTGGAAAGCCCCGCACTGTTCGAAACCAAGGTCAAGGAACTGGACCAGACCCTGGAGAGGCTCGACGGCGTAAAGGAAAGAGCGCGCAGGCTGCCGATTGCCAACCCGGCCCCGGGGCGCTCCATTTCCAGCACGTTCGGCGTGCGAAACGACCCGTTGCTTGGCACCCCTGCCCTGCACTCCGGCATGGATTTTCGCGCCCCGGAAGGCTCGGATGCACGCGCAACGGCTGCCGGCGTCGTGGTCAAGGCCGGCTGGAACAGCGGCTACGGACGCATGGTAGAGATCGACCACGGCGACGGCCTTTCCACGCGCTATGCGCATCTCAGCCGCATCAAAGTCAGGACAGGCCAGACAGTGGCCATTGGCGACGTGGTTGGAGCAGTCGGCAGCAGCGGCCGCTCGACGGGGCCGCATCTCCATTATGAGGTGCGGCGCAACGGCGAAGCGGTCAACCCGCTGCGCTTCCTGAAGCTCGGTAAAGAGGTCGGGCGCTATCTTTGAGTTAGCCCCACCCACGGCTCACGGCCCAGTGAAAGCAATCGGCGTCGTGTTCAGATCGCCGAGTTGAGGCTTGCCTCGATATAGGCCTGGCGAAGGCGTGTCGCGACTGCGCCCGGCTCTCCGCTGCCCAGCACGGTCCCGTCGATCTCCACCACCGGACAGACGAAGCCAGTAGCCGAAGTGGTGAACGCCTCGGCGGCCTTCAGCGCCTCCTCGACCGTAAACGGGCGCTCCTCCACCTTCATTTGCAGCTCACGCGCACATTCAAGAACGGCAGCACGGGTGATGCCGGCCAATATGTCGCTGGACAGGTCGCGCGTGACGATCGTGCCTTCCCGCGTCACGATATAGGCGTTGTTGGAGGTGCCTTCGGTGACCATGCCGTCCTGCACGAACCAGGCGTCGTCTACGCCGCGTGCATGGGCTTCCATCTTTGCCATCGACGCGTAGAGCAACTGAACCGTCTTGATGTCGCGCCGGCCCCAGCGAAGGTCGTCGACCGTGACCACGCGCGCGCCGCGCCTGGCCTCCGCGTTCTCCAGCAGAGACCGCGCCTGCGTGAACAGGACAAGTGTCTGCGGCGTGGACTTGGGGAAGAGGAACTGCCGGTCGGCGGCCCCGCGCGTGATCTGCAGATAGACGAGGCCCTCCACCAGCGAGTTCTTCTCCACCAGCGCCCGATGAATTGCCAAAAGCTCTTCGTCGGAACAGGGCATTTCCAGCGCCAGCTCGTTGAGCGAGCGTCGCAGGCGGCGCAGATGCCCGGCAAAATCGATCAGCTTTCCGTTAAGGACCGAGGTTACCTCGTAAACACCGTCAGCGAAGAGGAAACCTCGATCGAATACGGAAATCCTGGCCTCGGTTTCGGCCACATAGCTCCCGTTCACATAGACTGTGCGTTCCATAGACTCACTCGCTGACGATGATCCTGCTGGAAAACTAGAACAACAGATGGCCGGAGGGAATGATCTGCTCGCGGCAAGGCCATGACGAGCGGCGGCATCATCGGTGACGCCGCCGCCAAATTCTCTGACACCGCTTGACCTACTCGCTGTTGGATCCCGAGGCACCTACCTGCGTGACCGACGGCGGCGACCACCTGCCGGTGAGCGCATCAGACCGAGGAGCGTATAGCCGCATTGTCAGGTTGAACGGGCCCTTCGGTGCGGGCAGCCAGTTGGCTTCCTTGTCCTGACCGGGGCTTTCGTTCTGGAAATAGAGGTCCAGCGAGCCATCCTCATTGTGCTTGAATGGCATCCAGCTGCTGACGGCAAAGCGATTGAGCGGATTTGCCACCTGATAGCCATCGCTGTCGTAGAGCGTGATCGACCAGAAGGCATCAACCGGTGGCGCGGCGCCCTTGTCGAAGTGAATAGTATAATTGTTCGCGCCATCCAGTGGCTTGCCGGTGTTGTCGGCCAGGTTCAGCGGGTAAATTGCATCCTCGGGCAGGTTCGCGCCGAGGCCGAACTGGGCGACGATGGCACGCTTGAGATAGTAGTTGCCGTAGACGCCCATCGTGTCAGTGTTCATGGACCAGCCATTCACGACGCGCGCCAGCGTCGGCACTTTCCAAGCCATCAATTGCTGCGCATCCTTGGGCGCGCTCTCAAGGGCGGTACGAACCGCGGGATCGAGCTTCCCGAAGTCAAAGCTCTTGCCGGGTTCGATGCCGATCTTCCTTATCTGCGCGATAATCGGCTGGTCGGTGACGTGAGGCGGAACCTCTTTGAGAAGCTCGGCCGCGTGCGTGAAGTACTTTTCGGCCGACATCGTGTCGACCTGGACCTTCGGCGGCGTGTTCATGTCGACGTTGGGATCGATCTTTCCTTCGACCGGCTTGTCGGTCTTGTTCCATCCCGAAAGCGGGGTGATCTTGAAGCCCGCCTGGATCTTGTGGACAGCGTCGTAGTCCTGCGGCCCGTCTGTCTTTGTCCGGCCGATGATCCAGACCACCGGCGTCGGCGCCGCGATATGCTGGATGTCCTTCGGCAGTTTGAACTCTGCGATCACTTCTCTCAGGTTCGGGCGCCAGCCGGGCGGCGTGACCAGGAAGTTTCCTTCCCTGGTGCCTGTCGTGCGCCAACCGGGCGAAGCGAACACGTCGGTCCACATATCGAGCATCGGCAGGAGATAGTACCTCCCCCCGGTGTCAGGCACGGAAACGATCATCGGCTCCTTCGCCAGATCCAGCCAGGCAACTGAGTAGAGCGTATCGAAATTGGGGCGCACCACGGTCCTCATATCGGCGGGCGGGTATGTGGGCACGTTGGCGAACGTGTTCATCGGCGCCTTGCCGAGTTCCGTCGGGTGTTCGACGTTGACGGACTGCTGCCGTGTCACGTCCATCGTGATCAGGGGATAAAAGTAGAGGTAGGCATCGACCGCGATGGCGTGGGCCTCCTCTTCGGTGACGCTGTCTTGCGCGCTGGCGGACACAGCCAGCAAAGCGAGCGAGCCGGCCAAGACCAGCCCGGAAAGAACAATGCTCTTCATGGCAACGCTCCCTGTTCGGGTTCGCGCAGAAACTATCATGGCGGGTCGGGAGCACTTTTGAGTCGGGTCAAAAAGCGTTCGCTGCACGAAAATGTGTAGCCCGCCGGACAAGCGGCTAATCGCCTTCCCTACCCGGCGGCCAGATCGGCGGTGCTACGCTCTCCACGGATGACGACGCGTTCGGGCGTAAGCAGCCGCAACAGGCCGTCTTCGCCAACCGCGAGGCGGTGAATGTAGAAGGCGGTGTCGACTGCGTCGGGATGCATGACCGGAGACGGGGCCGAGACGATTGGCAGCCCGCCGCATTCGCCGATCCAATCGATATGACGATGCCCGTGCATGAGGATGGCTTTGCCCGAAAGGGACTGCATGCGGCGCACGAACCACTTGCCGTTGATCAGCGCGGTGCCGATGCGTTCGGAGAGTTTCTTGGCCGCCCAGGGATACTCGACCACATGGTGGTGCAATGCCACGATCCAGCAGGCATCCGGATATTCGGCGCTGGCGATTTCGATGCCGCGCATCTGTCCAGCCGAGATCATGCCTAACGCATTGGTGAAGGAAAAGTGCGTATCGGCATTCGAGTTCAGCAGGATTATCCCCAGCGGCTCGCCAGGACGCGGCGGCACGACCATCGGAAACGCTCTTGCCCAGACTTCCGGTATCGTGTTGGAGAGCCGCGGCCTGGCCTCGTCGGCAAATATGCTCATTTCGGCGATATGCGGCTGCAGGGCGTCCTCAAGGGTGGGGCCGAGGCTGCCCTTCTCCAAATCCACTACATGGGCTCGTTTCCCCTGAAGGGAAATCATGGCGGACAAGGCGCGGATCTGGCGCAATCGCCGGTTCGGGCTGGTCGGAAGGTCCATGCGCGCCGGGTTGGCGCGATCGACGATGTTGAGATCGTGGTTGCCGGGCAGCATCAGGACCCGGTCGACCAGGCGAGGATGCGCGGCAACGGCATCGAGGAATTCGGCCCACTCCGTCGATACGCCGGCATCGGTCATGTCGCCGGTGATCAGGATCGCGTCGAGCCGCTCGGCCGCGTCGATTTCGTCTAGCCGGTTCAGGATTCTTTTCAGCCGATCGTTGCCGCGCGCGCCCGCTCTGCCGCTCTCGATGCGGAAGCCGTAGCGTTCGCCCACGACATGCACGTCCGAAAGATGCGCAACGCGCCACCTGCGCGCGCCGGGAGGCGCAGTCTCGAAGCGCTCAAGGTTGCGAGGCTGGGCCATGGTGGCGTCGGCGAAGCCCCAGAACAGAGCGGCCACCGCCAGATATGCCGAGACCAGCACGATGCTGTTTGCCAGGGCAACGATCGCCACCCTACTCCAGGAGCTTATCTCGGAGATATCCGCAAAGAGGTGTGCGCTCGGCCAGGCGAGCCAACATGCCAGCAGCGCCAGGGCGCAGACCAGCACACCGGCCACCGCCGACATCACCGCGCGCAATCTGGACCGGGTAGCGGCGGTGGAATTCCGCGCGAAAAGCCTTTCGGTAAGTTGGTTCAGAGCTTCACGGAAGGCGGCATAAGCCGGTTGCACGACCACGGCGTTCAGGGACCAGAAGTTCCTCTCGGTCATGCGAAACAGCGCCCGCCAGCCGAACCAGCCAGCCGCGATGATGGCGGCTAGAACAAGCAGCGACCAGAAGCCAATGACGAGCGACGCGATCTTCACGGAGAAGGTCACGACCCAGGACGAGACGATGATTGGCGCGAGGCCAAGCAGAAGGCCGGGCACGACGAGCAGCAATATCCAGGCCAGAATGAGCTTCGGCAGGCTGATTTCCAGCAGCAGGCTTCCCGCGAGCGAAAGCAGCGAGCGGCGCTTGGGGCTGGAGGCGTCGTCTTCGATATCGCCGAAGCGGGGATCGATGATCGGGCCCGCCGCTTGTCCGGCTGTCGCTGGCTCATCTGTCATGGCAGAACCGGCCCCTGTCGAAGGTTGCACGCTACCGCAGTCAGATCGTTATTGCCCAGTACCTAGGGCGCCTTGCCCGACAAGAGGATGGCCAGCCATCGGGTAGACGGATAACGGGCGCAAAGCGAAATGACGCTGATCATGATCGGGACTCCGATGAACGCCCCGGTGATCCCCCACAGAAAGCCCCAGAAGAAGACGGCGAAGACCACCGCCAGCGGCGAAATGGCCAGCGCCGCACCTGCCACCAGCGGCTCTAGATAGTTGCCGATCAGGAACTGGATCAAGGTCAGGCCGATAACCACGAACACCACTGCCTGCCATGTGTCCAACTGGGCCATGGCAAACAGCGCCGGAAGCAGCGTCGCCACAAATGGCCCGATGAAGGGAATATAGTTCAGCGCGAAGGCGAGAAGCCCCCAACCGGCCGCGGGCTCCACCCCGGTAAGCCATGCGAAACCCCAGACCAGAATGCCGGTGAGCACGCTGAGCTGGGTTCGCACCAGCATGTAGCGGCGAAATTTGGCGCCGATTTCGGCGGCGGCGTCGAGGAGCGCAGCACCATTGTCCTTTTCGAGCGACGCAACTTTCCGGCGGATCTGGTCAACCTCCATCAATTGCAGCATCAGGAAGATGAAGACCAGAACGCCGAATCCTGCGAGTTGGTTAAGGCGCAAGGCAACCTGCTGGAACATGCGCAGCAGCCACACGGCGTCGAAACGCTCGGCGATCACGCCGGCCACGAATATGCCGTGCTCTTCGAGCCAGTCCGTCAATTGAGCATAGAGCGTCTGAAACCGCTGCACATTGTTTTGCAGCCAGACCGCGATCGAGCTCAAAGCCCAGGCCACGATGGAAGCGAAGACCAGCACGACGATGGCCGTGAGTGCGAGCGTGATAAAGAGCGCGACGCCCTTGGGGAGCCATCTCTGCAGCGCATCTTGCAGGGGCCAGACGATGGCCAGGATGAAGATGGCGAAAGTGATCGGCGCGAAGATAGAGCCGGCGAAATAGAGCGCTGTGGTGCCAAGGATCGCGGTACAGACCGCGAGCATGGCGCGGATCTGCCGATCCCTTGCCATGGCCATGAGCGTCGGCCCCTTGCCCGTGGGGATAAATCCTCCCATGGGATTTAGCGTACTCTGTCAAATAGTTGAGATCAACGCACCCCCGGCCCTATCCGGCCGCCGACACCGCGCGGCGGCTAGTAAAGCGGCTCGGAAAACAGCAGCTTGTCCCCGTCCATCAGCCCCTTGATCTGCAGCGTGCCATCCTTGGCGACGGCAGCGAGGATGCCGAAACTGCGTACGCGCATGTCTTGCTCTATCGCCCGCCCCTCGCCTTCCGGCAGATAAAAGCGACCGATGCCATAGTCGACGTGGACGGCGGCATCCTGGTCAAGCGACCAGCCGGACAGAACGCTGCCCCGCACGTCTACCTGCCCGGCCGCCGGCGGCGCCGCGAATGCCTCGCCGAGCACGGCCGCAGTGGGGTGCCAGAAGCCATCCTCGCCCTTTTCAAGGCGCACGCGCACAGCCCCGCCATCCGCCAGCCGTGAGCCCTCAGGCCGGTTTTCGATCATCTTCACCGGCACGGTCGAGATGTCGTAGCCGAGACTGACATAATCCCCGCGCAGGAGATCGCGCGGGTCGACCGGTTCGACCTTGAGCAGGACTTCCTGCCCGTTGCGCAGGATTGCGGCGCGCGAAGCGATGATCCAGGACAGGAACCCGATCTGAAGCAGCGCAAGCACGGTCGCGGCGACTACAAGCCTGTTTCTGGACATCACGCTGCTCCCGCGCTGGCCCGGATGCGTCTTTCCACCCGGATGATGACGATGGCGATGATGCCCAGCACAGCACCCGAGGCCAGGAAGAAACCTGCCGTGCCGAGCATGGTGCTGATCGTCACGGCATAGATGAAGCAGAGTTCGAGGCCGAAGCCCGTATAGGCGACCGTGCGAAGCGCGCGGCTTTCGCGACCGGCAGAATAAAGCGCGGCCGCGATGCCGGCGAAGACGACGACGGCCGACATGGCCAGCCGCCCGGCATGATCGATCTGATTTAACTGGACCAGTGCAAGTCCGGCGAGAAAGCCGATCAGGCAATGAACCTGCAGCCGGCCTCCAAGGCGTGCCACAGCTTCCACTGGCGCCGGCCAAAGGCAAGCCAGTGCGAACAGCGCCGCCGCAACCAGTGCAAGGCCGATGCCCGTTCCCGTCACGTCGTGATGCAACGCCAACAAGCACGCATACAATATCAGCGACAGCAGGATCACGTGACGCGCCACCCGGCTCCGCGTCCAATAGGACGCAAGCCACACCACAAGCGCTATCACCGGATAGAAGTTGAGACGAAGGAGGTTGCCGTCGTCGAAACCGACGATCGCAAGCCAGGCGGCGCCGATCGCGGCTGAGGCGATGGTAAGGGGCTCAGACCGCAGCACCACCGCCGCCAGCACGGTGCCGAAGCACCAGGTCAGCATGGCTGAGCTTTCATCGCCCGGCAGGTGATACATCTGCCCGATCAGCGCGATCGAGCCCCCGAAGGCAGCGGCCGCCACCAGCCACAACGCTTCGCCAATGGCATCCTGACCGCGAGATTTCGCCACCGAGCCGCCGACATAGCCGGCAAGGATGATCGCAAACAGCCCGGCCACTCGAATAAGCCTGGGGATTTCTTCCCAATTCGCCGCTACGAGAAGAAGTATGGCAGCGCCCAGAAGCAGGGCCGCCATGACCGCCAGGATAAAACCGAAGCTGAACAGGCGGCTTTCGTTCGCCTCGACATCGCGCCCGATTGCCTCGGCCGTGGAGGCGTCTATCAGCCCCTTCTCAGCCCAGCGCGCAATGTCCCGTTTCACGCGCGACGAATAACCTGCCAATTCACTCACCCAAGCCTCTCTGCGGCAAAACGACCGCCATTCAAGCCCTTGTTGTCACAGGATTTTTAACATTCGGTCACATTTGCGCCGCAGGCACTAAAACCGATTAATGTTGCAATGCACAAAACGCATTGCTGCCATGCACCAACAGCCCTTCCAAATAGATACGGCCCAGCCTATCTACGCCTCGTAAACAGCGATTGAAGAAAACGAACCGAAGACGAGCACGAAGATGAACCTGATCCGCAATTACCGCAACTGGCGCCGCTACCGTGACACCGTTTCCGAGCTGAGCCGCCTTTCGAACCGCGAGCTCAACGACCTCGGCATCAGCCGTGGCGACATTCCTCAGGTGGCGCGCAAGTCGATCTAATTTCCAGGCCGTCAGGCCACGTCCGTACGAAAAAGAAAGCAAGAAAAAATGAATATTCTCCGCAATTTCCGCAACTGGCGCCGCTACCGTGAAACCGTTTCCGAGCTGAGCCGCCTTTCGAACCGCGAACTCAACGATCTCGGCATCAGCCGCAGCGAAATCCACTCGGTGGCGCGCCGCTCGGTCTAACGGAATTTCGTCGGCACCTACCTCCTCCCGGGTTCCGACGAATAAGGTCAGCGTTCATCCTCCTCCCGATCGCTGACCACCCTAACGGCACCCGCCGAACCTCCTCCCTCGGCGGGTGCTGTCTCCAGGGTTTCGCCCCCTTAAAACGGCGAAAGGAATTTCGTCGGCGCCTACCTCCTCCCGGGCTCCGACGAATAAGGTCAGCGTTCATCCTCCTCCCGATCGCTGACCGCCTCTAACGGCACCCGCCGAACCTCCTCCCTCGGCGGGTGCTGTTCTTTCCAGGGCCTTCGCACCCTCAAAATGGCGAAAGGAATTTCGTCGGCGCCTACCTCCTCCCGGGCTCCCACGAATAAGGTCAGCGTTCATCCTCCTCCCGATCGCTGACCACTCTACCGACACCCGCCGGATCTCCTCCCCCGGCGGGTGTTGTCGTTTCCGGACAAGGCAGTTCCGATTGATTTCCTCTGCCGAGCAGCCTATTTCCCGAGCATGACAATCAAACCTTTGCACATTATCGGCGGCGGTCTTGCAGGCTCGGAAGCGGCCTGGCAGGCGGCGCAGGCCGGCGTACCCGTCATCCTCCACGAGATGCGCCCCGTGCGGGGCACCGACGCCCACAAGACGGACGGCCTGGCCGAGCTGGTCTGCTCCAACTCGTTCCGTTCCGACGACGCGCAGGCCAACGCTGTGGGGCTGCTGCACGCCGAGATGCGCCTCGCCGACTCCTTGATCATGCGGTCGGCCGATGCCCATCAGGTGCCGGCCGGCGGCGCGCTCGCGGTGGATCGTGACGGGTTTTCCGCGGCCGTCACCGCAACGCTCGAGGCCCATCCGCTGATCACCATCCAGCGCGAGGAAATCACCGGCCTGCCGCCGGAAGAATGGGAGCAGGCGATCATCTCCACCGGGCCGCTCACCGCGCCGTCGCTGGCCGACGCCATTGCCCAGCGCACCGGCGCCGATGCGCTCGCCTTCTTCGACGCCATCGCCCCGATCGTCTATTTCGAAACGATCGACATGAACACCTGCTGGTTCCAGTCGCGCTACGACAAGGTCGGCCCCGGCGGCACCGGCAAGGACTACATCAATTGCCCCATGGACAAGGCGCAGTACGAGGCATTCGTGCAGGCGCTGATCGATGGCGGCAAGACCGAGTTCAAGCAGTGGGAAGGCACGCCCTATTTCGATGGCTGCCTGCCTATCGAGATCATGGCCGAGCGCGGCGTGGAGACGCTGCGGCACGGCCCGATGAAGCCGATGGGCCTGACCAACCCGCACAACCCGACGGTGAAGGCCTATGCCGTCGTCCAGCTCCGGCAGGACAATGCGCTGGGCACGCTCTACAACATGGTCGGCTTCCAGACGAAGCTGAAATACGCCGAGCAGACGCGCATCTTCCGCATGATTCCCGGCCTGGAGAACGCCGACTTCGCGCGCCTGGGCGGGCTGCACCGCAACACCTACATCAACTCCCCGACGCTGCTCGACCCGACGCTGCAACTCAAGGGCCGCCCCGGCCTGCGTTTTGCCGGCCAGATCACCGGCTGCGAGGGCTATGTCGAATCGGCCGCCGTAGGCCTGCTGGCCGGACGCTTCGCAGCCGCCGAAATTCTCGGAGGCGAGATTGCGACGCCGCCGGCCACCACTGCGTTCGGAGCCCTGCTCAACCACATCACGGGCGGGCACATCGTGTCCGATGACGAGCCAGGCAAGCGCTCATTCCAACCCATGAATGTGAATTTCGGCCTGTTCCCGCCGGTCGAGGCACCGAAGGTGGAAGGCAAGCGGCTGCGCGGCAAGGACAAGACCGTGGCCAAGCGCCATGCGATCACCGCGCGCGCGCTGGCCGATTGCCGTGCATGGCTGGGCATTGCCCCCGAGGCGCAGGCTGCCGAATAGCAGCCGCCTCACCGAACCCCGGTCAAATGGAAACGCGCCCGCCTTCGGCGGGCGTTTTCATTCGGCGGGCGCGACGCCACCGGGCAGCCCGGGCTTGCCCGCCTCCTTCGGATTCCGCCGCACATAGTCGGCCTTCAGATGCTCCGAAGTCTTGCGCGATCCATCATGGCTCCAGCCGGGCGGCTGGAACAGGTAACCAAGGCGCTGGCGCAACGTCAGCCCCGGCGCAAGCGCATCACGGAACATGCCGATCCACTCGTGGAAGGCCACCTTCACCGGGTTGAAGGTGCCGATGTTCCTGACGATGCCATAGCGCGGCTGGTCCTCCGGCAATTCCTCCACGAAGGTTCCGAACATGCGATCCCAGATGATCAGCGTGCCGGCATAGTTCGCGTCGAGATAGCGCGGATTGGTGGCGTGGTGGACGCGGTGGTGCGAGGGGGTGTTGAAGATGTACTCGAACCAGCCCCACATCCGGCCGATGGTCTCGGTGTGGATCCAGAACTGCCAGACCAGGTTGAAACCGAAGACGAAGGCGATCACCGCCGGGTGGAAGCCAAGCAGCACCAGCGGCACCTGCAGCACGAACATGCCGGTGAACAGGCCGGTCCAGCTCTGCCGCAGCGCCGTGGACAGATTGTAGTGCTGGCTGGAGTGATGATTGACGTGCTCGGCCCACACCCAGCGCACGCGGTGAGCGATGCGGTGATACCAGTAGTAGCGCAGGTCATCGAGCAGGAAGGCTGCAACGAACACCCAGACCGACAGGCCGAGATTGAAAAAGCGGAACTGCCACACCCACATCAGCGCGGTATAGGAGACCACGCCGAGCAGCAGGCCGGCGACGACGTTTCCGGTGCCCATCATCAGGCTGGTCAGGGTGTCGCGCGTTTCGAACGCACCTTTTGCCCGGCCCGTGCGCACCAGCCAGAGTTCGATCAGGATCGCGGCCACGAAAAAGGGAATGGCGAGTTGCGTGACCTGCGGGAAATCGTAGCTTTCCATCGTCATGCCTCCACACGGTCGCGACGGGCAAGCTGAAGCCCCTGCAGCACAGCGCCTGCATCCTGGTCCTCGGCGAATGCGAATCTCCCGCCACTCCAGGTAAAATCCCTGAAACGGATCGACACCACGCCCGGGCCGGCGTGCAAGGCCGAGGCAACCTCCTGGGGCGTAATTATGCGCGTCAGGAAACGATCGCCGAATGTCTGGACGATGCCGGTGCGGCCGCCGTCGAGTTCCATGAAGGCTGTACGCCGGTCGGCGGTGAGGCGAACTGTGCGGATAGCCTCGTCTGGAAAATCCTGGTGAAAATGGCGAACCGCATCTTCGGCGCCTTCGAGCGTCGCCAATCTGCTGCCGCCGGTGAGATGCACCGCGACGACGCAAAGGCTGATCCCGACAACCACAATGGCGACGAGGACAGGCAGGCTCATGAGCCGATTCTCCACCCGACCGCCGCCTCCCCTCCTCCAGGCAGGCAGCAACGGCAAAGAACTAGCACGCCTTACGTTTACGTCAAATGATTCGGCTTCCAGCCGCGGGCGGCGTGGCGAAACAGGATCGCATGCCGGTACCAGGCAGATACATCCGCGTGGGCGGTCAGCGCCTTGGCGCCCATCCTGCGCAGACGGTTGAGATAGGCGCGGGTCAAGGCCACGGGCAGATAGGCCGGCCGCAGGGAAACAGGGATCTCGGCTGCGCCGCGGTCGAAGGCGGAAAGATGCTCCTCCGCGAGCGCGATCATGGCCGCCAGGGCACCTGCCATCCCTGCGCCGCCATCGCCGGTGACAAATTCTTCCGGCGAGGAGCCGACAGCGGCGAGGATCTCACGCGGCACGAAGCATTGGCCGCGAGCCCGGTGGAGCGGCAGCAATCGCAGCAGCCCGGTTATGGCCTGGGCGCAGCCGGCATGTCCGGCAAGGGTGCCGAAGGCCGGCGCAGCGGATGGGTCGAGCACCAGCGAGGCCAGCTGGATGATCGCCCCAGCAGTCTCGCCGCAATAGCCCTCGAGATCGTTCCGCGACGGCATCGGGTCGTCATAGAGATCGAAGATCCGGGCATCTAGATAGTTCTGGAAGGCGGCCTGCGGCAGGCGATAGGTGTGGATCGCGGCGACAAGTGCTTCCGCAACCGGATGGCCGGAGGCTGCCTGCGCGGTTCCGGCGGCGATCACGTCGCGCCACCATTGCAGCCGCACCTCGCCCGGCAGCGCCTCGCGGATGCGGTCGCGGACCGCGGCGATCTCGGCGTTAAAGGCATAGAGCGCAAACAGCGCCGGCCGCTTGTCCTCCGGCGCATAGAGGGCGCTGAGGTAGCGGTCGCGGTCGGCGGCCCGCACCGCCTCCATCACGATCTTGGCGTGATCATCCATGTCAGTCGACGGCAATCAGTGCGGCAGCAACGGCACGGTCTTCGGCCAGAAGCACGTTGTAGGTGCGCACCGCCGCCCCGGTCGACATCGGGTCGGCCGATATTTTCTGTTCTCGTAGTGCCGCCCTCAAGGCCTTCGGCAGCGGGCGCAGCTCGCTGCCGGTTCCAACAAGCAGGATCTGGATTTCGGCCGCTTCCGCCAGCACCCGTGCGAAATCTTCGGCCACGAGCGCCAGCGGGTCAGCTGGTTCCCATCCATAGATGCCTGAGGGCAGGCACAGAAGGGAGCCGCGATGCGACATGTCGGCAAAGCGAAAGCCGCCATTGCCATAAGCCTCGATAGGGGCGCGACCGGGAAAATGCGCCTCTCGTATCTCGATCCCTGCCATGGCTGTCTTTCAACGGCTCCTGAAAGAGCCCGCCCGAAGGCGGTTACTTCTTGGCGTTCTGGTTGGCGACCGGCTCGCCCTTGACGCGCACGTCGGCGATGGTCGACCGCAGCGCGGTGACCTTCAGGCCGTTGCCGAGATCGACTTCCAGTTCGTTGTCGTCAACCACCTTGGTGACCTTGCCGACGAGACCGCCGCCGGTCACCACCGTGTCGCCGCGCCGGATAGCCGTCAGCATTTCGCCGCGCTTCTTGAGCTGCTGGCGCTGCGGCCGGATGATCAGGAAGTACATGATCACGAAAATCAGGACGAACGGCAGGACGCTGATAAGCATATCGGGGGAAGCGCCAGTGGTGCCTTGGGCGTATGCCGGTGTCACGAACATCAAAAACTCCTGGAAATGGACGGATAGCTCGCAACGAGCCCCCTGGTGAAAGCTGCGCGGAATATAGTGGCTGGAGCGACCTTTGCAACTGCGTTGGCACAGTGCCCCCCTGCTTTCCCGGCCTGTTCGACCGTGTTAGAGGCACTGGGCAACCGTTTGCTTTCGAATACGGAAAACAGGATGAGCGACAAGACCATCGAAGCACTGACCCGAAAGCTCGACCTCCTGATCGAGGCAGTCAGCCGCCTGGCGCCAGCGCAAACGCCGCAAAGCGACTTCGACGCGGCAGACTGCTTTGTCTGGGACGCCGAGCGCGGTTTTCTTGAGCCTGTCCAGCGCGTCAACCGCGTGGACATCGGCCTCATCCGGGGCGTCGACCGCGTGCGCGACATTCTGGTGGACAATACGGAACGGTTTGCCGCCGGCCTTCCGGCCAACAACGTGCTGCTGTGGGGCGCGCGGGGCATGGGCAAGTCCTCGCTGGTCAAGTCAAGCCACGCCGCAATCAACGCCTCAGGGAAGAGCGAAGCGCCGCTCAAGCTCATCGAGATACACCGCGAGGATATCGACACGCTGCCCAGGCTGATGGCGCAACTGAAGGCCTCGTTCCATCGTTTCATCCTCTTCTGCGACGATCTTTCGTTCGATCATGACGACACGTCCTACAAGTCGCTGAAGGCCGCACTGGAAGGCGGCGTGGAGGGCCGGCCGGCCAACGTGATCTTCTACGCGACTTCGAACCGGCGGCATCTTTTGCCGCGCGACATGATCGACAACGAGCGTTCGACCGCCATCAACCCCTCCGAAGCGGTCGAGGAAAAGGTTTCGCTTTCGGACCGATTCGGCCTCTGGCTAGGCTTCCACAAATGCTCGCAGGACGAATATCTCGAAATGGTCGACGGCTATGTCCGCTATCACGGGCTGAACATCGATCCCGAGACGTTGCGTGCCGAAGCGCTGGAGTGGGCGACCACTCGCGGCAGCCGCTCCGGCCGCGTCGCCTGGCAGTTCATCCAGGATCTGGCTGGGCGTTTGGGCCAGCCGCTGAAGGATTGATAGCGCCTCGCTCCTGACCGGCGCTTGACCTTCTGGAAAAAAGGAAACCCGCCCCAAAAGGGCGGGTTCGTCATTTTGATCGATCCGGCCCGCTGCTCTATTCGAGATAAGTCGACGGATTGACCGGCGTAGAGTTCTTGCGCACCTCGAAGTGAAGTCTCGGCGAATCGGTGTTTCCGCTCATGCCCGAGAGCGCGATTTCCTGGCCACGCTTGACCGTCTGGCCACGCGACACCTTGAGTTCGCTGGCGTGGCCGTAGACAGTGACCAAGCCGTTCTCGTGCCGCACCAGAACGGTGTTTCCGAATTCCTTCAGCCCGTCACCGGCATAGATGACCACGCCGTTCTCGGCCGCCTTGACGGGCGTGCCCTGCGGCACCTGAATGTCGATGCCGTCATTGGCCTTGCCGCCGCCCTTGCCATAACCGGAAATGACGCGACCGCGCACGGGCCAGCGCATCTTGCCGATGCCTGTCGAATCAGGAGCGATCGCCGCGACCTGTTCGGCCTGCTCGATCGTCTTCTCGCTCTTGGGCGGCGTATAGGTCGCCACTTTCGGGGCTTCCGCGGCTGCCTTGGCAGGCGCCGGTGCGCTGACGGCGACAGGCTCGGGTGTTGCCGCCGCAACGGCAGTGGTGCCGCCTGCCGGTATCTTCAAGGTCTGGCCGATGCGGACGACGCCGTCGTTCAAGCCATTGGCCGACTGGAGTGCCGCGGCGCTGACCCCGGTCTTCCTGGAAATCTTGGTAAGCGTATCGCCTTCCTGGACCGTGTAGGTGCCGGATGCTGATCCGCTCGCTGCGGTCGATGCGCCCTGGTTTGCCGTCACCTTGGCTGGCTGGGGCAGCATCGCGACCTGACCGTCGGGGATTGAAAGCACCTGCGCCTTGCTGGGCTGCATCTCTGGCTTGGGAGCGGCGGAGGCCAGCGGGGCGGGGCCAGGAGCAGCCGCCCTGGCGGGTGCCGGCATGACAGGCTGGCTCGCCGGGGCGACCGAAGCGGTGGCGGCAGCCGGCTGGGTGACCGGCGGCGGAAGCGGCTGCGACGAAACCGGCGTGAGGGTGCTGCGGGTAACCGGAGCGGTTTCCGCACTGGCCAGCGGCGCAGCCTGCATGTCGCCAGGATACGGCTGGTTTTGATTCATGATCTGGCGCTGATTCGGCGTCGAGGCGGTAAAAATGTCGTCGACGCTTGCGAAGCGCGACACGTGCGAACTGCAGCCGGTCGCCATGCCTGCCAGGAGGAGGACCGCTGCACTGCGCACCAAAACGCGTTCATTCTTGGCTAACATACTGAACCGCATCGCAATAACCCGCATACCCGACCCAAACTTCGGCATGATTAAAGCGCGTTAATCTTACCGGGCGGTTAAGAATTGGCCGGCCTTGCCGAAGCCGTCGCAATCTGACACACCAACGCCTGGTCAGTGCCGCGACGGAATGCGGATGGCACCGGCCAGAAACCCGCGCAAAACGGGCTGCTGCGCGTCTGAAGCGTTGGCGATTTTGGAGATTGTGAATTCCGGTCAGATCGCCGCCGCCACGCCTCGGGCCATTGGCTGGAGGCGGACGACGCCGATGTCTTCCTGTTCGAATCGGCTGCCAAGCTTGCCCAGCTTGATCATCACCTGCTCGCCCTCGGGAGGTCCCAGCGGCACCGCCATGGCGCCACCACTGGAGAGCTGGTCGGCAAAATAGCGCGGCAAGCTTTCGAAGGCCGCCCAAACCACGATGCGGTCGAATGGCCCCTCGCCCGGCAGGCCGTTGGAACCGTCCGTCTGCCGCACGAACACGTTGTCGATGCCCAGCGCCTCGAAGCGCTGGCGAGCCTGCTCGACCAGCGTCTTGTAGCGGTCGACGGTAACCACCCGCGCCGCGAGCCGCGACATGACGGCGGCCGTATAGCCGGAGCCGGTTCCAATCTCGAGCACGCGACTGTTCGGCTCAATGCCCAATGCCGAAATCACCGTCGCCTGGAGATCGGCGCCTTCCATGGTCTCCCCGCATTCGATCGGAAGCATGCGGTCCGACCAGGCGATGTTTTGCCACTGCGCGGGGATGAAGGCGCGCCGGGGAGTAGCCTCGAAGGCCGTAATCAGGTCCTTCGCCACGATACCGCGGCCGCGCAATCGCAACAGGAAAGCGGCAAAAGCTTCGCGGTCCTCGCTGGCGGTGGTCATCCCAAAGCCTTCGTCAACTGGTCACGGATTTCGTGGGCGGTAAGGTCGAGCTTCAGCGGCGTGACGGACACGCGCTTGTTTCTCACCGCGTGAATGTCGGAGCCTTCCCTTACCTCGGGCGCCTCGCGACCGAAGCGCAGCCAATAGTATGGAAAGCCACGGCCGTCGGCGCGTTCATCGATCCAAAGGCTGTGCACCAGCTTGCCCTGGCTCGTCACGACCGGCGCCTCCACCTCTTCCGGCGGGCAGTTGGGGAAGTTGACGTTCAGGAACACGCCGCTCGGAAGATCGATCTGCAGCAGCTTGTCCAACAGCGCAGGCGCAAGCGTCTCGGCGGTCTCCCACGGAACGATGCGGGCCTGGTCGACCACATTATAGGCCTGGCTGAGCGCGATCGAGCGGATGCCGAGAAGCGTTCCTTCCATGGCGCCCGCCACAGTGCCCGAATAGGTCACGTCGTCGGCGAGATTCGCCCCTGAATTCACACCCGACAGGATGAGGTCCGGCGGCTCGGGCAGCACCTTGCGCACGCCCATGATGACACAATCCGTGGGCGTGCCGCGAACGGCATAGTGGCGGTCGTCGATCTTGCGCAGACGCAACGGCTCCGAGATCGACAGGGAATGCGCAAAGCCCGACTGGTCAGTCTCAGGCGCAACGACCCATACATCGTCCGACATGGTGCGGGCGATGCGCTCGAGACAGGCAAGGCCTTCGGCGTGGATGCCGTCGTCGTTGGTCAGGAGGATACGCATCAGGACCGGATTGCCTCGATCTTCTCCGCGCCGCCCATGTAAGGACGAAGAACGTCAGGAATTGTTACGCTGCCGTCCTCGTTCTGGTAGTTCTCGAGCACGGCGATGAGCGCACGGCCGACGGCGGTGCCGGAACCGTTCAGCGTATGCACGAAGCGGAGGTTCTTGTCGTCCTTGACGCGATAGCGCGCATCCATGCGCCGGGCCTGGAAGTCGCCGCAGACCGAGCAGGAAGAAATCTCGCGATAGGCGTTCTGGCCAGGCAGCCAGACTTCGATGTCATAGGTCTTGCGCGCGCCGAAACCCATGTCGCCGGTGCACAGGACGATCGTGCGGAACGGCAGTTCGAGGCGCTTCAGCACCTCTTCCGCGCACTGGGTCATGCGTTCATGCTCGGCGTTGGAACTGTCGGCGTCGGTGATGGAGACAAGCTCGACCTTGTAGAACTGGTGCTGCCGCAGCATGCCGCGGGTGTCGCGCCCGGCGGACCCGGCCTCCGAGCGGAAGCACGGCGTCAAGGCCGTCATGCGCAGAGGAAGCTGCTCCTGATGGAGGATTTCTTCGCGCACTAGGTTGGTCAGCGGCACCTCGGCGGTGGGGATGAGGCCGAGACGCCCTTCGCCGTGCGGCGTGAAGAACAGGTCTTCCTCGAACTTGGGCAGCTGGTTGGTGCCGAACAGCACTTCGTCGCGCACCAGAAGCGGCGGCTGGACCTCGGTGTAGCCGTGCTCCGTGGTGTGCATGTTGATCATGAACTGGCCGAGCGCGCGCTCGAGCCGGGCAAGCTGGCCCTTAAGGATAGTGAAGCGGCTGCCGGAGAGCTTGGCGGCGCGTTCGAAATCCATCAGGCCAAGCGCTTCGCCGATATCGAAGTGTTCCCTTACCCAGTTAGGGCGCGGCTTCACCTCGCCGACCTTGCGCAGCTCGACGTTGTCGCGCTCGTCCGCGCCGACCGGCACATCGTCCAGCGGCATGTTCGGAATGACCGCCAGGGCATCGTCAAGCGCCTTGTCGAGCTCGCGCTCGCGGGCCTCGCCGTTCTGGATGAAGGCCTTGATGTCGGCAACTTCGAGCTTGAGCTGCTCGGCCAGAGCGGAGTCGCCATTGCGCATGGCGTTGCCGATCTCGCGGGAGGCGGCATTGCGGCGCTCCTGCTTGACCTGCAGTTCGCCGAGATGCGCACGACGCATCTCGTCTTTCAGCAGCAGGTCGTCCACGGTTGCCTGCGCGGCCTCCGACGACTGGCCGCGCTTCACCAACGCATCAACGAGGGTCTTGGGGTTCTCGCGAATCCATTTGATATCAAGCATGTAACGATCCGGTCGCAGTATGAGTTAACATGGCCGCGACAGCGGATCGAAAGGTCAGCTTGCGGCGGGGCTGTCGCCTGAACCTTGCAGCGACGCCTTGTCGGTCACTGCGTCGGCGGCTTCCTCATTCTCACGCGCCACGCGTTCCTGCTCGCGATTCCGTTCGATCATCCGGGCGGCCCAGATGGAAATCTCGTAAAGAAGGATGGTGGGAAGGGCAAGGCCGATCTGGCTTACCGGGTCGGGCGGCGTCAGCACAGCGGCCACCACGAAGGCCAGAACGATGGCCCATTTGCGTTTGTCGGCGAGCGCCTGCGACGAAAGGAGCCCCACGCGCACCATGAGCGACGTGACCACCGGAAGCTGGAACACGAGGCCGAATGAAATGATCAGCGTCATGATAAGGCTGAGATATTCCGAAACTTTCGGCAGCAGCGAGATCTGCACCTCGCTGTCGGTTCCAACCTGCTGCATGGCAAGGAAGAACCACATCACCATCGGGGTGAAGAAGAAATAGACCAGCGCCGCGCCCATCAGGAACAGAATGGGCGACGCGATCAGGAACGGCAGGAATGCCCGCCGCTCATTCCGGTAAAGGCCGGGGGCGACGAACTTGTAGATCTGCGCCGCGATAAGCGGGAAGGCGATGACAAGGCCGCCGAACATGGCGAGCTTGACTTGGGTGAAGAAGAATTCCTGCGGAGCGGTATAGATCAGCTCGACCTTGTGCGTGTCGAGGCCCGCCCATGCGGTCGCCCACCTGAACGGAATGACCAGGACGTTGAACATCTGCTTGGCAAAGAAAAAGCAGATGAGAAAGGCCACGAAGAAGCCGCCCAGACACCAGATCAGGCGCTTGCGCAGCTCGATCAGATGCTCGATCAGCGGGGCCGATGACTTTTCGATTTCGTCGTCCTGTTCGCTCACTTGGCGCTTCCGGATGAGGTTTTCCTGGCGGCGGCCTTTGCCTTGTCGGCGGGGGCCGCAGTCTTGGCGGGTTTCTTTGTGGTGGCCTTGGAAGCCACCTTGGCTGCAGGCTTCGAAGCCGCAGCCTTGGGTGTAGCCGAAGCAGCGGCTTTCGCTGCCGCCGGCTTTTTCGCCTTTACGGTCGCAGCCTCGGCGGCAGCCTTCTTGGCGGACTCTGGCTGAGACGCCGTGGGTGCCGCTTCGGCAGGCATTGCCGGCACAGCCTCTGCGCCGGTCTTCAGCGGTTCGGCTGGCTGCGCGGCATCCGACGCAGGCGGAACCGGCGACGGCGATGGCTTCAGTGCGGTATCCAGCCCGGAACGAACGTCGGCAGCCGCCTGCTCGAACGGGTTGAGCTGCTTCTTGATTTCCGTCGCCGGATTAAGGCTGCGAAGCGCATCGACGGATTTCTTGACGTCGTCGAGTTCCGCTTCCTTGAGCGCCTCATTGAATTGTCTTTGGAAATCGCCGGCCATCGTCCGCAATTTCGCCGTCGTCTTGCCGAACGTGCGCAGCATGCGCGGCAAGTCCTTGGGCCCCACGACCACGATCATGACGATCGCGATCACGAGCATCTCACTCCAGCCGATATCAAACATGGTTACTCAACCCGACTAGCGGAAAGCGCTTCAGCTCTTGCTGGTCTTTTCCTTCGCCTGGACGGTTTCGTCGGCACGATGCTCCACGGTACGGGCATCGACGGCCTTCTCGTCGTCAGCATCCTCGTCGGACATGCCCTTCTTGAAGCTCTTGATGCCCTTGGCCATGTCGCCCATCAGTTCCGGGATCTTGCCACGGCCAAACAGCAGCAACACCACTACCAGCACGATGAGCCAGTGCCAAATCGAAAAGGAACCCATGGTAACTCTCTCTCGAACGATTTCCTGAGATTGATCTATGCGCTTTCACGCTGTGTTTCAAACAGAAGTACGTCAGACTTGCGCAGCGAAAGCCAGATGTCACGCGCTTTTGCTGACAATGCCCCACAGCGTATTCGAGCCCGCACCGGGGCCTCTGCGCCTGAAACGGCAAGTTCAAGCAATTCCACGACGCCGAGGAAGCGTCGGGAAAGGATCCTTGCCTCGATCTCGCCCGCCGTTTCGCTTACATCAAATCCGGTAAGCCGCACAGCCACGGTCGCGTCGGCACCATCCGCCAGATCCGGCGCCGGCACCCGTCCGATCGGCGTGTCGACGCAGTGCCCGTTCACCCGGCCCCGAAAGACGTTCAACTCCGAGAAGAAACCCGCGACGAACAGGCTGGCCGGCTTGAGATAGAGGTCCTCGGCACGGCCCGACTGCACCAGCCTGCCATCCTTCAGCAGCGCAATGCGGTCGGCCATGCGCATGGCTTCCTCCGCGTCGTGGGTGACCACGATTGCGGTGGCGCGGCTCTCGCGCAGGATTGCAAGCGTCTCGGCCCGCACAGCGTCCTTGAGGCGAGAATCGAGGCCCGAAAAAGGCTCGTCCATCAGCAGCACCGCCGGACGCGGCGCGAGCGCGCGGGCCAGCGCCACGCGCTGCTGCTGCCCGCCCGAAAGCGCGTGGGGATAGGATGCGGCATAATCCGCAAGGCCGACCCGCGACAGCGCGATCATCGCCTCGCGGCGCCCCTCTTCCGCCGACAAGGCGGTCAGGCCAAAGCGAACATTGTCCAGGATGCTGAGATGCGGAAAGAGCGCGAAGTCCTGGAATACCAGGCCGATCGAACGCTTTTCCGGCGGCAGGAACACGCTGGGACCGGCGATTTCGCGATCGTTGAGAAGCACGCGGCCGGTGGACTGCACCTCGATGCCGGCGGCAATGCGCAGCAGCGTCGTCTTGCCCGAGCCAGAGGGCCCCAGAAGGCACAGCACCTCGCCCGGCTCGGCGATCAGCGACACGTCCCGCAGCGTCTCGGCGCCGGGACCAAAGGAATGGCAGATGTTTTCGAACGCGAGGCGCGCAGCAAAGGTGACGCCCGCGGTCACCCGGCTCGCCGTCTGCGTATTCTCAAGCTTCACGTGAATACAGCCTTTGGCTCTGTCATTCCCTGCTCAATCATCTACCGCCCGAGGTGTCAACAGGCCGAGTTCCTCGAAGTCGATATCCGTCAGCGGATCTTCGTCATCAGTGAGCAGGTCGAGGTCCGAAGGGGGAAGCGGGATCGAGAAGTTGGACGGCATGCGGGCCGACAACAGCCCTGCCCCCTTCAACTCCTCGATGCCGGGCAGATCGCGGATGTCCTCAAGCGCGAAATGGTCAAGGAAGTTGTCGGTGGTGCCGTAGGTCACAGGCCGTCCCGGCGTGCGCCGCCGGCCGCGCATGCGCACCCACTCTGTTTCGAGCAGCGTGTCCAGCGTGCCTTTCGAGGTCTCCACACCGCGAATATCCTCGATCTCGGCGCGCGTTACCGGCTGATGGTAGGCTATGATGGCGAGCACTTCGAGCGCAGCCCGCGACAGCTTCTTCTGCTGCACCGCGTCCCGGCTCATCAGGAATGCGAGATCACCGGCAGTGCGGAACGCCCAGGAGTCCGCCACCCGCACGAGGTTGACGCCGCGCTGCGCATAGATCTTCTGCAGTTCGGTCATCGTGGCCGCTATGTCCACCCCCTCCGGCAGTCGGGCGGCCAGGGCCCTTTCGCTGACCGGCTCGGCACTGGCGAACACGATCGCTTCCGCCATGCGCACCACTTCAGCCAGATGGCGGCGCTCGGCGGCCTTGCGCTCGCCCGCCGCTTCGTCGCTGACGAAGGGGATAACGGTAGCGTTGGCGCTGTTCTCGCTCATGCCTCACCTTCAGCTGGATTTGCGGCATCCGTGCGGCTGCGCAGATAGAGCGGCGCGAAGGCGTCGTGCTGGCGGACTTCCAAATGCCCTTCGCGTACCAGTTCCAGCGTCGCGGCGAATGAGCTTGCAATCGCGGTCGCGCGCTCTTCCGGCGTCGTCATGTATTCGATCAGGAACTTGTCGAGCGCGGTCCATTCCTTGAAGCTGCCCACCATGCGGGTGAGGATGTCGCGCGCTTCCTTCAACGACCAGACGCCGCGCTTGGCGATGCGCACATTGGTGATCGCCTGCCGCTGGCGCTGGATCGCATATGCGGTCAAGAGATCGTAGAGGGAGGCGGAGTATTCGTTTCGCCTCTCCACCACCACCAGTTCCGGGCAGCCGCGCGCGAAGACGTCGCGCCCCAGCCTGTTGCGGTTGACCAGCCTGGCGGCGGCATCGCGCATCGCCTCAAGCCGCTTGAGCCGGAATTGCAGCACCGCGGCCATTTCTTCGCCGCTCTGCTCGTCGTCGCCGGCCTGCTTGGGAATGAGCAGCTTGGACTTCAGGAATGCCAGCCAGGCGGCCATGACGAGGTAGTCGGCAGCGAGTTCCAGCCTTATGGCGCGCGCGCTATCGACGAAGGTAAGATACTGCTCGGCGAGCGCAAGGATGGAGATGCGCGACAGGTCCACCTTCTGGTTGCGCGCAAGGTGCAGGAGAAGATCGAGCGGGCCTTCGAAGCCGGCAATATCTATCTGCAGCGCGGGCTCGCTGACGCCGCGCTCCTCCGCTTGTTCCGCCCAAAGGGGATCCATCGGCGTGGCCTTCGGGGACTTGCTCTCCTGTGTCTGCGCCAATCCGGCTCCTTCTCTGGCGGCCGCTACCGTCAGGCCACGGCGTCGAAATAGGTTGCAAACTCGGCACGCATTGCCGCCTCGTCGGCGGTGTCGCACTTTTCGATGCATGTAAGGGCACGCTTTGCCCGTTCAAGCGACTTGCCCTGAAGCGGGGTGGTGCGCGATGCGATGCCCACCATTTCCTCCATCACGCCGTTGCAGTGAAGGACGAGATCGCACCCCGCCGCAAGGATGGAAGCGGCTTTGGAAGGGAAATCCCCAGAAAGCGCCTTCATGGAGGTGTCGTCGCTGATCAGGAGCCCGTCGAAGCCGATCTCGCCGCGCACGATCTCGCGCACGACCTTCTCCGAAGTCGTGGCCGGATTTGCCGGGTCAATCGCGGCGAAGACGACATGCGCGGTCATCGCAGCGGGCAGGTTCGCAAGCGCCTTGAAAGGAGCGAAGTCGTGCGCACGCAGTTCCTCGATCGGTGCATCCACCGTGGGCAGCTCGAAATGCGTGTCTGAAAATGCCCTTCCGTGGCCGGGAATATGTTTCATGACCGGCAGCACGCCGCCGGCCAGCAGCCCGTCTGCTGCTGCCTTGCCGAGCGCGGTGACGGTCTCCGGGTCCTTGCCGTAGGCACGGTTGCCAATGACGTCGCTCGCGCCCTCGATGGGCACATCCAGCACCGGCAGGCAGTCGGCGTTGATGCCGAAGCGGCGCAGATCGAAGGCATGCAGGCGCGACAACAGCCAGGCCGCCCGCAGGCCCGCCTCGCGGTCCTCCTTGTAGAGCGCACCGATTTCACCAGCCGGCGGATAGTTGGGCGCGATCGGCGGCCGCAGCCTCTGCACGCGCCCGCCCTCCTGGTCGATGAAGACCGGGGCATGGGGCCGACCGACACTGTCGCGCATCGCCGCCACCAGGTCGCGGATCTGCTCCGGCTCGCCGATGTTGCGGGCAAACAGGATGAAGCCCCATGGGCGCTCGTCGCCATAGAAGCGGATTTCATCCGGGGTGAGCGTTTTCCCGGCGCAGCCGAGGATCATGGATTTTGATTCGGTCATGGCTTTCAAACTAGATCAACTCGAGAAAGCTGGAAATCCGCCGACCGGCACTGCGCAGCCAGCCTTCCAGAATGGCAAAGACCGGCGCGAAGACCTCGCGCCGGTCTGTTGTTTCACTGACCCGCCACCTGCGGATCGACTTATTTCGAGACGAAGCAATTGCCGCCGGCCGCCTTGTAGCTTTCGCACAGCGCGATTGCATCGTTGCGGGTCGCCGCCGGCACGCGGACACGGTAGAACGTGCCCTTGCCGGCAATCTCGGCCTTGACGATGTTGGCCGGGTGGCCGTTCAGCACGTTGCCGTAGCGGCGCAGCAGGTCCTGATAGGACGACTGCGCGGCAGCCTCGGTCGGCTGGGAGGCGATCTGCATCGCCCATTCCCCGGCGCTGGCGGCGTTAAGGGCAACCTGATCGGGCTTCACCTCGCCGACGACATTCACCGGCTGGTCAGATGGGCGCGACGGAGCGACTGCGACCGTCTGCGGCGTAGCCGAGGGCTGTGCCGTCGGGGCCTGCGCGGCGGCAGCCGGCTCCTGCTCGGGCACGGCCGGGGCGGCGACCGGAGTCGACACTGAAGGAGACTCCGGAGCCTCTGCGGCCGCGCCAATCGGCGCTGCCGGGGCGGGATCAACCACCTGCGCCGGAGCGGGCTCTTCCTCGCGCGGCACCAGCGTGCCGTCGGGCCTAACGACCATGGTGCGCACCTTGCGCGGCGCCACTGCGGCGACTTCCATGTTCTGGCCGGCGCCTGCATCCTCGATGACCTGGGTGATGCGGTCCTCGGACTTGCCGACGGGCTGGTCGGCCGGTTCCTCGCCGACGAAGGTTTCCTCTTCGTCCAGAGGAGCCTGCTGGGCAACCATGTCGATCGGCTGCTCCGCCGTGGTCAGAAGCCGCTGCTGCGTCGGCTCAGAATCAGCGTCGCTGCGGGCGACGGTCTCATAGACCTTGCTCTCCTGGTTCGGCACCGAGGTGCCACCGGGATTTTCCGGACGCATCTTGATCGGGCTTTCATCGGCCTTGATGATCGCCGGGGCTCCGGAGCCTGCACCGCCGCCCGAAAGAGCATAGGCGCCGACGCCGCCCAGAACGACGACGCCGCCGATTACCGCTGCCAGCAGCGCGCCACGGCGCTGCGGCTGCTTGCGCTCTAGCGCTGCAGCTGAGCCGCTTTCCTCGTCAAGATCGGCATCGTAGTTGAGATAGTCGGACGAGGACTGGAACCGGTTTTGTCCGGCATCCGAGAAGTCGCCCATCGCATAGGCATTGTTGGCGGTCGGCGAATATGCTGCCGATGCAACCGCCGCAGCCGCAACACCGGCGGCAGCAGCAGCCGCGGCCGGATAGGTGCTGTCAGCAGCGTAATCTTCGCTTTCGATCTGGAACTCGCGCTCGAAGTCGGCCGCGAACTCCTCTTCCGACTTGGCCGCCGGCTGGGCAGGTGCCTTCGTCGCGGGCTCGGGCGAGCTCATGTCATTGAGAAGATTGGCGAACTCGGCGTCCAGATCGTCGTAGTTCGAAACGGCAGGCACGTCTTCCTCGAATACGAGCTCTGGAAGGTCCAGATCATCGGCCAGTGCAACCGCCTGTTCCGGCACATCCACCGTCTCAATGTCGGGAACGTCCTCGAATGCCGGCGCTGAGGACTCAACCGACGCAAACTCATCCGCCTCGCCATAGTGCGTTGCGGGCTCGTCCGCCGGGGTCGAAGCCTCCTCGTCCCACGACGGCGTTGCCGCCGAGGCGGACGAGAACGACGCCGTCAGCGCGGCGAGTTCGGCATAAGGATCGGCGGGCTTGGCCGCGCTCGTGGCGTCCTCGGCCTCAAACTGTTCCGCTGCCGGCTGCTCGTCCCCATAATCTTCGGAAGTAGGTTCCTCGAAGGAGTTGGCGAACGCCTGGCTGAATGCGTCGTCATCGAAGTCCAGGCTCACCTCCGGCTCGGCGTCGACGGATTCCGGCTCGGACACATAGGCGTCTGCCACCGGGGCGGTGTAAGCCTCTTCCGTCAGCGCAGCATAGCTGGGCTCGCTGGTCTCGATGCGGTAGTTTCCACGCGAATAGACATATTCGGACCTGGCGACCGCAGCGGGCGCCACTTCTTGCGGCACAGCG
This sequence comes from Mesorhizobium sp. KR2-14, assembly GCF_040049255.1. Lineage (NCBI taxonomy): Bacteria > Pseudomonadati > Pseudomonadota > Alphaproteobacteria > Hyphomicrobiales > Phyllobacteriaceae > Mesorhizobium > Mesorhizobium sp. KR2-14. The sequence continues at coordinate 45,213 of NZ_JBDZDR010000004.1, read as the reverse complement.
GCAGGCTCTTCGAACTGAGGCGAAGCCGCCTCCGTCAGAAAATCTTCGTCGGAAAGGTTCAGATCGACATCGAAGTCCGGTTCGGCATCATACTGGTCATAGGCAGGCTGCTCTTCGACAGCCTCGACCGCCACCGGCTCGTCCATGGTTGGCTGGTGCGGGCTCGACAGATTACCGAGAAGCGCGTTCAGCTCGTCTTCCAGGCTGGGCTCCGCCGCTTCCGGCGCAGCGGCCACGAACTGAGGCTCATCGGCAAACGAAGGCTGTTCCGGCGCGGGCTGGTGGAACGACTTCAACGGAACGGCGGTGAAGTCCATATCGACTTCGGCGAGCGCGGCGTCGAAATCCTCGTCAAAGTCCTCCACGCTGGCCGACGTGGCCAAATCGGCAGGGGCCTGATCGGCATAGTCGGGCTGATAGGTATAGTCGGGCTGATAGGCAGCTACCGGCTCAACCGCGGATAGATCCTCGATCGGCTCTTCCGCGAATGGCACTACTTCTTCGGCCACCGACCAGTGAGCCTCACTCAGTTCGAAGCCGTCATCGAGCGCCACGGGCTGAGCGGCATCATAGGATACGGCGTGAGCTTCCGCCGCGACCGACACCTCGTCCGCATAGCCATAGCCGGCCACCGGCTCCTGCGGCGCCTCAAGATAGCGCTCGTCTTCAGAAGACGCATGGTCCGGTGCGGAGAAATCCTCCTCGGCGAATTCCGGCGACCATTCGCCATGCGTGGCGAGGTTGCCTTCCAGTTCCGCGGCTACCTGGTGGTCGAAATCCGCCATGCCGCCTTCATATTCAACGGCAACTTGCGGCTCGTATTGATAGCTGGCGGCGGTGTAGCTTGCCGCTTCGTAGCCGGAAACCTGATCGTGGTATCCGGGCGCCTCGACCTGATAGGCCTCCGAAGCGACCTCGACGGGCTCGAAGCGAGGCTCCGGCTCCGCAAAATCGTACTGGGTCTCCTCGACGGGATAAGCGTAGGCGTCCTGCTCCTGCACGGGCGACGCCGGCGCATAGGCGACGTGCGTCGCCTCCTGGGCCTCTACGTGCGGCACGGCCTCGAAATGGTGCGATGCGTCCGCCTGGTCCCCGGCTTCGTCGAGCGAGAATGCGCCAAGCAATTCCTTCTCGAGATCGATGCCGAAATCGTCGCCAAGAACCTCTGCAGACACCTGCTCCGCTTCGGATTGCGACCGTCCAGACTCCCGCGGATCAAATCCCATGATCCGCGTCAATTCGGCGAACGGGTCGTCGCTCGACAACTGGTCGTTTTCGGCGACTTTCAGCTGGGTTCTGTCTGCCATACTCTTTCCCGAAACTCGCACTATTCGCACGTCTAGGACGTGACGTAAGGTTGGGCCTTACCAGCGCAATGTGGGCAAAAGGTGACAGGTTTTCCCCTACAACCTAGCGCATTTCCGTAGGCGCATCGGCCCCGATAATCGCCAGGCCAGACGTCAAAACGTCGGATACGGCCTGCACCAGCCCAAGTCTGGCATGCGTCAATTCTCGGTCGTTAACCTTAACAAAACGTAAGTCCGGGTTATCAGTGCCCCGATTCCAGTGTCCATGGAAAGTCGAGGCGAGGTCATACAGGTAGAATGCCAGTCTATGCGGCTCCTGCGCCTGGGCCGCGGACTCCACCAGACGCGGATATTCTGCCAGCTTGCGGATCAGCCCGATCTCGCTTTCGTCGGTAAGCCGCTCTGCGGCTTCGGCCAGCGAAGTCCGGCCGAAATCTTCATCGCCGAACTGCTCCCTCGCCTGCCGGAACACCGAATGGCAGCGCGCCGAAGCATACTGCACGTAGAAGACCGGGTTGTCCTTGGACTGCTCGGTCACCTTGGCGAAGTCGAAGTCCAGCGGCGCGTCGTTCTTGCGATAGAGCATCATGAAGCGGATCGGATCGCGGCCGACCTCCTCCACCACGTCGCGCAGGGTGATGAAGTCACCCGAGCGCTTCGACATGCGCACCGGTTCGCCCTGGCGGTAGAGCTTGACCAATTGGCACAGCAGCACCGTCAGCTTCATCGAGCCGCCGGAGACGGCCTTTGCCAGCGCCTCCATGCGCTTGACATAGCCGCCATGATCCGCGCCGAGGATGAAGATCGTCTCGTTGAAGCCGCGCTGCAGCTTGTCCTTCAGGTAGGCGACGTCGGCGGCAAAGTAGGTGAAGCTGCCGTCAGACTTCACCAGCGGCCGGTCGATGTCGTCGCCGACTTCGGTGGAGCGGAACAGCGTCTGCTCGCGATCCTCCCAGTCCTCGGGCTTCTGGCCCTTCGGCGGCGGCAGCTTGCCCTTGTAGACATGGCCCTTCAGCGTCAGGTCTGTGATGGCGGAGCGAATGGCGGCAGCGTCGTTGGCGTGCAGCGTGCGCTCGGAGAAGAACACCTCGTGATGCACGTTAAGCAGCGCCAGATCCTCGCGGATCATCTCCATCATGGCATCGATGGTGCGATCCTTGATGATGGCGAGGGCCTCGGCTTCCGGCTTCTCGAGCAGGCTTGCGCCGAACTCCTTCACCAGCGCCTGCCCCACCGGCACCAGATAGTCGCCGGGATAGAGACCCGCCGGTATCTCGCCGATATCCTCGCCCAGTGCCTCGCGGTAGCGAAGCATGGCCGAGCGGGCCAGCACGTCGATCTGCGCGCCGGCATCGTTGATGTAGTATTCCTTGGTCACGTCGTAGCCGGCAAAGGCGAGCAGGTTGGCCAGCGCATCGCCCACCACCGCCCCGCGGCAGTGCCCGACATGCATCGGGCCCGTCGGGTTCGCCGAAACATACTCGACGTTCACCTTGACGCCATTGCTGGCGGAACGGCCGTAATCCGTGCCGAGCTTCAGCAGCGACTGCAGGTGCGACTGCCAGAAGCCATCAGTGAGCCTCAGATTGACGAAGCCGGGACCGGCGACATCGACGGCGGCGATATCCTTGTCCTTGCGCAGTTCCTCGGCAAGCTTTTCAGCCAGCGCGCGCGGGTTCTGCCCGGTCGGCTTGGCCAGCACCATAGCCGCGTTGGTCGCCAGGTCGCCATGGCTCGCATCTCGCGGCGGCTCGACGGAAATGCGCGTGACGTCGACGGTGCCGCCGTCCTTGTCCTTCAAGTCGAGCGCTTCAACGATTTTGATGATCCGCTCGTTGAAATCGGCGAAGATGTTCATGAGGCTTTCTCTGGAAAATCGGGTGTTCAAGCCGGCCTGTGCCGGAAAAACGATTTTTCCGCCTATCCCAAATCCGGCGTCCGGTCAAACAGACGTCGATGTTCCTTGATGGCGTAAGTGTCCGTCATGCCGGCAAGGAAATCCGAGACATGCCGCGCCTTGACGCCTTCTTCCGCGCGGTCGAGCCCTTCGCGCCAGCCCTCGGGCATGGTGCGCGGATCGTTGAAATAGGCATCGAAAAGCTCGCGAACGATCTGGTCGGCCCCGGCGCGCACACGCATCACATCTTCGTGGCGATAGATGTTCTTGTAGAGAAACGCCTTCAGCTGCTTTTCGGCGGGGATCATTTCATCCGAGAAGGTGGCAATCGTCATGCCGGCGTCGTGGATGTCCTGGGTGCTCTGCGGATTCAGCCTTGCCAGGCGGTCGACCGCCGTACGGATGACGTCCTCCACCAGGATGGTGATCTGCCGGCGCATCAGTTCATGCCCGGTCCGCGCCCAGTCGAGCCCAGGATAACAGTCGCGCACCGCCCGCAGAATGGAGGCGGGCAGCGCCACTTCGTCCAGCATCTCGAAAGTCAGCAGGCCTGCGCGCAAGCCGTCGTCGATGTCATGGGTGTTGTAGGCGATGTCGTCTGCAATCGCGGCACACTGCGCCTCGAGGCTGGCGAACTTGTCGAGTTCGAGGTCATGCAGCTGCGAATAGTCGAGAATTGCCTGCGGCACCCTGCCCTTCAGCCCGTTACCGTTTGAATCGGTCAGCGGACCGTTGTGCTTGACCAGCCCTTCCAGCGTCTCCCAGCTCAGGTTCAGGCCGTCGAACTCCGCGTAGCGGCGCTCCAGCCGCGTCACCACACGCAAGGACTGCGCGTTGTGATCGAAGCCGCCCCACTGGGCCATTTTCTCGTTCAGCGCATCCTCGCCGGTATGGCCAAAAGGCGTGTGGCCGAAATCGTGCACCAGCGCCACCGCCTCCGCGAGGTCCTCGTCGCATCGCAGCGCGCGCGCCAAAGCCCGTGCGATCTGCGCAACTTCAATCGTATGGGTGAGCCGCGTGCGGTAGTGGTCACCCTCATGCGCAATGAAGACCTGGGTCTTGTGCTTGAGGCGGCGGAACGCGGTGGAATGGATGATGCGGTCGCGATCGCGCTGGAACGGCGTGCGGGTCGGGCTTTCGCTTTCCGGGACCAGTCGCCCGCGCGAGCGCGCCGGGTCGCAGGCATAACAGGCGCGCGGCCGGTAGCCGAAGCCGATATCGCCAAGCTCGTTCGCCATTGTCCGTTGCCGCCGCAGGTTGACTTGCCTCGTGACGCTTCATACCTATGGTAACAACGCGAAAGCAAGGTGACGCCGATGGGCGCTGACGCCAAAACAGCCATGACGAATGTAGAACTTTCCGAAGCCGCGGCAAAGCGGATCTCCAAAATCATTGCCAACGAGCCGGGCAAGGTCGCGTTGCGGGTATCAGTGGAGGGTGGCGGCTGCTCCGGATTCTCCTACAAGTTCGACCTGGTTTCCGACCGCAACGACGATGATGTCGCCATCGAACGGGACGGCGCCACGGTTCTGATCGACGATCTCTCGCTGATCTACATGGGCGGCTCGGTGATCGACTTCGTGGACGACCTCATGGGGCAGTCCTTCCAGATCCGGAACCCGAACGCGGTGGCTTCCTGCGGCTGCGGCACCAGCTTCTCGATCTAGATTTCTGCCATTCGGGGATAAAAAAAGGGCCGCTGTCGCGGCCTTTTTCGTTGGGGAAATATTTTCAGGACTCTGCGGTCATCGATGCTTCGCGCATTTCCTCGGCTTCACTCTTTGCTCCATTGAAATACCAATTGAGCAGGACGGAAGCGATTTCTGTCGGCCGCCGTTCCCCTGGCCGTTATCTTGCCTCAGTGGGCAATGCAGGATTCGACTCCCGCACCCGATTCCACTACCAAGGATTTCGAAGAAATGGTCGTTTGGTTTTCATGAAGATCGTCACTTGGAACATCAACGGGGTCAAGGCGCGGCTCGGCAACCTGCTGGTCTGGCTGAAAGACAGCGATCCCGACATCGTCTGCCTGCAGGAAATCAAGTCAGTCGATGACCAGTTTCCTCGCGCCGAGATCGAGGCGCTGGGCTACAATGTCGAGACGCATGGCCAGAAAGGGTTCAACGGTGTCGCAATCCTGTCCAAGCTGCGCTTCGACGAGGTAAACCGCGGCCTTCCCGGCGATGACGGCGACGAGCAGGCGCGTTTCATCGAAGGGGTGTTTTCGACCGACAATGGCGTGCTGCGCGTCGTCTCGCTCTACCTGCCCAACGGCAATCCGATCGGAACGGACAAGTTTTCCTACAAGCTGTCCTGGATGGCGCGGCTGGAAAACTGGGCCAGGGACCGCCTTCTGCTTGAGGAGGCACTGATCCTCGCAGGCGACTACAATGTCATTCCCCAGCCTGTCGATGCCCGCAACCCGGACGCCTGGCTGAACGATGCCCTGTTCCAGCCAGAAAGCCGCCAGGCCTTCCGGCGCCTGCTCAATCTCGGCTTCACCGAGGCGACCCGCGCCGTCACCGACGCGGCCGGCACCTATACCTTCTGGGACTACCAGGCAGGCGCCTGGCAGAAGAACAACGGCATCCGCATCGACTTCCTGCTGATGTCGCCCGAAGCCGCCAACCGTCTTTCGACAGCGTCGATCGAAAAGCATGTTCGCGCGTGGGAAAAGCCTTCGGACCACGTGCCGGTAGCCGCCGAACTGGCCCTGGCGCCGGCATAAGGGCAAGATCAAGCAACGGGCAGAATTCGCCTCTGCCCGTTCATCCAGCTTCGAAAAGGTAATTCCCGGTCGCGAGCCACGCGCTTGCGCGCCCGGAGGCGTCAGCGCCTCGATTACTGGGCCGAGCCCTTGGTAAGGATGTCTTCTGCAAGCGCGATGGCCGTGCGGCGGTCCGCCTCCCCGGCCAGCGCGAAGGCCTCTTCCTGCATTCCGCGGATCCAGGGCTGGTCGACCGGCGCGGCGCGCTCAAGCGCAGCCGTCATCATGGCCAACCCGCGCACCACCTTGCCCGACTGGAACAGCAGGTTGCCGAGGGTAGCCTGCGCGCCGGCATGGCCCTTCTCGGCGGCGAGTTGGAACCAGCGGCCGGCCTGGCGCATGCTGGCCTTCACGCCGCCGTCGCCCTTGAGGAACATTTTGCCCATCTCGAACTGGGCGTCCGGGTTACGGTAGTTGGCGGCAGCGCGCATGAAATATTCCTGCGCGGCCATCTTGTTGGGCCTTATGGGGCTGTCGGGGATGCCCTTCTTCAGATAGCTGCCCAGCGCAAACAACGCGTCGGACACATAGCTTTCCTCAGGGCTGCCGGGCTCCACATCCTGCTCGACGATCTCGCTGTAGAATTTGAAGGCTTCAAAATCGTTCCGGTCGACGCCGTCGCCCTCAGCATACATGCGGGCAAGTTTCCAGGTGGCACCGATCTGGCCGTTCTCGGCCGCATAGCGATAGGCCTCAATCGCCTGCTGCTTGTGGCCGCTCTTGTAGGCCGAGAAGCCGAACTGGAACACAGCCCAGGGATTGGACTTGGCTCTCACCTCACCATTATCGTCAAAGACCTTGTCGTCGAGCGCCATGGCTCCGCCTGCGAAGCCGAAGGTTGCCACGGCTACGATGGCCGACAGGAAGGCTGTCCTAACGACATCAATCCGCATAGCAGCGTGCTTCTCTCGCGCGGCCGCTGGCAAAAGCGCCGGCAGCCGCCGACACTATTGCTCGTGCACAAATACATCCCGCGCCTGAATGCGCGGACACAAGTGCCGTATTCATCATACGACGACTTGGCAGTTTAACTGTCAAGATTTTGCTTGTGCCCATCTTCTTCATTCCGCAAAGCGCGGTTGCTTCAACCAATTTCTAAAATGCGTCCGGAGACCACCTTGAAGTGCTCCCGGTTTATGGCGGGAACACGGCAATTTCGCCGTGGCTCGTTCTAGCGCATTGCTTCACCGAAGACTGTTGCTGAATCGCCACAAGCCGGATGTTCACATTGCGCATGCGCACACTGCCCCCGGCGCCTTAACAAGCTGCCATTCGGGCAAAAAAAAGCCGGGCAACGCCCGGCTTTCTGAAATCAGCATTTCAAATTGCTTACCAGTTGACCTTGTAGCCGAGGTTGACGGCGAAAGCCCAGCCGTTGTCGACGGCGCTGTTGCCAGGGCCGTACATGGTTTCGCGCGCGGAGGTCAGGTAGGAGACGCCGAGGCCGCCGCGCAGCTCGCCGCCCAACTTGTCCCTGATCACGCCGCCGGCAGCCAGTGTGTAGGTGTCGCTGGAAAGATCCCAGCCGGTCCCGACGCCCTGGTCCCAGGTCAGGCTGAGCGCGCCCGAAACCGTTTCGTTGAAGGCATGGCCGATACCGCCGGTGACGGTCCAGCCGTCCTTCCAGTTGTAGATGTCGGCGCTGCCGACCTCAGGATTGTCCGTCAAAACAAGGAGTTCCTTCTGGACGCTCCAGTCGGTCCATTTGACCGAACCGAATGCCAACCAGCCGGGAGCGATGCCGCTCTGCATCTTGACTTCCACACTCTGCGGAAGATTGCCCTTTCCGAGCGCCGCAAATTCCGAGTTGAGGCCGGCTGCAGCCGCACCTTGCGCCATCAACAGCGTATCGGCGGCGAGTCCACCGTAGAGCGCCGCGTTCGGCAGATCCCCTCTCGCCAACGCCGCCTCGGCCAGTGACTTGAATTCCTTGGCTTTGGCGCCCAGTAGGGCCGCCGTCGGAATGTTCAGGTTACCCTCGGCACCGTAGGTGGTACCGGAGCGATACAAGACCTGGCCGCGGAGCGCGATCTCCGGAATCTCGTACGCCAGCCCGAGACGGTAGCCGTATTTCTGTCCATGCAGATTGAGAGTCGCATTGGGAAGTACAATGTCTCCTCCCGCGCCGTCAGGAATGGCATATTGGTTCAAACGACTATAGTCGAAATTTTCCACGAACCCGCCGCCGAGCACCCAGGCATAGCCCGGACCAGCCTGGAACCGTACACCGCAGGTCACCGCCTTTTCATTGGTGGTGAAATCTTCCTTGATCTTGCCGCTCGGCTTCGGCACGGCAAAGCTCACCGTGCCGCCATTGTTGTCCACCAAGGTGCCTGCGCAGCGGAGATCATCCGTGACGTTGATTTTGACCGCCGCGGACGGGATCACATAGTCGTCGGTGTAATTTGTTCCGACGAGGCCCGGAGCAGCGTCGAACTCGCTGTATTTCCGTGTCGGGCTGACATAGGTGATGCCGGTGCGCATGGCAAAGTTTCCATCCTCGTAGAGGATGTCAGTGTCGGCAGTGCCACGGGCAAAGCCGCCAGCGCTGGCCGATCCCGCGACAGCAATCGATACGAAGCCGGCACCCAGGACCGATCTAAAGAGCGCTGCATTCATGAAGTGTCCCTCCCCCGAACGTAGGTTTCGGCTAGAAAAACTATTTCCCGCCGGCGGTGCAACCACGTTTTGGCCGGCGGAGGAGCAGGAGGATGCCCAGGCGGCCGAAGCGGCCTGCCCGCTCCGCCGAAAAGCGCCAAAAACGATCACATTTGAACAAAAATGCCCGAGTTTTTTCGCGTGCTGCGGCGAAAAACACCGAAATCAGGGAGTTTTAGCGGGCTTCCGCAATGTTGTTACATTAAGGCAACAAGGTGGCAAAAAGTAGATGACGCTCAGCAGAGTGACGTAGCGTCACCGACATTTCGGCGGTGGGCGCCGCCCTGCGGCGGCGCCCGGAATCACAGGAATCGCGGGGGTCAGCCGGCCTCGCGAACCCGTGCCAGGGCGTTGTTCAGCTTCTCCTGAGCTTCCTGGAACTCGACCAGCTTCTCGCGCTCGCCGGCGACAATTTCGGGCGCCGCATTGGCCACGAACTTCTCGTTGGAGAGCTTCTTGTGGATGCGGGCCACCTCCTCGGTCACCTTGCCCAGTTCCTTCTGCAAGCGGGCTGCCTCAGCCTCCAGGTTGATCAGGCTGCCGAGCGGGAGGCAGGCGGTGGCCTCGCCGAGGACGATCTGGGCCGAGCCCTTCGGCGCGGCCTCCGCGAAGGTCACATCGTCGACGCGCGCCAGCCGCTTGATGGCAGAGTCGTGCCGTTCCAGGCGCGCTTTCGTGATTTCGTTGGCGCCAACCATCACCAGCGGCGCCATGGCTGCCGGCGGCACGTTCATCTCCGAGCGCACGGAACGGATGCCCGAGACGAGGTCGACCAGCCAGTTGATCTCGGCAGCCGCATCGGCGTCCTCGAAAGACGGTGCCGGCCATTCGGCATGGCACAGCAGCGTCGTGCGCTCCTGGCCCTCGCCGGCCGTGTGCGCCCACAGCTCCTCCGTCATGAAGGGCATGAAGGGGTGCAGCAGCTTGTAGATCTCGTCCAGCACGAACGCGGCTACTGCCCGGCTCTCCACCTTGGCCGCCTCGTCGTCGCCCATGAACACTGGCTTCAAGAGCTCCAGATACCAGTCGCAGAACAGGTTCCAGACGAAGCGATAGGCAGCGCCCGCCGCCTCGTTGAAGCGGTAGGAGGTGATGCCTTCGGTGATCTCGCGCGTGGCGCGCGACAGTTCCGTGAGGATCCAGCGGTTGACGGTGAGCTTGGCGTCCTGCAGCCAGAAGTCATCGTTGCGCGCAACGCCGTTCATTTCGGCAAAGCGGGTCGCGTTCCACAGCTTGGTGCCGAAGTTGCGGTACCCGGCGATGCGGGCCGGGTCGAGCTTAACGTCACGGCCCTGGGCGGCCATGATCGCCAGAGTGAAGCGAAGCGCGTCCGCGCCATACTCGTCGATCAGTTCCAGCGGATCGATGACGTTGCCTTTGGACTTCGACATCTTGGCGCCGTTCTTGTCGCGGACCAGCGCGTGAACGTAGACCGTGTGGAACGGCTCCTCGTCCATGAAATGCAGGCCCATCATCATCATGCGGGCGACCCAGAAGAAGATGATGTCGAAGCCGGTCACCAGCACGTCGGTCTGGTAGTAGGTCTTCAGCTCCGGTGTCTGATCCGGCCAGCCGAGCGTGGAGAACGGCCACAGCGCGGAAGAGAACCAGGTGTCGAGCACGTCCTCGTCGCGAGTGAGTATCTCGCCCGGCTTGAAGTTCTCCAGCTTGTCCTCGACCCAGGCCTTCCACGGGCCTTCCAGCGCCAGGTAATACTCGACGGCGGCATCTAGCGCCTCCTCTTCGGTCTTCTCGACGAAGACGTGGCCGTCCGGGCCGTACCAGGCCGGGATCTGATGACCCCACCACAGCTGGCGCGAGATGCACCAGGGCTGGATGTTTTCCATCCACTCGAAATAGGTCTTTTCCCAGTTCTTCGGCACGAAGTTGGTGCGACCTTCGCGAACCGACGCGATGGCCGGCTTGGCGAGCTCCGCGGCGTTCACATACCACTGGTCGGTCAGGAACGGCTCGATCGGCACGCCGCCGCGGTCGCCATGCGGCACGGTGTGGCGGTGCGGCTCGATCTTTTCGAGGAAGCCGCCGGCTTCCATCATCTCGACCACGAGCTTGCGCGCGGCAAAGCGGTCCTGGCCGTGCAGTGCATCAAGCGTCGCCTGCAGTTCAGCGGTAGAATCAAGGCCTTCGAGGAAGTCCTCGTTATCCTTGAGGTTTATGGTCGCCTCGGTGGTCATGATGTTGATGGCGCGCAGCTTGTGCCGCTTGCCGACCTCGAAGTCGTTGAAGTCGTGCGCAGGCGTGATCTTGACCGCGCCGCTGCCCTTTTCGGGATCGGAATATTCGTCGCCGACGATCGGGACCTTGCGACCCACCAGCGGCAGGACGACATTCTTGCCGATGAGGTGGCGATAGCGCTCGTCTTCCGGATGGACGGCAACACCAGTGTCGCCCAGCATCGTTTCAGGCCGGGTGGTGGCGACGGTGATGTAGGTCTTGGGGTTCTCCGGGTCGAAGGTCTCGCCCTCGATCGGATAGCGGAAGTGCCAGAGATTGCCGTTGACCTCAAGCTGCTCGACCTCGAGGTCGGAAATGGCGGTGAGCAGCTTGGGATCCCAATTCACAAGGCGCTTGTCCTTGTAAATCAGCCCTTCCTTGTAGAGCGTGACGAACACCTCGAGCACGGCCTTCGACAGGCCCTCATCCATGGTGAAGCGCTCGCGCGACCAGTCACACGAGGCGCCGAGACGCTTGAGCTGGTTGAAAATGGCGCCGCCGGATTCGGCCTTCCATTCCCAGATCTTCTCGATGAATTCCTCGCGCCCGATGTCGCGGCGATGGATCTTCTTCTCCGCCAGGCGACGCTCGACCACCATCTGGGTGGCGATGCCGGCATGGTCCATACCCGGCTGCCACAGCACGTTCTTGCCGCGCATGCGCTCGAACCGCACCAGAATGTCCTGCAGCGTGTTGTTGAGGGCGTGGCCCATATGCAGCGAGCCGGTGACGTTCGGCGGCGGAATTACGATCGAAAAGGCCTCCGCGCCCGGCTTCGAGCCGGCGCCAGCCTGGAAAGCGTTGGTTTCCTCCCAGGTACGGGCAATCTTGGGTTCGACGGTCTTGGCGTCGTAAGTCTTCTCAAGCATGGGAATTCGATCCGCATTGTCCGGAATTGGTCGATCCGGTGTAAATCGGAAGGCTATGGGCAAGTCAACTGCGGCGGGCCGAGTTGGTTGCCTGAGGGGTGGGAAGAGGCGTCCGATCTCGTCGTTCGCGCGGCGCCTTCGCTGGCGCGTTCCATCATCGCCACGCCCGGTTTTCACCGTCTGGCCTTTGAACTTGGGAAGACGGGCGGTCATCGGACGCGCTCATCGGAACAGTAATCAAGTGGCTAGGCGGCGTCTGCCGCCCGCCCTATCCACGCAAGAGCCGCTTTTCCTGCTTCCGGCCACATGGCGGGGAGCGTCTGCCCGATTGGAGGACTGGAAGCTCAGCCGCCGCGCGCGACCCGCTCGATCTCCTCGCGCACCAATCGCTCGACCAGGGTGGGCAGGTTGTTGTCCAGCCAGTCCTGCAGCATGGGCCGCAGCATCTGTTCGGCCATCTCGTCAAAAGTCTTGCGGCTGCGCGCGGCGAATGCCTCGGAAAGCTCGCCGAAGGCAGCGGCAACCTGACGGCCCGCATGCTCGGAAATGATGGCAGGCCTGACGGCTTCGCTGGGCGTCGGGGCCGAAACGGGATCGACCCTGGCAGGCTCCGAAAACACGGGATACTCGATGGCCGGCTCCTCGCGGGCTGCTTCAGGCTCGGCCACATATTCAGCCACAGGCTCATGACGCGGCGCCGCCGCCTGTTGGTCGAAAGCGTCCAACGCAGACGAAACTTCCTCCGGCTCTGCGTGCGGCGTCACACTCCACTCGGGCATCGCGAGAGCCGGTGTTTCGGTGTGCGTCCCGGCTGTTTCGGGCTGCTGCGCCGCGATCTCGAAATCACTCGCGGCCGGCTCCCGCTCGTACTCCGCTTCGCTGGCGATGCGTGCCTGAACCTCGGCCAACGACAGCGACCGATCAACTTCCGGCGCGGCGCGGGCAGCCCGCAATTCGGCGCGGAAGGCATCGACCTCGATGACGGCGCCATCGAGGCGGTCGCTTCCCGCCTCGTCGCGTGCAAGCGTGTCCTCGGCGCCCTTGCGGGCGCTGTCGCTGTCTTCGATGATCCTGCGGATGGAGGCCAGTATCTCCTCCATCGAGGGTTCGCGCTGCGCGTTGCTCGCTTGTGCCATCGTCACGTTTGCCGCCCCTGTGACTAGAATTTAACGATTCCTTCGGCGCCTAGACCGACAGGCTTCGAATCAAAGGTTAGCGTAGCGGACGGATGGGGCCGCGAGAATCCCCAAAGTAGAGGCACCGCCGATTTCAACAGAAAGGCTGCCCGCCGCGTTCAACCATCAAAAGCAAAAGGGAGGCGCCGAACGACGCCTCCCTTTTTCATACGACCAATACTGTATCCGCGGGTCTCAGCGCCCGTCCGGCGTCCGCAGACCGATCCACTTGTCCTTGACGGCCTCGTAATGTTCTTCCGGCCGGTACTCGGCAACCTGGAGGCCAAGCCGGCGCGCATAGAGCTGCCCCGTGGCTTGCAGGATGCCATAGCTGGCCGTCACGAATTGGTCCTCGGCTTGCGCAAGGTTGATTTCCGCGGTGATGAGATCGCTCTGCGTGATGAGGACGTCCAGCGTGGTGCGCTGACCGACATTGCGCTCCTCCACGATGCCCTCGAGAGCCAGCTTTGCGGCCACGACAGCCGAACGGTTCGCCTCAACGCCCTGCTTGGCGGAATTGTAGGCCGCCCAAGCGGCCGCTACCTGCGAACGCACCTGGTCGCCAATGACGTCGACCTGGATGCGTGCCTGGCCGAGCGATTCCTTGGACTGACGCACCTGGGCCGAGACGCGCCCACCCTGGTAGATCGGCACCGTAATCGTGGCGCCGATGCTGCCGAAATTGAAATAGTCCTTGCTGGTGCCCGGCGTGCCCTGGTCAGTGATCCCGTCGCTGATCCGCAGGTTGCGGGACACGCTGGCCGAGCCGGTGACCTGCGGCAGCAGCGCGCCTTCTGCCGACTTCACCGAGAAGCCGGCGGCATCGACCAGATATTGCGTCGCCAGAATTGCCGGATGCTGCCCGGCGGCCATGGTATAGGCCTCGGCCAAGCTCTTGGGCAGCATCTTGGCGATCGGCGCAACAGGAGAAAGCTTGCCCGGCTTCTCGCCGATGACCTGCTGGTAGATCGCCTCACTTGTTGCCACCTGTGCCCGCGCGGCGGCCAGCGTGGCGATTGCCTGCTGGCGTGCGGCCTCGGACTGCGCGACGTCGGTGCGAGTGCCCTCACCCACCTCCAGGCGCGACTTGGACGAACGCACCTGCTCGTCGAGGAACTTGAGGTTCTGTTCGCGCAGCACCGCGATCTGGCGGTTTTGAATCACGTCCGCATAGGCGCTGACGGCTTCGAACAGGATGTTCATTTCGTTGTTGCGCAGGTTTTCGTTTGCCGCGAACACCTGTGACTCCGCGGCGGCGACATTGTTCTTGGTCTGAAAGCCATCGAACAGAGTCTGATTGATCTGCACGCCGAAGCTGCCGGTCGTGAGTCGCGTTGCGAATTGTGACGTGTAATTGATGTTGCCGACGCCGGCGATGGTCGGGCGATAGCCTGACTTGGCGATTGCGACGTTCTCGTCGGTCACCCGCACACCGGCGCGCCCGGAATTCAACGTGGCGTTGTTCTGGTAAGCCTTTGCCATCGCGCCCATAATGGTCTCGGCAAAGCTCGGCGCAGTGGAAAGCGCGCTGGCAGACAAAAATACGGCAGCCAAAATGCCGGTGCGTACAAATGACACGACTAATCCCTCATTCGTTTCGACGGGAGACGTGTCGCACCGAGGGGAACCTTACGTTCCACACCAACGGTTCGTCTTGACGCCCCCCTGCTGAAACCTCACTCGAACGGAACGAGTACTCAGCAACGATGCTTTGATTCTAAAGCCACCACGAAGGCGGGTCAGTCGCAAGACGTTACCGCTTAAAATTCGAATTCGCGTGCACGTTCGAATCCCGGCAGTGGCCGAATTGCCGCATTAAATGCCCCGCGGCCGCTAACAACACCAGTAGTCTTAAAAAACAGACGGGCAATTCCGGCATTGCCCTGCCCTTCGACGGCCACGAGGCGGCCGCCTTCCTTGAGCTGATCGAGCAGTGCCTGGGGCACTTCATCCACCGAACCCTCAAGGAAAATAACGTCATAAGGCGCCTCGGCCCTATAGCCTTCGGTCAGCGCGCCCTGCACGACTGCGACGTTGTCGTAGCCGAATTTGGAGAGCGTGGCCGCAGCCGTTTCGGCAAGTACGGCGTCGCCTTCGAGCGCCACGACGGAGCTGGCCAGACGCGACAGCACGGCCGAGGAGTAGCCCGTGCCGCACCCGACATCGAGCACAAAGTCGGTCGGCCGGACAACTGCAAGTTGCAGCAGCTTGGCGAAGGGAGAAGGCTGCATCAGATAGCGCGCGGGCTTTCCAGCCTCGGCGGGCGCGATCTCGATATGGTCGTCGATATAGGCCAGGCTGCGCCACTTGGCGCCCACAAAGACTTCGCGCGGCACCGTCAACATGGCTTCCAGCACGCCCGCGTCGGTAACGTCGGTCGTGCGGATCTGGCCGTCGACCATCTTCACGCGCTGTTCGGAAAAATCAATGTCCATGCCCAAAACAACCCGTCTCGGCGCCAGCTATGCGCATTTCATTCCGGGTAGAACATTCGGGCGCAAGTTGCCGCCCTTTCCTGGCAGTATGGAGGCCTCGCCCGGAATCGAACCGGGGTGCAAGGATTTGCAGTCCTCTGCGTAACCACTCCGCCACGAGGCCTCGCCGCTGCCGGCGTTCTACGGGGGTTCAATAGGTTGCCAGATTTTTTGCGTCAAGCGGTCTGACGCGGTTCCCGCAAAACTTTCCTCGCCACCCTGGCGTGGCCACCACTGAACCAGGCCGCCCCAGCGAGCTTGAAACGGGTTTCGGGCAAAAAGCCGGCAACGGAAAAGGGCGGCTCTCGGCCGCCCTCATTCCACTCGGTCGAGAATCAGCGCACGGCGATGATGCCGGCGATGATGCCGGAGGCCATGTTTATGAGGAGATAGCTGTTGTCCACCCGCACCCACTCCTGGCCACGCCCGGGGCGCTTCAGGCCATGGCGATGATAATCGCGCACCACATGCTTGCGCTGCCATGCGGGCACGCGCTTGCCCTTGCTCCAGTGATGATGCTTCGGAGCCGGCTTGTAGTGATGATGCTTGTAATGCGGCGGCTTGCGATCGTGTCGGTATTCGACCTGGCTGCCATAGCCGCTGGGGTGAGCTTGCGCGGCGACTGGCGCGGCAAGCATGGAAACGGCGGCGAGAGCGAGAACGATGCGCTTCATTGGGAGGCTTCCTTTCGTGTTCGACACGAGGACCCTAGGCAGCACCCGATGAACGCAAACTGAACGGCGACATTACATTTCTGTAACGAATTCCGAGGCTTGCGCGCCTCCCCGCAAGATCCGAATCAAATCCGAATCGCCCGGCCTTCATGAATCGCCGTTTCGCCCGCCGCCATTGCGGCGCTGGCGCCAGCGTCCCCACCGGACAATGCCGCGCCGGCGATAACGGCGCACCAGCGCAAACTCATAGGAGAGCACAAGCAGCCCGAGGGGAATCATCCAGAAGCCGAGAATCGGCAAAAAGCCGAAGCAGCCGAGAATCGTCAGCCCGAATCCGATCGCCACCCGCTTCTTTCGCGACCGCGGCATGGCGAAATCGCGCCCCATGACCGAAATGACGCGACGCGGCGAGTCGTCCTGCTCTGTATTCTGGTTCGTCATAGGCGAAATGTAGTCCCTTTCCTGACCCGAAAACCCCACCCGGGCGGCCATCCGGCCCGGGCAGAGCGCCTCCATATGTGGATTTCCGGCCTTTTTTGAAGCGCCGGCTGAATATTCCACGAAAAAACGAGAATGGCACTTTGCAAAGTCGAAAAGGGTTTGCTATAGGCAGCCTCGTTCTTGAGCCGCTGTTCCCCGGTAGCTCAGTGGTAGAGCAACCGGCTGTTAACCGGTTGGTCGCTGGTTCGAATCCGGCCCGGGGAGCCACTTCTTTTAGACGCGCAAGAACATTTTCCAAACACCGAAATTTCACAGGCGCGTCGCAGGTATCGCGCTCGCTTATACTTTCCGATTACTGCCACAGGCACGTTGGAGCGCCGACACGTTCTCACTGGAAGAGATCGAAGGATCCGTGCCGGTAGACTCGCCCGCCCTTCATCACGAAGTCCACTTTCGCCGTTGCAGCAATATCCTTGAACGGATTTCCCGGCATGGCGACGATGTCGGCCTGTTTGCCAGGCGCGAGCACGCCGATGTCATCGCGCTGCAGCAGTTCGGCCGCGACGCTTGTGGCTGCCTTCAAGGCGCGCGCGGTGGTGAGGCCGGCCGCCGTCATCGCCTGAAACTCGAGTATTCCTTCGCTGAAGGGAAACATGCCGCAATCTGTTCCGTACGCGATTCTCGCATTGCTTCGCGCCATGCGCTTCTGCGCGTCCTCGATGGCCGCAACGTCACGGCGGAACTTCCAGACTGCATGTTCGGGAAGCTTTCCCGCCAGCAGCAGCGCCTTGTCCTCCCGGGTCATTTGCATGGTGGGCACCAGGAACGCTCCCGCCTTCTGCGCCATCGCAACGCCTTCGTCGTCAATGAGGTAGCAATGCTCCAGGCTGCGGGCACCGGCACGCAGGGCCTGCTTGCATCCTTCCGCGGCTCCGGTGTGCACTGCGAGCGGCATGCCCAGCTGTTGCGCGGTCTGCCCGACGGCCTGCATCTCGTCTTCGAACCAGGTCACTCTGGCCGGATCATCGCCGGCGCTCATGTAGCCGCCGGTGTTCATGGTCTTGATCCAATCGCCGCCAAATGCGTGCTCCATTCGCACCAGTTCGCGAATTTTCGCCGGCGAGTCCGCGACCCTGGACAAACCCATATGACAGCGGCACGGGAACATGCCCTGGATGTCGGCGTGGCCGGCGGTCGCGCTGATCATGTGCGCCGCCACGACCAGGCGGGGGCCTCGGGCCGTGCCGGCTGCGATGGCGTCGCGCAAATTGACGGTCGGCCATTCCGGGTCCAGCGTGCCCATGTCCCGGAGGGTGGTGAAGCCGTAGCGCATATATTGCTGGGCGTAGTGCAGTCCAGCGAGGGCCTTCGCAGGAGAACACTGGAGCGTCTGCCGGGCCAGGTTGAGCCCGTCGACGCAGAGATGGACGTGCGTGTCGATGAAACCGGGAGATACGGTGCGGTCGCTCAGATCGATAACTTTCGCACCGCCCGGCCGGCCCACGGAGGCGGAGACTTCGGCTATTGCGTCATCTTCGATCAGAACCTCCGAAGGGCCGAGCACCGCGCCGTTCAAGCCGTCGAACAGGCTTCCGCATATGATGACAGTCTTTGTCATTCCTGCCTCCTCGGCAGTTGCTGCATCGATGCATCCTCGCGCATCCTGCGGCTCAGGACCGCTCGGCCCCCTCTCCGCTTCCGTCCTCGGGCTTCGAACCGGGCTGGTCCGGGGTTTTCGCGGTCGGAAGGCGCCAGCCATACCTGATTGCCATCACGCGCAGCGAAAAGCACAGCACGAGCGCCACGGCCGTTACCGGAACTTCCGGCAAGCGTAGCGCGTGGCCGACGACCACGACTGCAGCGGCGGCCAGCGCCGCCATTGCATAAAGTTCCGCGCGCAGCACGATCGGGATCTCGGCCAGCAGCACGTCCCGGACCATGCCGCCGCCTATGCCGGTTACCATGCCAAGCACCACCGCCATGACCGGGTTGAGGCCGTAGGTGAGCGCCTTGGATGCCCCGGTGACGGCAAACAGCGACAGGCCCGCCGCATCGAACAGAAGGACCGAGTGCGACAATCGCTCGATCCCGGACGAGAAGTAGAAGGTGACCACCCCGGCAAAGAGCGACACGCCGAGATAGCGCCAGTCGTTGACCGAGGCAGGGGGGACTGCACCGATAAGCAGGTCGCGGGCGATGCCGCCTGCGGTTGCCGCCGCAAACGACAGCACCAGAACGCCGAAAAAATCCAGCTTGCGCCTGACACCTGCCAGGGCACCGCTCAGCGCAAAGACGAAGGTTCCCGACAGATCAAGCACATACGGGAGCGTCTCGATGATATGGCTTCCGGTGTCGGACACAGAGCATACGTGCCTTGCATGCGAGCCTCGCCGAACGCAGTGCTTACGCTTTCAGCCATGCGCGGGTCGCCACGACCAGCGTCTCGACCCCGATTCGCAAGGTGGGATCAAGAACGGGCGCGAATTTGGGGCTGTGGTTCACCGGCAGCTCGTTGATCCGGTTTTCCTTTTTCGCCTTCGCGTAGATTTCCGGGTCTGTGCCACCCACAAACCAGAAAACCGAGGGAACCTTCCATTCGGATCCGAACGATCCGAAATCCTCGCTGGCTGGCGCGGGCCCGGTTTCATGGACGTGGTGCGATCCGAAATAGCCCCGGAATGCATCCCCCACGCGTTTGGTTGCCTCTGCATTGTTGACGTTGAGGGGATAGCTGTCGAGCGGCGTGATCTCGGGCGGGCGGGGCGCGCCGGAGGCGGCCGCTTCGGCGTTGACGATCCGTTCGATCGCGGCCAGCACGCGGGTGCGGACGCCTGCATCGAACGTCCGGACATTGAGCTTGATGATGGCCTCGTCGGGAATGACGTTTTCCTTGGTGCCTGCTTGCAAGACCCCAACCGTGACAACGGCGGCTTCGGCGGCGGCAATCTCGCGCGACACCACGGTCTGAAGGCGCATGACCGTGGATGCAGCCATCACCACGGGATCAATGCTTGCCTGCGGCATCGAGCCATGCGCGCCACGCCCGAACAGGCGGATCTGCAGGCTGTCCGCTGCCGAGGTGATGGGCCCCACGCGCCCAGCAACAGTGCCTGCCGGCCCCACCATGACATGCTGGCCGAGGATCACGTCGGGCTTTGGAAAGCGGGTGAACAGGCCGTCCTGGATCATGGCCCGTGCGCCCTCGCCCGTTTCTTCTGCCGGTTGGAATACCGCCATCAGCGTGCCGCGCCAGGATGATCGCGCCTCGGCGAGCAGCTTGGTCGCCCCGGCAAGCCAGGTCACGTGCATGTCATGGCCGCACATGTGCGAGACGGGGACCGTCTGGCCTTCGCGGTCGGTGGCGGTTGCCGTGCTGGCATAGTCGAGACCGGTCGCTTCCTTGATGGGCAGCGCATCCATATCGGCCCGCAGCATGACGGTCGGGCCATCGCCGTTGCGAAGCAGGCCGACCACGCCCGTGTTGCCGACACCCGTCGTGACCTCATAGCCGGCCGCTCGAAGACGCTCGGCCGCCAGGCCGGCGGTGCGCGTCTCTTGCATCGAAAGTTCCGGATGCGAATGGATGTCCTTGTAAAGGCTGGTCAGGTCGGGAAGCAGCGCGTCAAGATTTCGCAATGCCGGGTCGGGAGAACTCGGTTGAGGCCCCATGATCGTTCTCCATTGCTGCTGCCAGGGTAACTAGCTCGCGCAACCCGTTTCAGAATGAGCGTAACGCGAATTTGAAATCACCCGCGCCCGACCGCCGCTGGCACCGGCCAGCGCGGGAGGGGCCGCAAACGGCGACAAACAGCCCGATCGCTAAAATCCGAGGCTTTGTGTTGAGCCTTTTTCAAGCGAGCCGAGCCTATTTTTTTCCTGGGGGCGGATGGAGGCTCTAATGAGATCGGATTTCGCCGCCGCCCGGCGTCACCTGGAAATTGCGCAGCAAAAACTTCAAGGCGGCGACCCCGCCAGCCGAAAGCTGCAGGAAGCAATCGAACTGCTGGTGGAACTTGCGCTGACCGCGGAGCACATGCCGCGCAGGGGCGAGGTTCTGCTGTTTCCGCGCAAAATGCCCAACGCGCTATAAAAGCCTGGCCGCCTGAGCGAGATCACCGTCGGCAGCCTGACCCGCGGGTTTCTTCGAGGGCGACAATATCTGGCCTAACGGTGGCTCGATTGCCTGCGCCACAAGCCGGCGACATACTTGCTGTGTCATGACCAATCGGCGCCACCAACGCCACAGCAGGCCGCCTGGGCCGGAATGCCGGACAGTTTCGTGAATCGCACGCTTCCGCTGATACTCGCCGTCGCTCTTTTCATGGAAAACATGGACTCGACGGTGATCTCGACCTCGCTGCCGGCGATTGCCGCCGACATAGGCACCAGCCCGATCGCTCTGAAGCTGGCGCTGACCGCATATCTGGTGGCGCTGGCCGTGTTCATCCCGGTAAGCGGCTGGATGGCGGACCGCTTCGGCGCCAAGAACGTGTTCCGGGCGGCAATCGCGGTCTTCGTCGTCGGCTCGGTGGCCTGCGCCGTCTCGGGATCACTGGCCGAATTCGTGGTATCGCGCTTCCTGCAAGGCATGGGCGGGGCGATGATGACGCCCGTGGGAAGGCTGGTGCTGGTGCGCGCCACGCCGAAGAGCGAGCTGGTGGCCGCAATGTCCTGGCTGACCATTCCGGCGCTGGTGGGGCCCTTAGTGGGCCCGCCGGTGGGCGGTTTCATCACCACCTATTTCACCTGGCACTGGATCTTCCTGATCAATGTACCGATCGGAATCGTTGGCATGTGGCTAGCGACGCGGTTCCTGCCCAAGACGCCGGGCAACGGCGTGCCGCCTCTGGACGTGGCCGGCTTCGTGCTTAGCGGCGTGGCGGCCTCCGGCGTGGTCTTCGGACTTTCGGTGGTGAGCCTTCCGGCGCTGCCGCCAAGCGTGGGAATCGTCACCCTCGGCGTCGGGCTGCTTTCGGGCGCGCTATATCTCGTTCATGCGCGCCGGGCGGCTCATCCGGTTCTTGCGCTGAGCCTTTTTCGAAACCAGGTGTTCCGCGCCTCCGTTCTGGGCGGCAGCCTGTTCCGCATCGGCATCGGCGCCGTGCCTTTCCTGCTGCCGCTCATGCTGCAGATCGGCTTCGGGCTGACGCCGTTCGAGTCGGGCATGATCACCTTCGTCTCGGCCCTCGGCGCCATCGGCATGAAATTGGTGACCGCCTGGCTGTTCAGGAAAGCGGGATTCCGCTGGGTGCTTATCCTCGGCTCTCTCGTTTCCGGCGCCACCATAGCCGTCTATGGCTTCTTCACGCCGCAGACGCCCTACCCACTGATGCTGGCGATATTGCTGGTCGGCGGCTTCATCCGCTCGATGTTCTTCACCGGCGTGAATGCGCTGGCCTATGCCGAAATCTCCGACGCCGACACCAGCAAGGCTACCCCGATAACCGCCGTGTTCCAGCAGATCAGCATTGCGCTTGGCGTGGCGGTGGGCGGTGGCCTGCTGGAGGTCAGCACGCAACTGCATGGCGGCACGCTGACCCTCGCCGACTTTCACACGGCGTTCTTTCTGGTCGCCGCAATCTCGGCAACGGCATCGTTCTTCTTCATGGCGCTTGCAGCCGACGCGGGCAGCGCGGTTTCGGGCCATGGCGGGCGCAAGGCCCGCGCGATCGAGGCCGCGCCAAGGGGCTGAAGCCGACGCGCGGCCTCAGTCCGCTGTTGTCTCCGAACTGGCGCGGCCCTTGAAATCCTTCGCCAGCAGGTAGAGCTCCGCCGATTCCTCGCGCGAGGCCGGCGGCTTGACGTGATGCACGCTGCGGAAATTCTGCTTCAACCGGGTGAGCAGATCCGCCTCGGTTCCACCCTGAAAGGTCTTGGCCAGGAAGTGACCGCCCGGCCGCAGCACCGAAATGGCGAAGTCGGCCGCCACCTCGCACAGATGCATGGTGCGAATATGGTCGGTGCGGCGGTGGCCCGTGGTGGGCGCCGCCATGTCAGACAGCACCAGGTCCGGTTCGCCGCCCAGAGCCTCGATCAGCTTGGCGGGCGCCTCGTCGTCTAGGAAGTCCATCTGCAGCACCGGCGCGCCGGGCACGGCATCCATGCCCAGATAATCGATGCCGATGACATGTGGGTTTTCCGGCGTCGACTTCGTGCGTGCCGCCGCCACCTGGCACCAACCGCCGGGGGCCGCGCCAAGATCGATCACCCGCAGGCCCGGCTTGAGCAGATGATAGCGATCGTCGATCTCGATCAGCTTGTAGGCCGCGCGCGAGCGATAGCCGTCCGCCTTGGACCGGTGCACATAGGGGTCGTTCATGTGGCGCTCGAGCCAGCGGCGCGACGACTCCTTGAGCCCGCTCTTCTTCTTGATGCGCGTTTTCAGCACGCGCGTGGCGGCTTTTTCGGGTTTTTTGGTCATGGACGTGATCCGTTCCGCCAGTTGCGGCGCCAAACGCCGTCTTCGGCCATCAATTCGCTCAATATGCCTTCACGCAAGCCGCGATCCGCCACCCGCAGCCGATCCGAAGGCCACACGCGCCGAATCGCCTCGAGGATGGCGCAGCCCGCCAGCACCAGGTCGGCGCGGTCGGCGCCGATGCAGGCATTGGCCACGCGCGCCTGGAAATCCCAGCCCAGCAGCTTCTCGATCATGCGGTCCACGCTGGCATTGTCCATCCACAGGCCATCGACCCGGCGCCGGTCGTAGCGCTCCAGCCCCAGATGCACGCCGGCGAGAGTGGTGACAGTGCCCGAGGTGCCCAGCAGGTGGAAACGCGACCTATCCATCAGATGATCGATGCGGTCCCGCCCCTCGAAGCCCGCCAGCCGGTCGGCCACATCGGCAACCATGGCCGCAAAGCTTTCCGGCGTGACATGGCGACCGCCGAATCGCTCAGCCAGCGAGACAACGCCCACCGGCAGCGAGGTCCACGACACGATGTGGTTGGCGAGGCGCGCCGAACGGCGCCCGGAAATGTCGATCAAAGCGATCTCGGACGAGCCGCCGCCGATGTCGAACAGGACGACGCCTTCGGTGCCGCGCTCCACGAGCGAGCCGCAGCCGGAGACGGCGAGGCGCGCCTCGGTCTGGCGGTCGATGATCTCCAGCTTCAGTCCCGCCTCGGCTTCGACGCGCGCAAGGAATTCGGCGCCGTTCTCGGCCGAGCGGCACGCCTCGGTTGCGATCAGCCTTGCGCGCCGGATGGAGCGGCTGCCAAGCTTGTCGCCGCAAACCTTCAACGCCTCGATGGCGCGGTCCATGGCCGCCTGCGACAGACGCCCGGTGGTGGAAAGCCCCTCGCCCAGGCGCACGATCCGCGAAAAGGCATCGACCACCCTGAACTGGCCCGGCCGCCCCGGAACCGCAACCAGCAGGCGGCAGTTGTTGGTGCCCAGGTCGAGCGCGGCAAAGACCGGGAGGTCTCCCGTCTCTACTCGTCGTTCCTTGCGCCGGTCGACGATGGCGACGGAAATGTTGCTGCGAGCTGCTTCCGCAACCCCGCGGCGGCCGGCCTGCGCCTGGGGAGCAGCAGCCTTGCCGGCAGGCGCGACCTTACCAGCGGGCGCAGGCGCGCCATCGCGCGCGAAAACCTTGCGGCCGCGCTTGCGTTTGCGACGCTTCTTGCCCTTGGGGGCCTGCGGTGCCTCGGCCCTCGCCTGCCTGTCGGCGGATCGAGAGCCCGGCGCCCGTTTTTTCGGGCTGGCCGTCGGGTTTCCCGGTCCGCCGCGCGGCGACCGGCTCCCGCTGGACACGCCCGCTTCCGGCGCCCGCGCGCCGGTTTCGGGGTCTTCCACCTGCAATGTCCTTCTTGCGTCGCGCGAACCGAGAGGACGCTGCAGACGCTTCGATTTTTCAGTTGGGCGCAGGATAGCAGCGCCGGGCTGCTTCACCAAGGGCATCGATGAAAAATAGACCCGCACGGCGCTCGACTTGAAGGTTGAACAGCCGGCTTCGATCAGGCATTTCTGGAACAACACCGCCGCTGGGGGTTCGGTTTCCGGCCTCCTGCCCACCGACGCCGCCAAAGGAGCCCCGCAGGCATGGCCGCACCTAGATGACCTGGAAGCGTTACATCTGGCCCGTGATCGGGCTTTGCGCGGTCGCCTTCTCGGTCTGGCTGCTCTACAACGAACTGCGCGGCATCTCGCTTGAGGATGTGGGCGACGGGCTGGCGGCGATTCCCCTGCGCGCCTGGATCCTGGCCATGGCAAGTTCAATTGTCGCCTATGCGGCGCTGGCCGGCTACGACCACATCGCCCTCAGCCACCTGGGAAAGAAGATTTCCTTCGGCTTCATCACGGCCTGCTCCTTCACCACCTATGCGCTGTCGCATAATATCGGCGGCTCGGTGCTGTCGGGGGCGGTGATCCGCTACCGCGCCTACGCCACCAAGGGCCTGACTGGCCAGGAGGTCGGCATCCTCGTGGCGCTGTGTTCCTTCACCTTCGTGCTCGGCGCCCTGCTGCTCGGCGCTATTCTTCTGATATTCGAGCCGGAAGTGCTCGACCGTTTCGTCGACGTGCTGCCGATCTCGACCTCGCGCACAACGGGCGCGATGATTCTGGCGTTGGTGGGCCTTTATGTTTTCGGCAGCTGGCTCGGGCTGAAGCCGCTGCGGCTTGGCGGCCTGCAGATCCACTACCCGCGCCTGCCCATCGTGGCGCGCCAGCTTATCATCGGGCCGATCGAGCTGATGGCCGCCGCGGCCATTATCTATTTCGCCCTGCCGGCGGCCGGGAATCCCGGCTACTTCGTCGTGCTGGGCGTTTTCGTGATTTCGTTCTCGGTGGCGCTGCTTTCGCACGCACCGGGCGGGCTTGGCGTGCTGGAGGTGGTGTTCCTGGCCGGGCTGTCCGACATGGACCCGGTGGCAGTCCTTGCCGCGCTGCTGGTGTTTCGCCTGCTTTATCTCATCATCCCGCTGATTCTGGCGCTGGTGATGGTTCTGGTGTTCGAGAAGACCCAATTCTCCCGCCGCACCTGAGCGCCGCATGGCGAAAAATTCGCAGCGCCGGCGCCCATTGCGGTTTTTGGGCGTGATGAAACGTGAATTGAAGTGCTTTGCGCACTTGACTATTTTCCCGCCATGGCTAAAACCCACCCCGCATCAGGCAGCAACAACTGCTTCGACACAGCCGCGGCACTTGGTTCTTTGCCGCAATGCTGGGGAATAGGTTAACGGTAGACCAGCGGACTCTGACTCCGTTAGTCCTGGTTCGAATCCAGGTTCCCCAGCCAACCTTTTTACGCTGATATTTCCCGATAATTATCAAGAGCTTACGATCCAGGCTCGCGCATTGCGTACCTCTGTGCGCACCTCTCTGCGTACCTCACCGGAGCCTGTGGAAAACCAATAGACGCCCCGCTTCACGCGGACACGCCACTCACGCCGCTGCCTTCTCGATACGCTGGACGACCGACACGCCGATGCCCAGCGTCTTCGCCACCTTCACCACACCCATCCCGGTCGAGCGAAGCTGACGCACCTTGGCTTCAATCTCGCCGCCATGCGATGGCCTGCCCAGTTTCTTTCCCTGAGCCTTGGCCCTCGCCAGCCCAGCGTTCACCCGTTCCACGATCATAGCCCGCTCGAACTCGGCAAAGACGGCCATCATTCCGAACATGGCCTTGCCGCTGGGCGTCGTGGTGTCGAGCGCCTGCTGGTGGAGATAGAGGTCAGCACCACGGCCATGGAGTTCGCCCAGGAACGCAGTTAGTTCCTGCATGGAGCGGCCCAAGCGGTCCACCGACCACGCCACTACCATGTCTACCTCTCGCCGCGTCACGGCCTTGAGCATCGCGTCATAGGCGGGTCGCTTATCGCGGCCCTTCGTTCCCGAGATACCCTTGTCCTCGAAGACCTGGACCACCTCCCAGCCTGCCCGCTGGGCCACGGCCTCAAGTTCTCGGCGCTGGTTGTCGGTGGTCTGCTCGGCAGTGGAGACGCGTAGATAAATGGCAACACGCTTGCTCATAGGGAAACGTCCTCATCGGCTCAAATTACTATACCGTATACAATTGGTTTCCGTATGCGGTCAAGCCGCTTCTGACCCCCTTGAAAGGGCTGGGGCGAGGCAGCCGGTTTTGCCAGGGGTTTTCGGTATGGCGCGTCTCGGGGCGAAAAAAGGCCCGCACCAGCAAGCCGGAGCGGGCGAGAAGTGCAGAAAGGACAAGCGCAGTCTGGTGCCTTCTATCAGGTCAGGAGAACCGAGACTTGCACATGGACCAGCGGCATCGCGCGGCTCGCGGCCAGCTGTCAGGGGTCTTTGAGAGGCCAGCGGGAGGGTCGCGCGCTGCCTCCTGCTCGATTGTAGCCCGAGCGCTCATTGAGCCAACTGGACAAGGCTTTAGCCTCCCATTCGGGGAGCCGGTAAAGCAGTACGATGAAGCCCTTGAGATCGACCTCGGCAGGCCCACCACTGGAGGTGTCGATCACGTTCCACAAGCCGTCTTCAGAGACGGAAATATGGTAGCGGGAGATGCTGTCCATAGGAGTAAACTCTACACCATTAATGCCGGCTCAGGGAAGGCCGTGGAGGGGCTTCGTGCCTGTCCGGGGATGAGCGTCACCGTGGGAGCCTGCCGAACCCAAAACCTTGTCAGCACGTCCCCCGAGTCTCCCAGGCGCCCACCCGACATTTCCCCAGCAGGATTTTTCCGGGGCGATTGAACTAGGGGTGGGCATGTCTCCCGACAACGTGGCCGCGAAAGAAACGCCAAACATTCGGGGGCGGAGGGGGAAGCCAGCCGCCCCATTGTGAGAGGGACCGGCTCGAATTTTTGCGGCAAAACATCCCGCCCCCTCATAGGCCCATTTTCCGCACCCGTAGCGATCATAGAGCGGCCTCATGCCTGCCCAAGAGGAAATCCCTCGGCGAACATGAAAACCGTCTCCACGGCCTCTACGGCAGCGGCAACAATGAACGCCCAAGCGGAAACCTTCGGCCCACATGAAGCGCGGCTCCACGATCTCTGCGGCAGCGGAAAGAATGCCGCCTACCGACCACGAAGGGAGTCGCGAGCTTCCGAAAAAAACAGGGCCACGGTGCGCCTCACCGTGACCCTCTGGATACCCTTCTAGCAAGGGGGCTTCCGGCTCAGGCCGGGAGCTTGCCGATATCAGTCAGGCTGCTTGGCTTTCGCAATTGATCTGCGTGGCGGCATCCCCTCGGATGTCAGGCAGCGCCCTGTAGCGTCTGCGCAGAAGACCACGGTTGTCGTCCTCCACGATGTCATGCTCGGCCCATGCGCCGAGTGAGCGAGGTTTCATGACCGGGAAAGCTCCCCGACAAACCATGACCATCATGTCGGGAGAATGGCCATGGTCGATAAGTCTGCGGCAGAGCGGGGCGATGGGGTCTTTCCGGGAATGGCTGTAGCTGACACCTTCGCAGGAGGCGGTGAAGCTGCGACCGTTGTCATTCGACGTGATGGTGATGACCAGCATGGCGATTGTTCCTTGCAGTTGTCGCGTGCCGATGACCTCGGACCAGATGGACCGGGGTGAAGACGGCTGGAGATGGATGGTGAAGATCAGGAAGGGGGAGGTCTCCAATGGGAGACCATCATCATCACCTTCCTGAAAAGCCTCTGGCCAGGCTTGGCAGAAGGCGGAAGACCAAGCCAGGTAGAAGGGGATGATAGAAGGTGATCATAGAAGGGTATGTCCTAGGACATGTCCTTGGCCCGCATGAGGGGAGCCTAAAGCTGTCTCATAAGATATAGCTTTAACCGGGCCGGGGATTGGGCCCCCTCCTATTGTGAGGGGTAATCCATCCCTCCTATATTGTGGGCGGTAATTGACCATCATTCTTGCCGCACCCGCAGCGACCGTGGCGGCGCGCGGACCTCAATCGGGTACAGAACTCCCTCTACCCAGCAAACGGCGCTCTACGGTCTCCACCGCAGCGTGAAAACACCCCCTAGCTCGCGAGCCCCGGGCGGCACTGCTTCGCATATCGGCGGCTTGCTTCCGGGCATACTGCCTGCCTATTGTCGCGTCCAAACATGCCTGAGGGGGGCTCCGCATCGCATGACACCGCAACAATTTATTTCCAAATGGCTGAACTCGTCTCTCAAGGAGAGCGCTGCCGCGCAGGAACACTTCCTCGACCTTTGCCGGATGCTGGGAGAGCCCAGCCCAGCGGAAGCTGACCCGACCGGCAAAGACTATGGCTTCGAGGTCGGCGCATCCAAGACCACTGGCGGCAATGGCTTCGCGGACGTGTTCAAGCGCGGGCATTTCGGCTGGGAATACAAGGGCACGAAGGCCAATCTCGACACCGCCTTCGCGCAGCTTCAACGCTACGCCGTCGCCCTGGACAATCCACCCCTGCTGATCGTGTCCGACATCGGCACGACCATCCGCATCCACACGAACTGGACCAATTCGGTTTCCAAGGCCTACGAGATCGCCATCAGCGATCTTGCCGACCCTGACAAGCGTGGGTGGCTGAAGGCGGCGCTGTCCGACCCGGAGGCACTGCGCCCCACCAAGACTCGGCAAGAGCTTACCGAAGAGGTCGCCGGGGAGTTTGCCGAACTTGCCCGTTCGTTGCGCGCTCGTGGTCATCAACCCGAACAAGTTGCGCATTTCATCAACCGGCTGGTCTTTTGCATGTTTGCGGAGGACGTAAAGCTGCTCCCGGATGCGATGTTCACGCGCATGCTGGAACGCGCCTTGGAAGACCCCCAGGAGTTCGAAAGCTTCGCCCGGAGCTTGTTCGCGGCGATGAAGACAGGTGGCCGCGTCGGGTTCGAAAAGGTGGCGTGGTTCAACGGTGGCCTGTTCGATGACGAACTCGTCTTCGCCTTGACCAGGGAAGAAATTGGCATCGTCCACAGCGCCGCCAAACGCTACTGGGGTGATATCGACCCGTCCATCCTCGGAACCCTGTTTGAGCGCGGTCTCGACCCCGACAAGCGCAGCCAGCTTGGCGCGCACTACACCGACCGGGACAAGATCATGATGATCATCAACCCGGTCATCGTGGAGCCGCTGACGGCGGAATGGGAGAAGGCCAAGGCTGAGATCGCAGCTCTTATGGACAAGGCCACCTCCTCGAAGGGAGGTACCGCAACCAAGGCTCGGAACCAGGCCCAGGCTATCTTTGACGCGCATTTGAAGCGCCTCGCCGACTTCCGCGTTCTCGACCCTGCCTGCGGCTCGGGGAACTTCCTCTACCTCGCGCTTCGCGCGTTGAAGGACTTGGAGCACAAGGCGCAGGTTGAGGCTGAAGCCTTGGGGCTGCCAAGGGGCTTCCCGAGGATTGGCCCGGAGGTGGTCAAGGGCATCGAGATCAATCCCTATGCCGCCGAACTTGCCCGCGTGTCCATCTGGATAGGTGAAATCCAGTGGATGCTGAAGAACGGCTTTGCGGCCAGCGCGGACCCCATCCTGAAGCCGTTGGAGACCATCGAATGCCGGGACGCCCTGATGACATGGGAGCCGGGCGAGGAAGGCGGGCGATGGCTAGAAGCCGGGTGGCCGAAGGCCGATGCCATCATCGGCAATCCGCCGTTCCTTGGGGACAAGCTCATGCTTGATCGTCTCGGAACGCCATATGTTCAACAGCTTCGGCAGCTTTTCATCAACAGAGTTCCAGGCGGAGCCGACCTTGTTTGTTACTGGTTCGAGAAGGCGCGTGAACTCATCTCCTCTGGTCAAACCAGCATGGCAGGTTTAGTCGCAACGAATTCCATCCGAGGTGGGGCCAATCGGAGGGTGTTGGACCGAATAGCCGATATGGGGGGCATTTTTGACGCTTGGGCAGATGAGCGATGGATTGTCGAAGGCGCTGCCGTCCGTGTTTCAATTGTTTCGTTCGCATCAACGATAAACGAAACTCTTCCCTGTCGCCTAGATGGGGCAGATGTTGCTGGCATCAACAGCGACCTGACCTCTAGCGCCTACGACCTAACAACGGCGGCTCCGCTTGCCACGAATATGGACGTTGCGTTCATTGGAAATCAGAAGGGCGGTGACTTCGATATCTCGGGTGAAGCCGCCCGCGAGCTACTATTGTGTCCCACTAACCCCAATGGCAGAAACAACGCTGATGTAGTCTTTCCATGGATCAACGGTCTCGACGTTGTCAGACGACCAAGAGACTATTGGATCATCGATTTCACCGGTCTAGCGGAGGATGATGCGGCACTTTACGAGAGCCCCTTCGATCATGTCGAGCAAAAGGTCAAACCTTATCGACTCACGGAAGCACATCCCTCCAGTCAAGCCTCTTGGTGGCTTCATCAACGACCTCGACATGCGTTACGATCTGCCATGAACGGCTGCAATCGTTATGCAGCGACTGCGCGAGTTGCCAAACACCGGGTGTTCATCTGGGTGTCCAACGTCACGGTCCCGGACAGCCAAGTGGTGGCCATTGCTCGGGATGACGACACGGTCTTCGGCATCCTTCATTCGCGCTTCCATGAGTTATGGTCGTTGCGCATGGGAACCTCGTTGGAGGACCGGCCGCGCTACACGCCCACGACCACCTTTGAGACCTTCCCGTTCCCCGCGGGGCTGACTCCGGACATACCGGCCGGAGACTATGCCGAAGACCCTCGCGCCATGGCTATCGCGACGGCAGCGGCTCGTCTCCACGAGCTTCGAGAGAACTGGCTCAATCCCGCTGATCTGGTGAAGAGGGAACAGGAGGTGCTTCCCGGCTATCCCGACCGCATCCTGCCGATCAACGAGGATGCCGCCCGGAAGCTCAAGAAGCGCACCCTGACGAATCTCTACAACGAGCGCCCGGCATGGCTCCAGCACGCCCACAAGGTGCTGGACGAGGCTGTGGCGGCTGCATATGGGTGGCCTGCGGACCTGTCCGATGATGAAATTCTGGCGCGCCTGTTCGCGTTGAACCAGGAGCGTGCGGCCAAGCAGTGAGGATTGTACTTCTTTGCGCTGCGGGGTCGGGCATACGCTCGTCATAGTAGCCGAGTGGTGGAACACACCACGCGCTCTCTATGCCTCTCTACGGTGTCCACCGCAGCATGAAAATGCCCCCGCCACCGGATGACAGCGGGGGCATTGGCCACAGGTCATGAGTGTTCAGCCCCCAAGCTTATTCCGAAGACTGCGAGAAGCCGGCCGACCGCGTTCTCTAGCTCGCGGCTAGCAGATCGCACGCATGGGGTTGTCGAGCGGAACCCGGACTGGTTGCCCCGTGTGCCTACTGGGGAGTTGCGTTAAGCTCGCGTCAGCAATTCTTCATCTGCCACGCGCGACGATTCCAGTGGTGCGGGATAGCGCATGAGGAGTGCTTTTCTCGCCTTTGGCGGTAGTTGAACCGCCATAACGCAGGCTCGCCGCGCCTTCATGTCGTCCGGTGCCTTGTAGTGGGCCATAGTCATGTCCAGCGGCATGTCGTCCTTCGAGTGTGCAACCACCTCGGCTATCGTCCATGGAGAGTAGCCTGTGGCTCCCTCATTCAGCGCCCTACTCGCGCTCGATATGAACCACCGCCGGAAGGAGTGAAAGTTCACCCGCGACCGCCCGTCTGGCCGGAGGTCTTCGACCCCACGCGACTGGCGGTAGGTTCCAAACGACTTGGTTAGAGGCTGGCCACGTTCGCGCCTTGGGTCGTCATTCGGTCCAAGGGGAGGAAGCTCCGGAAATAAGTCTTCATCTGGCCTCTTCCCCCGCGTACGCGCGGCGATCAGGCCTTTCAGATCGGGATGAATTGGTACCAGGCGCGAATGCTTCTCGTGCTTGGCTCGCGCAAAGTGGAAGTTGCCTTCCTGACAGTCGCGCACCTTTAAGGAGACAACAACACCCAGCCGCGCACCTGTAAGGGCTGCAATCGCCATCGCGTCATAGACGAAGGAACGTTTTGGCTGTCCCATAAAGAGCTTGTCGAGTTCGTCAGAGGTGAACTCGCGCATGCCCAGTTCTTCATGATCATATCGGCGCTTTTCAGCCCGCTGCCCCTCCCACACGTTGCTAGACACGTACCCCTTTTTGACGAGCCACTTCCAATAGCCCGAGAGGCCAGACAGATACTTGTTGATGGTCGCACCCGCCATGCCGTGCTCCACCAATCGACTGCTGACGAATTCGCCCGCGACCCGGCGGGTCACTGCTTCCACCGTGCATGGATAGGACTTCGATAGCATCCATGTTCTGAGGTAGCCAAACGCACGCTCAAAGTCCGCCCTCGTGCGGGCGTTCCATCTCTTCGTTTCTGCGAGAAATGTGTCCATAGGTGCGTCAAGGGGAGTAGCACGGCCGAAGGCGATGTCGGCAAACTGGATAGCCCGTGCCTCGCGGTCGGGGTCGAAGACGGGTTGACCGGCTTCCTCTCCCTGCGGTGCTCCTGCGATCTCTTCCGCCCGGATGGCAATAGTGTCTGCTAAGGCATCATAATCGGTGTACCCGCTCGGCTCGGATGCGCGCTCCGTTCGTGCCAAAGCCTCGCGCAGAGCTAGTGCCTCGCGGGCAAGATCATCAGAACCTGTTCCCGCCCGATGGCGATCAATGGTCGCCTTCAGCCTGGCGACCACGGCGTACTTTAGCTGATTAGCTACGACGAGGCTGTCCGTGTCTAGCGGCTCTTTCAGCTTGGTCTTCCCGACCAACTTCTGGAGGTCGCGGGGTACCGACACCACCACCCTCCAACGGCCACCATTCATCTTCTCAAGAAAACGTCTGTCCGCCCGCGACATCCGTGCGCACCTCAATGCGTACCTCTATTGCGTACCTCTAGATCGTTGGTAAGCCTTTGAAAGTCAATGGATACATGAGCTTAACGAGGGGCGAAATGAGTATCCAGGTTCCCCAGCCATTATTTTTCAATGACTTAGCAGCATTTTCCGACCCTTGAGGGCCTTGGCGTCACGCTTATGCCGCATAGGAAGCTCCGCGGCCGAAATTTTGGCTCAAAATGCTGGCGAATCCGGCGCTCCCGGAGGACCAACGGACTGCAGCTCCGCAACTCCTTGCGCGGATCTCCTATTGCGAGCAAGGGCTTAGCCTCCTCGGCGCCACGTCCTTGTTGCGTCCTTGTTGCGTCGCAAGAGCCTTTCGGCTCTTGCGAGCGCTTCGCCCTCGTCCCTGATGGGGAAAAGATGGCCGTAGGTGTCCATGGTGATCTGAATGTTGGCATGACCCATACGCTCCTGCACCTGCTTGACCATGAGGCCCAGCCCACCATCCTCCACACGATTTATGCACCACGATGCGTAGAAGTGTCGAAGGGCATGCAAAGTGTACTTGGGAGACAGGACTTTGTTCCCGTTCTTGTCGACCCTGCCCTTGTCCACCATCAGGCCGGCACGCTTCATGGTAGGGCGGAGCGAACATCTGATGATGACCTGATAGCCCGGGACTGTCCCCCTCTTTGTTGGAAACACCAGGCCCAAGGATCCACCAGAGCACTCGTCTTTCCATTCGCTAAGCATCTGCAAGACATACGGCGGTACTGGTATTGTCCGAAATCCGGCCTTGCTTTTTGGCGGCCCAAGCCTTCCGCGGAAATTGGCCCGTTGTCGCACTTGGATTACGCCGCGCTTGAAATCGATGTCTATCCAACGAAGTCCTCGCAGTTCGGAAGCGCGCAGCCCGGAGAAGATGACGACGACGATCAGTCGCCAGTACCGACCACAGACATGGTCGAGTATCAGGCCGATCTCCTCTAGCGTGGGGATGTCCACTCCGACCTGCGGCTTATTGGCGACTTTCTCTCGATCCGTTTTGCGATAAGGGCGCTTCCTCCGCGGAATAGCGTAGACTGGATTGTGCGTGGCCTTACCGTGGAGTTGGGCTGTCGCGAAAATCGCTCCGAGCACCATTGTTGCGCGTCGCACAGCGTCACGCGATCGTAGTCGCCCACGCTTACGCGGGGACGGAAAATCCGGCGGGTAAGGAGTATTCTTAAGCTCATCCTCAAATCGGAGAACATCTTGTATATAGAAATCATTCAATAGACGAGTACCTATGAATGGTAATATGTTGTACTTTACAATTGATTGGTAAGACAATTTCGTTGCCTCCTCGAGATCACCTCCTTCCCGAGATTTAGCCCACAATTCTATGGCGCCATTTACTGTAAGTTGATCTATTGCATCCACATGACGGCGCACAGATAACTCATATCTAAACTTCGCCTCTGCGCTTTTTGCTTCCATCTTGGTATGAAATGTCTTCTGACGACGTTTTCCATGCTCATCGACGTAGTCGAGAACCCATGCTGCCCTAATCTTCCCTCCGCTCTTCCATTTCTTCTTGCGAATAGACATAGTTCTCCTCCTCGCGGACTGCACACAGTCGCGCTGGGATTGTCGAAAGTTGACGCGCTACGTACTCAGTGGCTGGTTCTGGGGCCCGCTACTGTTGGAACTGGAAGAACTCTCGGAGGCGCGCTCGAGCGGCCACCCATCGACCTCCGATCTTCCTTGCAGGGATCGCGTTCTGTCCCAACAAGTGAAAAGCTCGCCTTGTCGTGATACCAAGCAGATCGCCGATCGCCTCAGCTCCCCAGACAAGGTCTAGGCTGCTTCGGTCGGAGGGGCTTGCCAATGGGTCAGCACGACCGCGGTCTATCTCAGGAGTCTCCGTTGGTAGCTCATGGCTAGCGAGGATCTTCATCTCGCCCTCCTCAGCTTTCCTTCCAGGCCGTCTCGGCCTTCAGGCGGGGGGTAGGGATGCCTTTCCCAAACCTGCTCAACTTCGGCCCGGGCGACGCCGGGCCAATCATTGTCGTCGGGGTGCTCCATCATCGCCCAGATGACCCCGTTCTTGCGACGCATGTCGAAGCCTCGCGTCGCCTGCCGAAGAGGATGGGGTAGCCCAAGGACCTCCTTAGGTGGCGCGACTGACGCCTCATGGTCATTGCTGAGATGACCGCGGCATGCACTGACCGAGTTATGCCTATGTGCATTGGGCATTGTGGTCTCCTACGTTCGTGTGAACAGAAGAGTTCGCCCCCAGCAACCGTTGACCGGGCGGCGCGCACCCGTAGCTTGCGAAGTGCCCTCAACACCACCATCCGTTCGAACGATCGCTCGATTTCAACCGACAGCGATCTCGACGAGGAGATGCGTGCGGTTCGTAACTCTTGGTGTTTCATAACCTCCCTGACCGCTAGATCTGACTGCTCCTTCGTTGTCTGTGGGCTCCTACGTGTGAGGCGACCATCATCCTCCACTCAGCGGCCGTCATCAAGATGAGCATGTGCAATGTGAAGGCCGCGCTGTGGTTATAAGAATTCCATTTTAGGATGTAATTTATGACTATTAAAACATCTCCGGCCTCCTCATCTCATTCTCGTCACTTCATTAATGATTCTTTCCGATTTATATTTCATACAATGGGATTCACATTCCTATTCTTGAAATGAATCCTTAATCACGCAACACGGGTCCTTCGTCGCACAAAATGAATCCTTTGCGCAGGTCGGATCGACGCATCAGCCGCTTGAAATGGCCTTGCTGTCGCTGACTCGAGCGAAGGGACGAATCCTTGGCAACCTTTGATTGAAGTATTCCCGATCGCGAGCCCTGGAGTTAGCCCCAGACCGGACCCCGCCCCCTGCTGGCTCGTCTCACATTGTCGTGATGGAGGCTGTATGCGCTCCCACTTGAGGGTGGAAACACAGGCTGACGAAGATCGCTCTCCGATTTTTGCTCCTCCAACCCCACAAAAGAATCCTGTCCCGGCGGACCGAGGCGGGCATCTATGTGGCGCAGCCGCGAGCTACAAAGTGTTCGTTGACGATGTCTGCTTCCGGGTAATGACCAAGCGCCCCCTTACGGATTGGCGGCCGCCGGCGCGAAGCCGTCAGGCACTGCGGCCATGGCTCAATGAAAATTCCGGCTTTTCACCTTGAGCCGATCGATATGCAGGTCGGGTATGAAGATGTCCCGCGCTGGCGCGGCCGCTTTCGGCCGCTCGCGTGGATCGGGCGCGGCATTGCCACGCGCAAATTCATCGCCGCGCCCATTCGGCAGCGGAAACTGGACATCCCGCTCCCCGAGCCGGCCGAGATCTCCCGACAGGTCGAACAGCCGCTGGGCGACGAGATGAACGACGTCGCCTTCCCGCTGGATTTTGCCGTTGATCGCCAACATCGTGCCCGACAGTACGAGCCGGCGCTGCCGCTCGAACAGCTTGGGCCAAATGACTGCGTTGACGATGCCGGTTTCGTCTTCAAGCGTCATGAACATGACCCCCTTGGCCGATCCCGGCCGTTGGCGAACGAGGACCAGACCGCCCGTCATTAGCCAGCGACCATCCCGTGCGGCCATGGCCTCAGCACACGTCACGACGCGCCGTCCTTGCAGGTCCTGGCGCAGGAACGCGACCGGATGTTGGCGCAGTGTCAGCCCGACATGCGCGTAATCCTCCACGACCTCGTGCCCTGCCCGCATCGACGGCAAGGCAACGTCCGGCTCCTGCAATTCCGCGACCTGGCGGGCTTCGCGTTCGGCGGCGGCCGCCCAAAGCGCCAGCGGCTCGTCGCGCAGCGCCTTGATCGCCCACAGCGCGTCACGGCGCTGAAGCTTCAGCGACGGCAAAAACGCGTCGGCCTCGGCGAGCTTCACCAGCGCGGCCGTCGGCACCCCAGACCGCCGCCACAGTTCGTCGGCAGAGGCGAATGGCTGGTCGGCGCGGGCGGCGACAATGCGGGCGGCGTCCGCGGTGGCGAGCCCCTTCACCATCCGCATGCCGAGGCGGACCGCCTTCATGTCGCCCTCGCCCGCCTCCTCGAGCGTGCAGTCCCAGCGTGACGCGTTCACACAGACCGGCCGCACTTCAACACCATGCTCACCGGCATCGCGCACGATCTGCGCCGGCGCATAGAAGCCCATCGGCTGCGAATTGAGCAGCGCGGCGCAGAAAGCGTCCGGGTGATGGCATTTCACCCAGTTGGAGGCATAGGCGATGAGGGCGAAGCTGGCGGCGTGGCTTTCCGGAAAACCGTAGGCGCCGAAGCCCTCGAGCTGGCTGAAGGTGCGCTCGGCGAACTCGGCCGAATAGCCGTTCCTGACCATGCCGGAGACGAGCTTGTCCTTGAACTTCGAGACGCCGCCGGTGAACTTGAAGGTCGCCATGGATTTGCGGAGCTGGTCGGCCTCGCCGCCCGTGAAACCGGCGCAGACCATCGCCACCTTCATGGCAGACTCCTGGAACAGCGGAATGCCGAGCGTCTTGGAAAGAACCGCCTCCAGTTCCGGCGTGGGATAGTCGACCGGCTCCTTGCCTTCCCGGCGACGGAGATAGGGATGCACCATGTCGCCCTGGATCGGGCCGGGCCGGACGATGGCAACCTGGATGACGAGGTCGTAGAAGGTGCGAGGCTTCAGGCGCGGCAGCATCGACATCTGCGCGCGGCTTTCGATCTGGAAGGTGCCGAGCGTATCGGCCTTCCGGATCATCGCGTAGGTCTTCGGATCTTCCGCCGGGATGGAGGCGAGGTCGCGGACATCGCCCTTGTGTTTGGCCATCAGGGCGAAGGCCTTCGCCATGCAGGTGAGCATGCCGAGCGCCAGCACGTCGACCTTCATGAACTTCAACGCCTCGATGTCGTCCTTGTCCCATTCGATCACCTGCCGGTCGTCCATGCGCGCCGGCTCGATCGGCACGAGATCGTCGAGCCGGTCATGGGTGAGCACGAAGCCGCCCGGGTGCTGGCCGAGATGGCGCGGCGCGCCCATGAGCTGTTGCGCGAGTTCCAGCGTCAGCTTCAGCCGATAGTCGGCCACATTGAGGTTATTCTCCTTGAGCTGGCGTTCGGACACCCCTTCCGACCAGCCCCACACCCCCGCGGCCAACTGTCCGATCATGTCCTCCGGCAGGCCGAGCGCCTTACCGACGTCGCGCAGCGCGCCCTTGGCACGGTAACGGGTCACCGTCGAACAGAGCGCCGCCCTGCTTCGACCATAGGTGTCATAAATCCACTGAATGACCTCCTCGCGGCGCTCGTGTTCGAAATCGACGTCAATATCCGGCGGCTCGTCGCGCTCCCGGGAGACGAAGCGCTCGAACAGCAGGTCGTTCGTCTCCGGATCGATGGAGGTCACGCCAAGGCAGTAGCACACGGCCGAGTTTGCGGCCGATCCCCTGCCCTGACACAGGATGCCCTTCGACCGGGCAAAACGCACGATCGAATAGACCGTCAGGAAATAGGGCGCATAGTTCATGACCCGGATCAGCTCCAGCTCATGCCGCAGGGATTTGCGGACCTTCTCAGGCACGCCCTCGGGATAGCGGCCAGCAGCGCCCTCCCAGGTGAACTTGACCAGCGATTGCTGCGGATCGAGGCCAGGCACGATCGCCTCTTCCGGATACTGGTACTGCAGCTCGGCGAGATCGAACCTGCACCGCTCGACAATTTCGCGCGTGCGCGCAAGCGCTTCGGGATACTCGGCGAAGAGCCGGTGCATCTCCTCTGGCGTCTTCAGGTAGCGGTCGGCATGGCGCTCGCGATCGAAACCGACATCGTCAATGGTCGTGCGGGTTCGGATGCAGGTCACGACATCCTGAAGCTGCCGCCGGCCGGGTTCATGGAAGAGCACATCGTTGGTGACGATCGTCCTGACCTTGAACCGGGCGGCCAGGGTGGCGATGCCGTGCAGGCGCATGCGATCGTTCGGCCGCCGTCGCAGGCACAGGCTGACATAGGCCCGGCCCCCGAACAAATCGGCCAGCTTGCGGAGCTGGACGCCACAGGCCTCGTCGGCTTCGTCGGGCACCAGCACGCCGATCATCCCGGCGGCGTGTTCGGCAACGTCCGCGAAATCGATCAGGCAATTGCCTTTGCCGCCACGAGCCTTGCCGAGGGAAAGCAGCCGGGTCAGGCGCGAATAGGCTGGGCGGTCCATCGGGTAGACGAGAACCGACATGCCGTCCGTCAAATCGAGGCGGCAACCGACCACCAGCCGCACGCCGGTGGCCTTGGCCGCCTCCCAGGCGCGCACGATGCCGGCGAGGCTGTTGCGGTCGACAACGCCGAGCGCGTCGATGCCAAGCGCCGCTGCGGAGACGAACAGCTCGTCAGCACTCGACGCGCCGCGCAGAAAGGAAAAGTGCGTGGTGACCTGCAGCTCGGCATAGCGCATCATCCGAACACCCCATGCAGGAACCACAAATGCGAGCCGGTTTCCGGGTCGACGCCGTCGCCGGCACGGTAGACCCAGTAGCGTTCGCCGAGCTCGTCCTCGACGACGAAATAGTCCCGCACCGCCTGGAATTCGCGCGGGCGCAGCCACCATTCGCCAAAGATGCGTTCCGGACCGTCGGCGCGAATGACCTTCCGTCGCTTGCCGCGCCAGGTGAAGACCGCAGGCGGCTGATCCGGAAGCAGCGCAATGACCTTGATGCGCTCGGGGTTTGCGAGAAGACGCGACGGCCGCGGCCACTTGGCGGCCCAGGCCTGCCCGATATCCGGCGCTGTCGGCGAGATGCGTCGGGCCGATCGTTCCGGCACGTCGGAGGCGACAGGTGCGACCCGGAAGAGCCGATAGCCGCGATTGCCGAGAATGTCGACGAGCGGCGTGATGTCGGCGACCGCCTCATCTAGCAGTGACGACACGACCTGCCGCTCCTCCAGCGGCTCGGCAGAGATGGCGACGAGGGCCATCTTCTCGATGCCGAAGCCCGGCTCGATGGTCTCGATGCGGTCGCAGAGCAGTTTCGACAGGCGCGCCAAATCGCGGACCGGCTTGGCGAGACCTGCGCGCATATACTGGAGCGTGTTGTCGACGCGATGGATGAT
Organism: Mesorhizobium sp. KR2-14; assembly: GCF_040049255.1. Taxonomy (NCBI): domain Bacteria; kingdom Pseudomonadati; phylum Pseudomonadota; class Alphaproteobacteria; order Hyphomicrobiales; family Phyllobacteriaceae; genus Mesorhizobium; species Mesorhizobium sp. KR2-14. The sequence goes on along the minus strand of NZ_JBDZDR010000004.1, from coordinate 4,989 downwards.
GAGGTCGCAACGCCGCGCGCCAAGGCCGTTTTGCGCGAGCTGGGCGGTGAGCTGCCCGACCAGCAGGTGGACGTATTTGGCGATGGTTTCCGCCGCCCCGATGGGCTCGGCGAAGTTCTTCGAAACCTCGACGAGTTCCGGGGTGCGGATCGGCTCGATCGGCTCAGCGACCCGGCCGAACATCTGGTCGAGGCGGCGGGCCGGTTCCGGACCGAACCGCAGCGTCAGCGGCGCGCGCGGCATGGCCGAGAGCTGACCAACCGTGTCGATGCCGAGCACCCGCAGACCCTGAACAGTCTCCGTGGCAAGCCGCAGGGCCACAATCGGCAGGTCGATGACCGCCTTGGTAACCTCGCCCACGGGCACGATGGTTGTCTCCGCTGCTCGTAGCCGGGCAAACGCATGCGCAGCGCCCCAGGTGTCGGCGATGGCCGCCCGCGCCGTCAGACCGTGGCTGCGCATTCGATTGACGAGACCGGAAAGCAGAAGCTCCTCACCGCCCTGAAGATGGTCTGCCCCTTCGGTGTCCATAACGAGACCATCGACGCCGTCCACCGCGACGACAGGGCTGTATTGGCGAAGCGCCCACAGCGCCAATCGCTCCAGCGCCCCCGCGTCGTCGGTGGGCCGCGCGTCGACCATCAGGAGACCAGCGACCATGGCCTGCGCCTTGCTGGCGGGCATTCCCACTCTCAGACCGAGCTTAAGCGCCGTCGGGTCCGCGGCGGATATCCAGCGCTTGGCGCCACTACGCGCGATCACCACGAGCGGCTTGTCAGCCGGCAAGGCGTCGCAAGCCTGGCGCCTGATCCGGTCGATCGACAGAAACGGGAAGTAGACAGATACGACCCTTGGCATCGGGGGCTCCAATTTCGAACTCGGCGCACTCGCCCGCCTTCACCCGCAGCAGCTCCGCCAGCCACCGGGCCCTCCCGACGCCCGCCACTGGCAATTGTTCCGACGGCAGGGTGCTGATGCGCCAACGCGTCGCCGAGGCCGTCGGCTGTCCGTAGTCCGATGCCTCGGTCTGTCGTCGCCACCGTCGCAGCACGATGCCCATGCTGCCGGCCTTCTCTGCCGCCAACTGCAGGCGCCGCGAGGCGTTCATCGGCAGGCGGACCAGTTCGCCGATCACCGCAGACAGGCCGCCGAACGAAAGCCCCTCCTCCATCGCCGACAGAACCTCTTCCTCCTTGTCACTCTCGCACCAGACGACGCGGTCGGGATGAAGTCCGGCCTGCGAGATCGCCGGAAAGAAGAGGTCAGGGCGGGTCATGCACCAGAGCACCTTGCCCCGTGTCCGGGCGGCGATGCCGGCCACGAATAGCGCGGCTGCCGCGCCGTCGACCGTCCCGCCTCCGCCACCGGCGATCTCGTGCAGCGCGCCGAAGGCGAGCCCGCCGCCCGGCAATGCACGGTCCATCTCCGGAACCGCAAACGGCAGCACGGACTTGGCACGTGCCCCTCCACCTTCGAACTGGCTGATGCGCTCTCGAAGCTCGGCAAGCACAGGATTGACGGCTGGCTTCGACACGGCAGAAATGGCACTCCTTCTGGGGTTTCCAGCAGCTCTTCAAGCTGATATGTTCTTCTTTTGTTCCTTTCGCCCTGACGAGTCAATCCACCCCGAAAGGCGTTCCCGATCACGAAGCTCGGCGTTGGTCAGTCTCGCGAGAGGAATCCGCAAAGCCGATCAAGAGGATGGGAAAAGAGAACGAAACAGGAATTTTTTCTTGCAAATTTTTAGGGACAGATAACGGCGGCCTACCTACAGAAACTGAACAACCGACTCGGGGGAACGCAGCGCGCGCCAGATCGGAATCGCCGTACGCGCATGCGCTCGATGGAAGTGAGATGACCGAGCAAGTGGCGACACAGACGCGGAAGATCATCCATGTCGACATGGATGCCTTCTACGCGTCGGTCGAACAGCGCGACAATCCGGATCTGCGCGGCAAACCGGTCGCCGTCGGCAGCCCGGCCGCCCGCGGCGTGGTCGCAGCCGCCAGCTACGAGGCACGCGTCTTTGGTGTGCGCTCGGCGATGCCCTCGGTGACCGCTGCACGCCAATGCCCCGAGCTTATCTTCGTAAAACCCCGCTTCGACGTCTATCACGCCGTCTCGATGCAAATCCAATCGATCTTCGCCGAGTACACGCCGCTGATCGAGCCGCTGTCGCTCGACGAGGCCTATCTCGATGTCACCGAGAATCTTAAAGGCGTCGCAATCGCGACAGATATCGCCACGGAGATTCGTGGCAGGATCAAGCAGGTCACCGGCCTCAACGCGTCGGCCGGCATCAGCTACAACAAGTTCCTTGCCAAGATGGCCTCGGACCTCAACAAGCCGAATGGCCAGGCCGTCATCTCCCCGAAGAACGGCCCCGCCTTCGTTGAGGGTCTCCCGGTCAAAAAGTTCCATGGGGTCGGCCCAGCCACGGCAAGGAAGATGGCGGCGCTCGGGATCGAGACCGGCGCGGATCTGAAAGAAAAATCCATCGAGTTCCTGACAGACCACTTCGGGAAATCAGGCCCCTACTTCCATGGCATCGCGCGCGGCATCGACAACCGGCAGGTAAGGCCGGATCGTGAGAGAAAGTCGGTTGGCGCGGAAGACACATTCGCGATCGATATCGCTGACCTCGAGGCGGCAAAACGCGAGCTGGAGCCTCTGGTCGCCAAGGTCTGGCGCTACTGCGCGAACCATGACCTAGCGGCCAAGACCGTGACCGTGAAGATCCGGTTCGCGGATTTCCAGATCATTACCCGCAGCCGGACCGTTCCGACCGCGTTCCCGGATGACAACGCGATCCTCACGGCCGCGACGACGCTACTGGAAGCAGCCCATCCCTTCCGGAAATCGGTTCGGCTGCTGGGCGTTACGCTTTCGGGCCTTGGCCGGAGTAACGTGCCGTCCGCGGACCAACTCGAATTCCTGCTTTAGCGTGCAACGCCGCGCCATTCGAAATCGAATTGTTGACGTCGTCTCGGTCTATTCTTCGCCTTCCGCAGAAGGATTCACTTGCCTACTTGCCAAGCGGCAGACATTCTACCGTCCGGCCAAACGCCGAGCGGGGACGCGAGGTCGCCTTTGGGTAACGTCCCACCGCCATCTCATCACCAGACCGAAGAAACGAGGAGCCAGCCATGGCGCTTGGGGACAGGATCGATATCAACGGCGCCGAGGTAGAACGCCTGATCCTGGAACTCGGTGCGATCGGTGCACACAGCGGGACCGGCGTCTGGCGCACCGTATATTCGCCAGAATGGAGAGCGGCGAACGCGCTCTTCTCCCGCTGGTGCCGCGAGGCCGGCCTGGCCGTCTCCAGCGACGCCGTCGGCAATGTCTGGGCAAAGCTTCCAGGCAACGAAAAAGGCAAGTCGATCGTCTCGGGCTCGCATATGGATACGCAGAAACCCGGCGGCCGCTATGACGGAGCACTCGGCGTGCTGGCGGCTCTGATCGCCATTCGTGCGCTCAAGGAGAAGTACGGCTGCCCGAAGCGTACGCTCGAAGCGGTGTCGCTCTGCGAGGAGGAAGGAAGCCGCTTTCCAACCGCCAACTTCTGGGGTTCGCGCGCCATTACCGGATGCATCGCGCCCAGCGAAATCGATTCTGTGCGCGGCTTTGATGGTGAGTCGATCACCGACGCCATGCGCACGGTCGGACTCAATCCCGTCCGCATTCCGGAGGCGCGCCGCGATGACATTGACACCTTTCTCGAGTTGCACATCGAGCAGGGGCCAGTTCTGGAGCAGGCCGGTCTCCCGGTCGCAGTGGTTGATGCCATTACCGGCATTCGGCACACCGAGGTGACCCTAACAGGCGTCCAGAACCACGCCGGCGCCTTTCCGATGGACCTGCGAAACGACCCGATGGCGGGGTTCGCGGAGATCGCGTCGGGAGTGATCGACCATGCCCACCGCATGGGCCGCCCCGCGGTCACGACGATCGGGCGCTGCAGCCCGTGGCCCAACGCCCCGGCCGTCATCCCGGGTTCGGTGACCTTCACCATCGACGCGCGCCATCCCGATCCGGAGAAGCGCCGGGCGATGTATGCCAGCCAAGAGGAGCTCATGCGTGAGGTCGCCACGCGGCGCGGGCTGCAACTCCAGATCCACGATCGCATCGATCACGAGCCGTGTCTTAGCGATCCGGATCTCATCAACACCATCCAGCGCGCAGCCGAGGCGCAGGGCGTGAAAACACTGACCATGGCGAGCGGAGCAGGTCATGATTCGCAGCAGATGGCGGCGATCGCCAAGGTCGCTATGATTTTCGTGCGCAGCAAGGACGGCCGAAGCCACACGCCGGAAGAGTATTCGTCCATCGAGGATATCGTCGACGGGATCCGCGTGCTCGCGGGTGCGCTGCACAAACTCGCGTACTAAGCGGGCAATCTTCCGCGTCGGCAACCAATGCGGCGCCATGGTATCGAGACCCTTCAGATGGCCTCCTGACACAATACGCGCTGTCGCTCCTTCAGTTGGAATCGGAGCGCAGGATCGTTGCGGATCAGCCATTGCGCGCCAGAAACGTCAATTGGGCCCAATCTGTGGAATGACGCAAAGGGGGCCGAGGAACGAACCCGCTGCGCGGGATGGGCGCGCGCGGTGGGGTAGAGGTCACGGGCCGGCCCCCGCGCCCGCATTGAACGTCGTCCGGCTGGGGCAGAGCATCTCGGGCTTCTTCAACAAGGAGCCCGACCATGCCCCATCCTGTTCTCGATGCACCGATCAGCCCGCTGCGCCAGCGGCTGATCGACGACATGACCCTGCGCCGGTTCAGCCAGGAGACGCAGCGCAACTACCTGCGCGATGTCGGACGGTTCGCAAGCTTTCTGGGCCGGCCGCCGGATACGGCGACGCCGGATGATCTGCGCCGGTTCCAGGTCGGGCAGCAGGACGACGGTGTTCCCGTGCCAACCTGGAACAGCATCGTTTCGGCCCTGCGCTTCTTCTTCACCCACACGGTCGACCGCCCCGATCT